>CASBRD010000161.1 GCA_949128025.1 Oscillatoriales cyanobacterium PMM_0008 | reverse complement strand
TTAAGTAAGGGCGTAGGGGCGAAGCATTCCGGCAAATAACTTATTGGTTATATGCAGAGGTTAATTACCGGAATGCTTCGCCCTTACTTCCTGTACCTATAACAGCGGGAACCCCTGTAAGTAGAAAATAGCATTGAAAGAGCAAAACTTCCAACAAACGTCAAAGTAGACCAGTTTGTATCCTGAATTTGATTGATTCATGCTGACGCCATTGCTTTTTTGAATTTAAGAACACTTCACCTGAGCCGAGTGAACCACTTTGCTCCTGGTATTACTGTAAGCAGTGGTTGTTCTATTTCCTGTTTGAATTGATTAACTACAATACAAAACGTAAGCTTCACTTGCCTGACAACGGATTTGTTGAGAAGGCAGAAGGCAGAGGGCAGAAGGGCAGAGGGGCTAGGGAAGTCAAAAGTCACTCATTCAAAAGTCACTCATTCAAAAGAAAGGGGCTAGGGAAGAGGGAAGGAAGAAGTAAGGTTATTCACTTGGCTCCCCTCTGCCCCTCTGCCCCTCTGCTCCTCTGCTCCTCACCGACGAAAGCAGTTGCTATAGCATCACCAAGGGAAATTGGTAATACTGTGAAAAAGAATGCACAAACAAAGCTGATCTTCTTAGATAATTGGTGCCTTTTATGTCTTCTTCAAAGCGCAAATCTTCCGACCTCAAAACCTTGACTGAAAATCGCATCGTCTATTCGGAATTTGGCAACGGCGACAACTCAGCCGCCCTAAAACGATCGGTCCCAGACAACTCAGCAGCTCTAGAACGAGCAGTCCCAGAACTACCGCCCAATCAACAAGACCTCCGAGTGCAGGCATCCCGCAAAGGTCGCAAGGGCAAAACCGTAACGGTAATTACTGGTTTTCAGAGTAAGCCGGAAACTCTCAACGCCTTGCTCAAACAGTTGAAAACTCAATGCGGTACTGGTGGCACTGTTAAAGACAATACCATTGAAATTCAAGGGGATTGCGGTCAGAGGCTTGTTCAGGTTCTGATTCAACAGGGTTACAAAGCCAAAATCAGCGGCGGCTAATGAGTAATGGGTAATTTTAGATTTTAGAGTTTAGATTTTAGATTTCATTTCCATCTGGAATTGGCTTTCTGAAATTTGAAATTACCCAATTAGCAATTACTAATTCCTACTTAGCAATTCCCAATTACCAATTAGCCATGTACTCGCCAGATAATCCAGAACTGTTACATCTTTTTTTGGAACATATTCCCAGCGCTGTTGCTATGTGCGATCGCGCAGTAATCCGCATCGCCGACAACGGGCCTGGAATGACCCAGTCGGTGCTAGACAAGCTTTTCGACCCCTTTTTCACCACAAAACCGATCGGCAGAGGTACGGGTCTTGGGCTGTCCGTTAGCTACCAAATCGTAGTAGAAAAACACAAGGGCCAGTTACATTACACTAGCCAGCTTGCTGTTGGCACAGAATTTATTATTGAAATTCCCATCCGGCAAAGTTAATTTTCGGTTCGCAGTCGATCGCACTACAAACAAAAGTCCGGTGATTAAGGTATTTATACTCGTACTAAATCGCTAAGCTAAAAGCCTGCCTATGCGGGCTTATTTCTGTAGCTGCTGTTACAAGCAATCTGTATATCCTCAGAAATAATTCAATATTTGTTAAAAAGATCCTTAGACAGATTTAATCTCACAAAATTTACTGATTAAATATAGTTAGTTAGTTTCTATGAAAACGCCGGGGTGCAAAGCCGATCGTTGATAGAAGATCCACACCTGAATCGTTAGGCATAGAGGTCAGTAGAAATGATGAATTTAACACCAGTTAGTACGTACCATACCATCCCGATTTACCTAAAAACTCTTAATAAAGAGAAAGAAACGTGGCTCAAGTGGGCATACGAAGGCATTCAATACGGTGTTCGCGTCAGTACGTTGGGCGAGTCTTTGTACAAGGCACAGCAGATGATTGATGCCATGTTGGAGTTGGAAGCAATGGGAGAAATCGCCTGATTTGCTGCCGATTTTTACTAACACAAACAGGACTTACCCAATATTCCTTGTTCGCCCCCCTAGGGCGTCTTTTCTCTCCCCGGAGATCCCCCCAGCCCCCCAAATCATGGGGGGAGAATCCAGTCAAAGTCCCCCTTTTTAAGGGGGATTTAGGGGGATCTGACTCTAACTTGACACTTTGAAAACACGCCCCTTCCCCCAAATCATGGGGGAAGGGGGGAGTTCTGCTTAAGTCCTGAAATTATTCTGATTATGTGTAATTTATGCGACAATGTAGAAATCAGTAGTGCTTAGTTTCTGTTCCAAAAGTGAGATATCGAAAAGCAAAATTCGATTTCCTATCAAACCTACACGGGTATGTCAACAGGGATTTCGCTTAAATTAAAGAAGGGGTGTTAGATTAGGAGTGGAAGTGGGTAGTTAAACCTACTTAAGAGAAATGCCGATCGAGGGTGAAACCCTTTCCGGTTTTTGTTTCAATTCTGGATAGCAGCTAAAATTTATGAGTACGGTTTTACTGGTGGAGGATAGTGCCACCCAAAGAGAGATGATCTCAGGCTTTCTAAAAAATAAAGGTCTGAAGGTCACGGTAGCGATTGATGGTGTAGAAGCGCTAGAAAAAGTTGAGGCTAATCGTCCAGATTTAGTACTTTTGGACATTGTAATGCCCCGGATGAACGGCTATGAATTTTGCCGTCGCCTCAAATCTAATCCCAAAACCAATAAAATACCCGTGGTGATGTGTTCGTCTAAGACTAAAGAGATCGATCGCTATTGGGGTCTAAAACAAGGTGCAGATGCTTACATCGCCAAACCTTTCCATCCAGCTGAACTGGTTGAAACTCTCAAGCGACTGCTCTTAAAATAGAACAAGCTATTTTAGGCGATATTAAAGGTTTTTGCGCCTTGGGTATCAATAGAGAGCGATCGCACTTCAGCTTTGACCCCCTCCTCCTGCCAAGCTGCTGTCATTGCCGCCGCCACAGCAGATGCTGACGCCGCATCTGCCAAAGCTAATAGCGTTGGCCCCGCACCGCTAATTACCATGCCATAGGCACAAGATGCCAAAGCAGCTTTTTGCACCGCATCATACCCTGCAATCAGCGCTTGGCGATAAGGCTGATGGATTTTATCTTGCAAAGCAACTCGCAACCAATCGCCGCGATTAGTTTCTAACCCCCGCACCAACAAACCCAGGTGCGCGATGTTAAAAATCGCATCGGCGCGGCTGTACTCGGTTGGCAGAACCCGCCTCGCCTCTGCTGTCGAGAGTTCAAAGTCGGGAATTGCCACCACAGGCACAATATCGCCATGCCAGGGAATATCGCAGATTTCCCAACTGGTCGCGCCTCCTTGCCCTCCCTTTTTAAGGGGGGGTATGGGGGGATCTTCTTCCTTAATTAAACCCGTAGCCGCCAGACGACAGCCTCCCAGCAGTGCAGGTACTACGTTATCGGGGTGTCCTTCGATCGCGATCGCAATTTCCATCACTTCTGTCTGAGAAAGAGGTTCCCCCGCCAACAGATTAGCACCAACCAACCCACCGACAATCGCCGTTGCGGAACTACCCAAACCTCTTGCCAGCGGGACACCGAGATTTATTTCGATTTCTACTGGTGGCGGCGTGCGATCGATATGCTGGTATAACTTCAAGAAGGATTGGTAAGCTAGATTGCTCTCATCACTCAGAACGCGATCGGCCTCAACCCCAGTCACAGTAATCTTTACAGCCGATTCAGATGAAGTGCGTCGAGAAAATTTGAACTCATTGTACAGCGTTAAAGCTGCACCAATGCAATCGAAACCCGGCCCCAAGTTAGCCGTAGTAGCTGGAACACTGATAGTAACAGTAGAAACAACAGACATCTTTATATTTATCTCGATTTACTTAGAAGCCAAATTGATTCTGGCTTTCATATCTTTTGCAGCTAAGGCATATCCACCATCAGCACCGTCAACCAAATGGACTTCCCGCCCCACACCTACAGGCACAAGACAGGTCATGAGAACGCGATCGGAAACGTGAATTCCATACACTAGCTTACCTGCTTGATAGTTTTTTTCCAAATAGGTAACTAATTTTTCTCGCTGTGTCATATTACCAGATATAATCATCCGTAGCAAATCGTCAAATTTTCTGTAATCAGTAGCCGCCACCAAACCATTTTTCATCAATTCCCAATCTACATTCCCTAATTTTCTTTTTACTCGCCTCAAAAATGAGTCGATCGACATCTTAATTTTGATTACAATCAACAAAAGAAACTTTTGTAAATAATTTATATGTTGATCATTAATTTTAATCATCCTGTAGATGTTTTTATTTTTTAATGTCAGCCTGAGATTTTCAGGAATGACCGGATGAAAATTTTCACTTCTACCATAAATTTTGTGAATTTCCTCTAACACTGCTCTATAAACATAATTTTCCTCTTGACTATCATTTACTGTTGCCATGACCATCAAGCTAACAATTTCCCCATGTTGGCTGGGAATATCTTGCCAAGGACAACTTAATCCCGAAAAATCTACCTTGTCAGGTATATCTATATTTTTGATATTATAAATCTCAGCAGTAGCTGGGTCTTTTGTCAGTTGCGTAGCATAAGTCAGTCCGCCGCCTGTAAATATACCTTGATTATAAGTATCATAAACTTTCAATTTAGCTATTTTTACTTCATACTTTGCCTCCATAACAGCTGATACGGGAACGATACCCACCCGCAAATCCATATCAAATTGCTGCTTGGCAAAATATTGCGTTCCCAGCAAAGCTTGTTTCGCTTCTACAAATAGAGATGGCGGTATCAAGATTGAAGCACCATCACCGCCAAAGATGAAGGGAACTTCACGATCGCCAGCTATATTTAAGATAGCAATAATACAGCAAGCACCGATGAGATTAACATCTTTGTAACGTCCTGCTTCTATGGCTTTTGTAGAGCCTACAATATCTGTAATCAATATGTACCAATCATCAGGTACAGGGACAAATCTTTTAGAATCAGTGATATCAATAAACTTGTTGAAACTAAGCAAATCAGAGTAGAAATTTTCTGTGTACATTTTATGATGCCTACTTGAATGGGTTGCATATTTCCATTTCCATTGCCTTTATTCTAAGTAGGTGGCGTAAATAAACTGAACTCTCAGAAACCGGGTTTCTAAGGGCCTGGCAGCCATTTCTTTGTAGGTTGGGTTGAGCGCGAGCGAAACCCAACGCATTTGCCCTAGTTTCGTGCCTCAACCCAACCTACAAAGCGCTACAAAGCGCTGAACTCTCAGAAACCCGGTTTCTAAGAGCTTGGCAGTTTTACGTTTAATTATGCCCACCTACTTAGCACCCTGTTAGCGATCTATATTAATCTGATTTGGAAACAAATTACCAGCAAATTTCCTCATCAGCGTAACCCTTTGTCCCGCAACAAAGCATTTGCCCAAGCCGCATCTGCCTCAGACAATGGCGGTACTGGTTCGCCACTGTAATCAATTACAAAATCATAACCCGCTCGGTCATAAACACCGCCAATTAACGCCTGCAAATCTACCACTGGTTCTACATCTCCTGTTCGCAAAGGCAACGGGAAAGCAGGAATCGCATCTGGTAAATTAAAAACGTACAATTCAGCCCTTGGGCGACGGTTTCCCCGACTAACTAAAATTCGATAACTCCCTTGAATATTATTACCCAAAACAGGCATAGGTTGCCCCGCACGCAATAAATCAATCTCCACTAAATGAGTACGACTTGCCAATACCTGCTGACGTTTTTTATCGTATACTTCCCTTCCTTGTCCGGTGCGTTTATTGGTAGGCGAAAGCACTTCTATTACTGTCACTACCTCTTTAGTTGCTATCTCTCTTACTTCTAAATATCCTTCTCTAAATTCCATCTGCATTGGCACTGTTACCTGTAAAGGTTTAGTGAGTGTCGCAGCGACAGCAACATTAGAAGTGGGAGAGGTTGTTTGACTTGCAAAACGTTGGACGGTGACATCGGGAATACCGACCAAAAGGGAATCTTCCCCATCGATCTGATAAACCCGCTTTTCAATGTCTACTAGATATTTGGGAAGCAGTTGAGGAACCAAAGCATCAGCGATCGCTACTATCAACCGATGATGAACGGCAGGCCAAAACTGGGGATTTTCTAAATAGGGATTCATTCCTGGAAAAGGCGAAGGCATAGATTTATTTCCTCCTTAACTCGCTTTGATTTTTGTATAGTAAGGTGGGCCTAGCCCACCCTACTTTTTAGAAGTTGCTGTAGTTTGCGATCGCACTCTTCATCCTTTCCATCACTTCCACCACCGGAATTTCTCCCAATTCTCCAGAAGCGCGAGTGCGAATATTCAGGCTATTCGATTCAACTTCCTTCGCTCCAACTACCGCCATTACGGGGATTTTGTCTTTTTCCGCATTGCGAATTAGTTTAGCCAATCGCTCATTACTAGCATCTGCTTCGGCGCGGATACCGAGAGATTTCATTTTTTCTGCGACCTCCTGTGCAAAAGGCAGAAACTCATTACTCACCGCCAATAATCGCGCTTGGATTGGCGCTAACCACAATGGGAAATCACCTGCATACTCCTCAATTAATATCCCAATTAGCCTTTCCAAAGAACCAAAAGGAGCGCGGTGAATCATCACCGGACGTTTGCGATTACCATCTTCTGCCACATATTCTAGATCGAACCGTTCCGGCAAGTTGTAATCTACCTGAACAGTCCCCAATTGCCACTCTCTATCTAAAGCATCTTGGAAGATAAAATCCAATTTTGGGCCGTAAAATGCCGCTTCTCCAATGCCTTCAAAATAGTTCATTCCCAGCTTTTCGACAGCGCGGCGAATAGCACCTTGGGATTTTTCCCAAACATCATCAGAACCGATATATTTATCGGAAGTTGGATCGCGGAAACTCAGTCGCGCCTTGAAGTTTTTCAGTTGCAAACTCTTGAATACCGACAGAATCAAATCCACTACATTGATGAATTCGGCATCCAGTTGTTCTGGCGTTACAAATAAGTGAGAATCATCGACTGTGAAACCGCGCACTCGCGTCAAACCACCCAATTCCCCAGATTGTTCGTAACGATAAACTGTGCCAAATTCAGCTAAGCGCATCGGCAATTCCCGATAAGAACGCAACTCGCTTTTATATATCTGAATGTGGAAAGGACAATTCATCGGTTTGAGAACAAAGCCTTGTTCGAGTGCGGCAGCTTCTTCGTCCTCCGCCATCAACGGGAACATATCTTCTTTGTATTTTTGCCAGTGTCCTGAAGTTTTGAACAAATCGACTCTGGCGATGTGCGGCGTCACAACTGATAGATAACCTCGCTTGACTTGTTCCTGCTTGAGGAAATCTTCCAGAATACTTCGCAATACCGTACCTTTGGGAGTCCACAAAGGCAATCCCGGCCCAACTTCATCAGCAAAGATAAATAGTCCCAGTTCCTTACCCAGCTTGCGGTGATCTCGACGCAGCGCTTCTTCTTTGCGTCGCTGATATTCTTCCAGCTGTTCTGGAGTTTCCCACGCTGTACCGTAAATCCGCTGCAATTGCGCTTTGGTAGAATCGCCGCGCCAGTAAGCACCAGCTAAGCTTTCCAGTTCAATTGCTTTGGGGTTCAAATCGGCGGTATTTTCAACGTGGGGGCCAGCACAGAGATCCCACCATCGATCTCCCAAGTGGTAAACGGTAATCGGTTCTTGTAAACCTTCTAGAATTTCGAGTTTGTAAGGCTCGTTAATCTCTTTAATCCGGCGAGCGGCTTCTTCGCGGCTGACTTCTTCGCGAATTACTGGCAGTTTGCGATTGATGATTTTGATCATCTCTTTTTTGATCGCCTTCAGATCTTTTTCTGTAAAAGGCTCTGGATGGTCAAAATCGTAGTAAAATCCATTTTCAATCCAAGGGCCGATCGTAACTTGCGCCTTGGGAAATAGTTTCTGCACCGCCATCGCCATCACGTGGGAAGTCGTATGACGAATCTTTTTTAAGGATTCCGATTCACTGGTGCGAGGCAGATGAATTTTAGCTGGTTGTTGTGGGGAATCTGGAGATTCTGACATAAGTGACGGCGACTTGACCATGTAACGACTATCTTTGACGGGCAACTAATCGATCGGGACTTTACAAATGTCCCTCAGCCTCTATCTTAACCAGCAGAAGGGGCTAGGGGCTAGGGG
>CASBRD010000160.1 GCA_949128025.1 Oscillatoriales cyanobacterium PMM_0008 | reverse complement strand
CACTGACCACTGACAACTGACCACTGACAACTGACCACTGACAACTGACCACTGACAACTGACCACTGACAACTGACCAATGACCAATGACCAATAACCAATGAACGCACTCTTAATTTCTGCAACTGATACAAACGCCGGAAAAACAGTTTTGACAGCGGCGCTAGCGGCGTATTTGCAAACTTACCGTTCTTCTGAAAGTGTGGGGATTTTAAAGCCAATTCAGACGGGAGTAGGCGATCGCGAACTGTATAGCCAGCTATTTGCCCTAAATCAAACTTTAGATGAAATTACACCGCTTTACTTCCAGGCACCCCTAGCGCCGCCCGTGGCGGCTGAAAAAGAAGGCAGATCGATTGATTTGAAACGAGCTTGGCAGGCTATGATAAAATTGGGACAGCAGCGAGATTGGGTTTTGGTGGAAGCTTTGGGCGGACTGGGAACGCCGGTGACTCACGAACTCACAGTTGCAGATTTGGCTAGAGATTGGGCGTTACCGACAGTTTTGGTGGTGCCAGTAAGATTGGGGTGTTTAGCGCAAGTTGTCGCCAATGTTGCTCTCGCCCGTCAGTCAAAAGTTAACCTCAAGGGTATTGTTCTCAATTGCGTTACAGCTTGTTCGGATGGGGAAATTGCCGATTTTGCACCAATTAATTTGATCCAGTCTTTGACAAATACGTTAGTTTTAGGTATAATACCGCATCTAGATAATTCGACTGATATCGCTAAACTGGCTCAAGTTGCTTCCAATTTGGATTTAGAACGTATGATGCCATTTTGAGTTGGGTAGCGTGTTAAGTTGGAAAAAACAGAAAGCATCAATGTGGCTTAAGTAGGTGGCGATCGGCAATGAACAAACAGGTAAAATCGAGTCCGACTGGCTTTAACCCTCGTGGTCAAAGATTCTCGAAAGAATCAACTGTTAATCAACCAAAATCAACACATTCTCAGCAACAATCAGCAGATTCTGTGATTGCCGTTACCTCTGATGTATTTTTAAGCATAGAAAAGATTAAACAGGGAAACGAAGTATCTAATCAAGATTGGGGTGCAGTTGAACAAAAAGCCTATGAGAGAATTCAGGAAGACAGCACCAGGAATGTTTCAGTAGAAGAATTTTTGAGTTGGCTTTCCGAATTGGAACAGGGGTGTGCGTTGAATTTTTAGGATTATTGAGCGTCGAGATACAGTATAAATATTAGCGATTGGTATAAATGATGATGCTTATAGTTCAGCCGAAAGGCGTGTTTTATAGCAACCGCCAAGGCGGTTAGGACATTATGAATTGCTGAAGCCCTTGATTCTAAACCCTTCTTCCCCTAGTCCCTAGCCCCTAGCCCCTAGTCCCTAGCTATAGTTGCAGTTAATTTTTAGGTTACCAGAAAAATGATTTCCACATTCCTCAGTTCTCCTGACGATGATTTATCCCGCATTCGCTTAGAGATTCGATCGTTGCAACCCCGCCTTGTAGAATGGCGTAGAGGTTTACATCAACGCCCCGAACTTGGCTTCCGGGAGAAACTGACCTCTGAGTTTATTACCAAAAAACTGCAAGAATGGGGGATTGAGCATCAAACCGGAATCGCAAAAACGGGTATTGTGGCTACTATTCCGGGGCGTAAATCAGGGCGAGTATTGGCAATTCGGGCAGATATGGATGCCTTGCCAATTCAGGAACAGAACGATGTCCCTTACAAATCCCAGCACGATGGAGTCATGCACGCTTGCGGTCACGACGGACACACGAGTATAGCACTAGGAACAGCTTACTACCTTTCTCAACACCGTCAAGACTTCGCCGGAACAGTCAAAATTATCTTTCAACCAGCTGAAGAAGGGCCAGGTGGTGCAAAACCGATGATCGAAGCGGGAGTATTGACAAATCCCCATGTTGATGCAATAGTTGGGCTCCACTTGTGGAACCAGCTGCCGCTTGGTACGGTAGGCGTTCGCAGTGGCGCGTTAATGGCGGCGACCGAGGGTTTCCGCTGTACGATTATGGGTAAAGGCGGACACGGTGCGATACCGCATCAAACGATCGATTCGATCGTCGTTGCTGCTCAGATTGTGAATGCTTTACAGACGATCGTATCGCGGAATGTCGATCCGATCCAGTCGGCGGTAGTAACGGTGGGTGAATTCCACGCCGGTACTGCGATTAACGTGATTGCCGATACGGCAAAAATAGGTGGAACAGTAAGATATTTTAACCCAACTTTGGGAGAGCTTTTACCGAAGCGAATCGAACAAATTATTGCTGGGGTTTGCCAAAGTCATGGCGCGGGGTACGATTTGAATTATTGGCGGCAATATCCTCCGGTAATTAATGATGCTGGGATAGCGGAGTTGGTGCGATCGATCGCCTTGCAAGTAGTAGAAACTCCCTTGGGAATAGTGCCAGAATGTCAAACAATGGGTGCAGAAGATATGTCTTTCTTCCTGCAAGCAGTACCTGGTTGTTATTTCTTTTTAGGTTCGGCCAATCTTAGTATGAATTTGGCATATCCACACCATCATCCCCGATTTGATTTTGATGAAACTGCATTGGAGATGGGGGTAGAAATATTTGTTAGGTGTGTGGAAAAGTTTTGTTGTTAGGGTGATAAATCGGGTTTTGGGGTTTTTCTGTCACGGAATATACTTTCTCAAGTAAAAGCCAGCTTAGATTCGCAGTAAACACTTTTTGATAGAGGAAATCAGAACAACCCATGCAGAAACTGACTCGAATTTTCTTCGTTACAGCCCTAGCTTTGAGCATCTTGTGTTTTCCCACCAAAGCTTTTGCGAAAGCTAAAATTCAGATTGCCATCCTGTTAGATTCTAGTAATAGCATGGATGGATTGATTGACCAAACTCGCACTCAAATTTGGCAAATTGTTAATTCTTTAACTAAAGTAACCAAAGATGGCGAAGTACCAGAGTTAGAAGTTGCTCTCTACCATTATGGTAATGATAATTTACCCTCCCAAGAAGGTTTTGTCAGACTCTTAACTGGATTTTCTTCGGAATTAGATTTAGTTTCCGAAAAGCTATTTAGTATCCAAACCAACGGCGGTCAAGAATATGCTGGTTGGGTAATTCGCTCAGCTATGCAACAATTAAACTGGAGTAAAGATAAGGAAGATTTTCGCGTTATCTTTATTGCGGGTAATGAACCATTCGATCAAGGCCCGATCGTTTGGAGTGAAGCTGTCAATCTCGCTGTTAAAGGAGATATCCTCGTTAACACTATCTACTGTGGTTCAGCGGAAAGTCAGGAGCGACAACTTTGGGCTTCAGGAGCTAATTTAGCAAAAGGTAGTCATTTCAATATTAACCAAGACAAAAAGATTGAATTTATTAAGTCTCCTTACGATGAGGAAATTGCGACTTGGAATACTAAACTCAATCAAACCTACATTCCCTATGGTGCAACAGGAGAAGTTGGACAACAACGTCAGGCCATTGAAGATACTAACTCCGGCCAAAATTTGGTAAGTCGCGGTATCTCCAAAGCTTCTGAATATTATAACAATGCTTCTTGGGATTTAATTGATGCTCTCGATAAGGGAATCGTTACCCTTGAGCAATTATCAGATAATGCTTTACCGCCAGCTATGCGGGGTATGACTTTAGCTCAAAAGCGCGAGTATGTAGCGACCAAGAAAGCTGAAAGAGAGAGAATTCAAGCAACCATCCGCGACTTATATCAAAAACGTAGCGAATATGTTGCTAACCAACGCCAAGCTAATGCCAGTAGTGGCGACAATACTCTTGATTACGTAATTATTGAAAGTCTCCGCAAACAATTAGCAGCTAAAGGATTTAAGCTTCAGTAGTTCCCATCTCGACTACCATCACCCGGCGAGTCGAATAGCTCCTTGTGTCCTAATCTTTGTTTGATTAAATTGACGATCGCTTTTACCAACTCTTCTGGCTCAACTGGCTTGGAAATATGCCGTTGAAATCCGGCTGCGATCGCTTGTTGCTGGTCAAATTCTCCCGCGTAAGCCGTCAGAGCGATCGCACTCCACCAATAATTTTTATTCCCCAGTATTGGACTGCTGACGCTGTGCAACCTGGATTAACATCCTCAATGCCTTATTCACTGCTGCATCATTGGGAAAAGCTTGGGCAATGTCGGGGTCTAAAAGCACTAAGTTTGTCCCTGCACGATATCGCTCAACATACTTGCCTCTAACACCTCCTTCCATCTGAGCAAAGTCATACTCAGCAAGTAATTCATCTTCCATTTTGTTCTCAAACTCTCCCTAAACAAACAAACCTCAATTAACTGATTTTAAACCGATACCAACTACTCTCGGTCAACCCAGTATTGTGGTTTACGCTTGTGATGTGCAACCGCTAAAATGCGAATCTGATCGTCTTCTAGGGTACGATACAGCAGAGAGTAAGAAAACTTGGGCAAAATCACCCGACGAACAGAACCTCCAACGTTTGAACCTGCTTCAGGATATAGTATGAGGAAGTTTACTGCGTGTTCTACTTCTCCTATAAACTCTAACCCAAGCCCAGGTTTTTGTTCCTCGTAATAAGCTGTGGCATCAATTAATTCTTGTTCAGCTAGTGGATGAAATATCACGTTTTTCATGGCAGAAACCCACGAATTTTCTGAAACACTTGTTCAGCAGGAATGCCAGTAACTTGACCGCCATCCATTTCTCGATCGCGCCATTCAGCTTCCTCACCCCAGATAGATGCAACTTCTCGATCGATTTCACCACTTTGTCCCAAGTGTTCTAGGAGTCGCGATAGTAGTGCTGCTTGAGAATCCTTTGGAAGTGCAAGAACCTCAGCTTCAAGATTTTCAATTGTCATAGTATTTAAAGATTTTATGATACATTAATTCTATCATACTTTGGGATGATTTGATACTCAGCTTCAACAGTGGCGCGATTTTCCTCAATATAAGCTAAAGCCTTTTGAAACAGATCGGATCATCACGATCGCTATTAAAAATTAAGGCGGCGATAGATTTCAGACAAGGGAAGTTCTATATTTAAGCTGTGCAGGACAATCGACTGTTCAAGCCGATCGTAAACTTGCCATTGCCAGCGATTGTTGCTGTTGCGATCGAGGTTGTGATATTGCTCAATGTAGGGTTCAGTTTGACTAACTAGCAGATATTCACAAAAGCTAGAAAGGGAGCGATATTTTCTGAACTTTTCACCGCGATCGTAGGCTTCTGTGGAGGGCGAAAGAACTTCGACAATCAGTAAAGGATTGACAATTTCATCGGTGCGCTCGCCATTGAATTCTGGTTCGCCATTAATTACCAGAACATCGGGATAAGTTCCGTGATTAAAGCTAGGAATCCAAATTCGTAGATCGCCGTTATAGGTTTGAAAGTTGGTGTCTCGCAGAGCCACGTTGAGAAAAGTCGTAATGTCTACGGCAATGCGGCTGTGGACTTCTGAACCTCCGGGCATAGGGATCATCTCTCCGTTACAATATTCGTGACGTTCGTCGGCGGTTTCCTCGATCGCCCGGTATTGATCTGGAGTGAAGCGAGTCTTTGTCGCATCTGGAGCAAGGTTTGGCGGGTTGGTTTGAGCAATGACCACAATCACACCTCCTGAATAATTAGATCTTAAACTTCATTAAAAAGTTAGTTTTTGAAACAGATCGGCAATGGGGAGAGAAAAACCGGGGACGATATTTTCCCCATCTAGGGAGTCAGTGGACTTGAGCAGGCGATCGGGTGACTGGGCCGATCGATACACCAATACATAGTTTTCTTTAGGATGAATCACCCACACTAAACGCGCCCCATTCTCGAAATATTCCACGAGTTTGTTGTGAATTTCTTCGACTGTATTGCTTGGAGACAGGATTTCTACAGCAAGATCGGGCGCACCTTCTAGGAAGCCCTCAGGGAGGTCATCTAGCCCTTGCAGACGTTCTTTGGCGACAAAGGAGATGTCGGGCGATCGCTTGTTCCCCGATCTCATCTTGAAGGCGGTGCTGGAGTCGAACATTGCTCCTAATTTTTGCGTCGATACGCAATTAAACAAGGCAGCACTCAAAATAATGGCAAGATAGCCGTGTTTTGCACCAGAGTTTCCCATATCAATTAGTTCTCCATTCACAATTTCGTAACGGTGTCCATCTCTGTTTAGTGCCATGAATTCGTCATCAGTCCAGATTTTTTGATCTGGAGGGGTTCCTATTTGGCTTTCAGTCAGGTTTTCGGGTGGGTTTTGAATCAGCGTAGACATGGGTTTCTCCTAGACTTCTGTTTCTAGTTAAACATAGTTAACTCACATTTTGCACGAGACTCAGAAACCGGGTTTCTTGCAGTTGCCCTTACCTAAAACCCAGATTTTTCGTATAGAAACCCGGTTTCTAAGATATGAGTTAAGCAGCTTTGTAGGTTGGGTTGAGGCACTAAAATAGGGCAAATGCGTTGGGTTTCGCTTCACTCAACCCAACAAAGCAAAGAAATGGCGAAGGTATTGTAAGATATGGGTTTCGCTTCACTCAACACAACAAAGCAAAGAAATGGCGAAGGTATTGTAAGATATGAGTTAAGCAGGAATAACCATTCCTTTTTGTACTGCGGGACGTTGTTGTACTGTTTCTACCCAACGTTTAAGATTTGGGTGATTATCTAGAGTTAGTCCCTGAAACTCATAAGTTGCAACCCAGGGATAGGTAGCAATATCAGCAATTGAATAATCACCGCAGATAAATTCATTTTCTGCCAATTGCTTATCTAACACGCCGTAGAGTCGCAATGTTTCCTTTTCGTAGCGCTCGATCGCGTAAGGTATCTTCTCTGGTGCATATCGCTTGAAGTGGTTTAGCTGTCCAAACATTGGGCCGACGCCGCCCATTTGAAACATCAGCCATTCCAACACTTGATAGCGCCCTTTTTGGTCGGTGGGCATAAATTTCCCAGTTTTTTCCGCCAGGTAAATTAAGATAGCACCCGACTCAAAAACAGCGATGTCATTTTCGCGATCGACAATGGCGGGAATCTTGCTATTGGGATTAATCGTCACGTACTCAGGCGTAAATTGCTCGCCCTTGGTAATGTCAATTTTGTGAACGTTGTAGGGAAGTTCGACTTCCTCCAGCATGACGGAAGCTTTGCGACCGTTAGGTGTAGTAAAAGTGTAAAGGTCAATCATAAATTACCACTCACAAGTTCAAAGTCAAATCAATCAGCTAAAACCAGTCCCTTAGTTTCGATCGCCCACGGCATAAAGGCGATTCCCAGCAATGGGATAAAACCAACCCAAAACAAAGTATCTAGTGCAGTAGATAAAGTATTTGTG
>CASBRD010000159.1 GCA_949128025.1 Oscillatoriales cyanobacterium PMM_0008 | reverse complement strand
ATTAAAAAGCGATCGCTCTTTCTCTTCAGTCCGCGCAGGGGAACCCCACCCCCAAACCCCCTCCCCGTTCACAGGGAGGGGGCTAAGAGAGAAAGCTAAGAGAGAAAGCTAAGAGAGAAAGCTAAGTTAATTCATCCAATTTGGCGCGAACTGCTTGAATATCTTGCCACATCAACCACTTCGGACTGCCACTTTCCTTTGAGGGATTTCGCAACAAATAGGCAGGGTGTAAAATAGGCATACAAACTCGCCCTTCCCATTCTATCCAAGTGCCTCTAATTTTCGTAATTCCTCTTTTATCCCCAGTTAAACCTTTGACAGCAGTCGCGCCAGTTAAGAGAATAATTTTTGGATTGACTAGGCGAATTTGTTCTAGCAAATAAGGTTTGCAAGCCGCAATTTCATCTGGCTTAGGAATTCGGTTATTTGGTGGTCGGCAATTATTTACATTACAAATGTAAACATCTTTTTCGCTATTCAATCCAACCGCTGCGAGAATTTTTTCTAATAGTTGACCCGCTTTACCAACAAATGGCAAACCCATCTCGTCTTCATTTTGACCGGGTGCTTCGCCTACAATCATTATCGGGGCTTGTGGGTTTCCTCGTCCAATGACAGCATGAATGCGGGTGTCTCCCAAACGACAGCGATGACATTGGTTGCAATGATTGGCTAGTTGGTCTAATGTTTGGTAAGTACCAGGGGGAATGGGTATTTTTGCACTCGTGGGAATCAAATCTGACCTAAAGGCTGACAGGGTAGATGCTTCGCCATCAGGTAAAAGGTCAAAAAGGCTGAGTTGTTCTTCGTTGGACATAGATTTAAAATGGCATATCATCCTCGTCAAAATCGTCCTGGGGAGGAAAGTCATCACTCTCTTCGGGCTGTGGCTGGTTTTCTGGTTCTCTTTGCATATCAATCCAGCGTTTGGCTTGCTTGAGTGCTTCTTTCTCGTTTTTGGCGTTGTGAACTGGGATAAAGCATTTGCCACCGGAGTTCCAGACTTCTACGCAGAATACTGGTCTGGCTTCGATAATCCAACCTTTATAAATTTCTGGTGAACTCATAGTTGATACCAATTCTCTATCCTGTTGCTACATATCGCCTAACCTTACAATACTGTTAACTTAAGGATAATAGTAACTCAAGTTGCTAGTTATAAGATTAGCGCTGCTCTTTGGTACGTAGTTGCGCTTTAGCGCTCTTATTACAACTGGGATAAGAGCGCTAAAGCGCAACTACGTACCTTAATGATATAACTAGCAACTTACGTTAGTAGTAATTGGTTTTTGTTTAGAAGGGCTGAAGCATTCGGTGTCGAGTCTGAAGCAAAGTATTGCAGTGGTTCAGTTGCCGAAATTAGTCCGAGGCGATGCTTGCAGAATTTCTTTTATTTTATTCTGGGCCGATCGCATTAGCTGTTGCGCTTCTGCATAAGCGGTCGTCTCCGGTTTAACGTTCTGCAATTGATTGATAATTCGTTGGATTTGACTAATCATTTCGTTACGATCGACTGAGGAAGCATTGCGGGTGGTATTCGCAAGTAAAGATTCGATTTGACTTTTAGCCATCTCCAGATCTCTTACAGAAGCTTGTTCCATTTCCAACCTAGTTCGTACTGTTCCCACGTCACTTTGATATTTAGCTAGTAACTTTTGCGCTTCTACGTAGCCAGAGTCCTCTACTCGAACTGCTTCCAGCCGATCGATCGCCTGTGACCACAATTTTTGGATTTCCTGCCACTCACTAGCACTATGAGGCGGATTCTGCGCCTTTTGACCAGCCGCTATAGCAAATTGCTCCGCCACCTCAATCAAAGTTTCCGTTCTAGCACTCTTTGCGGCTATACTGGCAACTTCTTGAAAATCGCGCTGATAATCTGCTAATTTGGTTCTTGATGTTCTTCCGATCAGTGTTTGCTGGGGCAATTGATTTATCTGATCCAAAGCCGCTTGCCATGCTGCGATCGCTTTTGCTCGGTCTGCAACTGTTGACGCCTGTTCGTATTGCTGCTTAGCTGTGTTGAGCGCTTGTTCTCCTTGAGTTAGTAGCGTTTGGGCTTGCTTTTCTTGAAATAGCTTCGCTTCCATGCGCCCCACATTCGCTCTCGCTGCTTTAAACTCATCAAAGGTAAACCGCCAACCAAACCAAGCGGTGTATTTAGGCCAATAGTCTAAAAACCAAACTGGCAAAGCATCCAGGTGTTTTTGCGCTTCTTTTACTTTAACTGCGCCTAAGTCCAAATCGGCTGAACTGGTAGCTTGGTTTACCAACTGGTCGGCTTGTTCCACTGATGCGATCGCCCGCCTATAGTTATAATCCATACTCATATAGCTGGGTAGTAGCAAAATTGGTAATGTTCGCGCTACCGGCCAGCGAATCATCGGATAAGGTAGGTTCAGTACCCAAATTGCCCCAGCAGATCCAGCTAAAAATACAGCAGCAAATTTTATTTTGCTCCACGCACCGGGGGGACAGTTGGCTTTGGCGGCTTGTTTGAGAACTTTTTCGCTAAAGTTGGGGAAAAAATCTATAACTGTCTCGCGCAGTTCTTGGTAAGAAAGAGGTTCGCCTGTTTGCGATCGCAGTCTTTCTAACCGCTTCAGCACAATGTCTCGCTGTACATCTCCCGCCAGCACATCTTTAGAGCATCGCTTCACTTCAGTAGCAAGAATTTCAAAGGCGCGGTCATACAGGCGAGGCATATAGTATACCAAGAAACTAATTCAATTTTGCAGGCAATTCTTTGTGCTGAACCCAGCTTTCTCTATAAACTCATTGTTACACTCGATCGCAGTTTTGGGAATACTGTCTCCAGTCTAGCTGACCGAGATCACTTTAGTTTTCTGAAGCGATGAGCAATACTACGGTAGAACGCAGCCTCAACCTAAAGGCGTGGCGTGTAGTAGGCGTGTTGCTCGCGCCGGGTGTTTTTCTTGGATGAGAACCTATGGGCAGATGTCTGGAGTTAATTAAATGAAACAAGTTGGTGTAACAGTATGGTTTACTGGCCTGAGCGGTGCCGGTAAGACTACGATCAGTCGAGCTGTGGAGCTGGCGTTGCGATCGCGCGACTACTCTATAGAAATCCTCGATGGGGATGTAGTGCGCGAGAACTTGACAAAAGACTTAGGTTTTAGTAAAGAAGACCGCTACGAGAACATCCGCCGCATTGGTTTCGTGGCGCATCTGTTGAGTAGGAATGGCGTAATTGTTTTGGTTTCGGCTATTTCGCCTTACCGCGAGATGCGAGAAGAGGCAAAGAACCGAATCAAAGATTTTATCGAAGTTTACGTGAATGCACCTCTAGCAGTGTGCGAAGAACGCGATGTCAAAGGGCTTTATAAGAAAGCACGCGCTGGAAAAATTCAGCATTTTACTGGCATTGACGACCCCTATGAAGCGCCGCTACAGCCCGATGTGGAGTGTCACACCGATATGGAAAGTGTGGAAGAAAGTGTGGCTAAGGTTTTGCACAAGTTGGAAGCTGGTGGTTATATCAACTAGAACACCGATTCAGTATTCGTAGGGGCGAAGCATTCGGGCAGGAAATATAGGGCAAGAGCGATAGATTTTTTGCCCGAATGCTTCGCCCCTACAAGCTAAAAAAGCACCAATCAATAATTATTACTGAATCGGTGTTCTAGCGGCTAAAAAAGTCAAAAGTCAAAAATAAAAGGGGCTAGGGGAAGAATTGCAAATTTTAGATTTCAGATTGCAGATTGAATTTCAAATCTAAAATATAAAATTTCCCACCCCCTTACATATAGCGAGTTAATTGAACTCGGAAGCGGTCTTTTTTGGTAATAGCTACTTCGCCAACTTCGAGGCGTCCTTTGCCGCGAATGGCGATTAAGTCGCCTTGTTTAACTTGGTGACTGGCAGAAGTGATATCTTTCCAATTGACTCGGACATCACCGCCATCGATTAAATCGACCATTTTGGTGCGGGACATCCCAAAACCGGCTGATGCGATCGCATCCAGTCGCAAAGATGCTTCTACTGTTGTTAATTCTTTCTTTTTCGGTTCTTTGAACTTCAGTTCGGTTAACTCAATCGGCTGAGTTTTCACCGGGACCGATCGCACTTGCGTCAAATGCAGTCCCAGATATTCTACCATTTCTGGAACTACAATTGCCTGAGCCCCTCGCTCTCCCAGCACAATCACGTCGCCGGTTTTTTCGCGCATAATCCCGCATCCCAACATGGAACCTAGAAAGTCGCGGTGAGTGGCGGTATCGAACAGAAAATTACCGGCAATTTCCAGGGCGGCAATATCTACCTGAGATTGGTCGAGAGGAAGTTCCGATCGCGCGATCGCAACTCGTTGTCGTTCGGCTTGCGGATAACCTCCCCAAGCCAACAGATGCACTTCTGTCAAGCGTCCGAACATCTGCTGAATCTCCGCCAATTCTGGTGGCGAAAGAAAATCTGTAAAGACAATTTCCCAGGTTTTCATAGCTTGTTCGGCTAAGTCAATTACCCGACGCGCAGTGTCTCGATTTTCGATTCCTTTTAAAAGTTCTTCCCTTGGCAACATCGTTCGATTTTAGATTTTAGATTTTAGATTTTAGATTTTAGATTGAGAGTGGTATGGACGAGTTTTACCCAGAGGTAGGTGGTTTCAACAATGTAAAGCCCATTATATCATTATATCTTTAACTCCCATTTAAAGTTAATCACTTATGATATCTGTAGGTTGGGTTGAGGAACGAAACCCAACCCGAACTTAAAGCTAAAGTTGGGTTTCACTTTGTTCAACCCAACCTACGGCCATAAAATTTATTACAAGTATTCAACCGGACATGATATCATTATATCTTTAACTCCCATTTAAAGAAATTTTTATATTTCTCTATCTGTTGCATTCCTAATTTTTCCAAAATCCGAATCGATGCAGCATTGTCGTGAGGGGAATAAGCGACAATGCGCTTCAGATTCGGCTGATTAGATGCCCAATCCACCAGAGCTTTGGCTCCTTCAAAAGCATAGCCCAGATTTCTGTACTTAGGTAGCACCTCATAACCTATTTCTACGCTTCCTTCCTGATGGGGTTTGCCCCCAAATCCCAGATCGCCAATCAGAGTTTGTTCTGCCGTATGAATCATCAGCCAAACACCCCAACCTAGCTGTGACGGGTCGTTTATTAGCATTTGAGCATACGGCAAAAAATCTTGCCCCTCACAGGTGTGCCAATCATCCGGTACTTGCACTCCCAAGAGTTTCTCAACTTGGGATTTGTCTGAAATAGCTGCTTGAGCCACCGACAAAGAGCAGGGAATTAAATCCAGGCGTAAGGTTTTTAGGTGAAGCTTACTGGCAGGATTGAGTGGAAACATTTTATCGATCGGCGGCATAACCTTGGATATTTTCAGGCTCAAATTGGCGGAGTATGCTGGTAGCTTGGCCTGTCAGACTTTCAGAACCACGAACGATAATGATGTATTTGCCAGCATTGAGACGATTGCGATAGGGTAAAGCATCATCGCTGCCAAATAATAGGCCCGTGCCACCACCAATAAAAATACTACCCATTAATCCACCGATCGCACCCAGGAAGCCACCTATCAAATGATCGCCGATTTCACCTGCCCAAGCAAAAGTATTTAAATTAGTTTGCAAGCTGAATGCTAGACCAGCGACAAAGCCGAACGGCACTAGCCAAGATCCCATTAGCTTAGCTTGGTTCTTACCTTGCTCGTTGGGATCGATCGGGCCGAACTCGTCAGCACTTTTGTACCCTTTGCCCAGGATGGATACGTTATCCATAGGTAAGCCTTCTTTCTCTAGGGCAGAATAAGCTTCTTCTGCCTGAATACGGTCTGCCAATACGGCAACTAGGTAATTCATAAATTCGATCGAATGTTGCCGAATATAGATCCTCAATTAACAGAGTATTGTATTACTGCCTTTGCGCGACAAGATTATGTAGGAGCAGAGGAGCAGAGGAGCAGAGGGGAAGAGGGGAGAGTGGGAGAGTGGGAGAGTGGGGGAGTGGGGGAGAATGACCAATGACCAACGACCAATGACCAATGACCAATGACTAATGACTTTTCTTGCCCAAAGCCCAACATCCTTAATGAAAACTTCAAGGCCGTAAGGCTGCCGTTGTACCAATTTGCCGCTAGAATGACGTACTGTAGAGATTTCAGATGGTGGTAAACTGGCCTGCACTGCATTAAAACAGCCTCCAGACTAATATAAAAAACACACATCCCATCTCTACTAGCAGTGACAAAGGTTGCTGTATCTCACAAATTGTTGGCGGGACAGGTTTCCCCTCTAAACTCACTTACTCACTATGTCAAAGGTTCTCGTCTCCGATTCAATAGACCAAGCTGGCATCGACATCTTATCTCAGGTAGCCCAAGTTGATGTAAAAACGGGCTTGTCGCCAGAAGAATTAATCCGCATCATCCCAGAGTACGACGCGCTGATGATCCGCTCGGAAACTCGCGTTACGAAGGCAGTGATCGAAGCTGGCACACAGCTGAAAATTATTGGACGAGCGGGTGTTGGCGTTGATAATGTGGATATACCTGCGGCGACTAGGCAGGGTATTGTCGTCGTCAACTCTCCAGAAGGCAACACCATTGCGGCGGCGGAACACGCGATCGCAATGATGCTATCCCTCTCCCGTTATATCCCCGATGCCAACCAGTCCGTAAAAAACAACAAGTGGGATCGCAAGCGCTATATAGGGGTAGAAGTTTACAAAAAAAACCTGGGCGTTGTCGGCTTAGGTAAAATTGGCTCTCACGTAGCCACCGTAGCACGGGCAATGGGCATGAAAGTAATGGCCTTTGACCCGTATCTCTCCACCGAACGGGCCGAACAGCTGGGCTGTCGCCTGGTGGAAATGGACTTGCTATTGCGGGAAGCCGACTACATCACCCTGCATATGCCAAAAACGCCAGAAACCGCGCACCTAATCAACGCTGAAGCCCTGGCCAAAATGAAACCCACTGCCCGCATTATCAACTGCGCCAGGGGTGGAATAATTGACGAAGCGGCTTTGGCAGAGGCATTGCAACAAGGTAAAATTGCTGGTGCAGCATTGGATGTCTTCGAGACAGAACCCCTGGGCGAATCACCCCTGCGCGATCTCGGTAAAGAAGTTGTCCTTACGCCCCACCTGGGAGCCTCCACAGCCGAAGCTCAGGTTAATGTCGCCATTGACGTTGCAGAGCAAATTCGCGATGTGCTGTTAGGTTTACCGGCAAGGTCGGCAGTGAATATTCCCGGCTTGGCTCCAGACGTTGTGGAAAAGCTCAAACCATATATGGGACTGGCCGAAACTCTGGGCACCCTCGTCGGTCAGCTGGCTGGTGGAAGAGTGGAAAGTCTAAATGTTCGGATGCAGGGAGAATTGGCTACCAATGAAAGCCAGCCGTTAGTGGTGGCATCCCTCAAAGGTCTGCTCTCTCAAGCTTTGCGAGAGCGGGTAAACTATGTGAATGCGGCGATCGAAGCTAAAGAGCGTGGCATTCGCGTAATTGAAACGCGGGATGCCTCGATTCGAGACTATGCTGGTTCCCTACACCTAGAAGCAAAGGGATCTCTGGGCGAACACTCGGTGACCGGCGCATTGTTGGGCGATGGCGAAATTCGGATCACCGATATTGATGATTTCCCCATCAATGTGCCACCTTCTCAGCATATGCTGTTTACCGTGCATCGCGATATGCCAGGTATTATTGGCAAAATTGGTTCCCTTTTGGGCAGTTTTAATGTCAATATCGCCAGTATGCAGGTAGGCCGCAAAATTGTGCGGGGCGATGCCGTGATGGTGCTTAACCTCGACGATCCCTTACCGGAAGGAATCTTAACCGAGATTCTCAAAGTTCCAGGTATTCGCGATGCCTACACGGTAACTTTATGAGTGCTGAGTGCTAAGTGCTGAGTGCTGAGTAAAGGCCAGGATAGGCTTTGATAAGTGGGTTAGCAACAAGTACTATAAGTTCTGAGTGCTGAGTGCTGAGTACTGAGTCTGGTCTTTCTACTCAGCACTAAAGCCGAAGCACTCAGGACTAAAATATGGCAAACAGCTGGTGGGAACTGCAAATTCTCTGCGACCAAGACCTAGAGGATTCTGTATTCTGGCGATTAGAAAAATTTGGCTGTCGGGGAACTGCCAGTGAGATGAAGGGTCATGCTTGCTTGGTTAGAGGCTATATGCCGCAAGAACAGGCGCAGCTTTTAGATTTGGCGGCGGTGTCCCTGTGGTTGCACCAGGATGCGCTGGTTTTGGGTATGCCGGTGCCAGCAATGAAATGGCATCTCATTGACGAGGAAGATTGGGCAAGTAGCTGGAAGGCACACTGGCAACCTCAAGAGATTGGCGATCGCTTTTTGATTTACCCCGCATGGTTACCTGTACCAGCAGACTCGGAACGTATCATTTTGCGCCTCGATCCGGGTCTTGCTTTTGGCACGGGAACTCATGCCACTACCCAGCTTTGTCTGGAATCGTTGGAAATGCGGCTTGGTTTTGAGGAAACTAAGGCTGTAGTGGCGGATATTGGTTGCGGTTCGGGAATTTTATCTTTGGGGGCGGTGTTGTTGGGTGCCCAAAAGGTTTATGCGATCGATACCGATCCCCTAGCGGTGCGTTCTGCACGCAGCAATCGCACCCTCAACCGGATTCCTTCTGGGCGTCTAATTGTGGAACAGGGCAGTGTCGATCGCTTGATGCAGCGGCTTGATGGCCCTGTGGATGGCGTTGTGTGCAATATTCTGGCTGAGACGATCATCGATTTGATCCCGCAGATGAATGCGATCGTCAAACCCACCACTTGGGCGATTCTCAGCGGTATTTTGTTAGACCAAACTAAACCCGTTGCCGATGTCGTTGAGCAAAACGGTTGGGTGATTGCCACTCTTTGGCGTCGCCAAGACTGGTGTTGCTTCAATATCCGGCGTTGCTAAATAATTAATCTCTAAAGCGAAATAAAAAATAGACGTAAACAAGATCGATCGCAATCACCAAACCTTTACCAATCCAAGATTGGATCAGATTAAAAACAGGAAAAGAGGCTAGCAGCACCAACGATATTTCAACAACAGAAACAATCCCACCGTAATGCTGCCGATCCCAGTAAGAAATGGGACTGATAAACCGATAGTTGCTTAAGGGGAAAAAGTGCCGATGGGCGTCATCGTTGTGAACTGGCAAGTCGAGAAGAGAATGCAGCACCATGCTGATGCAGAGGATTTGCACATTTTTCCATCCCAACTTATAAGCGATGACGCATCCCAGCAAAGCCAAAGGTATCGAATGAAAAGTAGCGACAATATTTTGCCAGAAAGGTTCGTAGTAAGTTTCTGACCAAATTTGGCGTTCCGGCAGACGCGCAATCAGTTTCGCCCATCCGTACAAAACAAATATTGGGATGTCAGGTAGAATCGCACCGATGAAAATGGGAAGATTGGCTTGTGGCTGCGTCTGTCTGCCTAAAAAGAAAAGATTAAGAATGGCGTGGCTGGGTGTGTTCATTGCCGATCTTGAGGAGGTAAATCATTTGGCCTAATATTAATAAAAGGCAATGCGCCATTACCACCCAAAACTGTGGGAAAATGACCGTCCCATTTGTCGATCGCTTGCTTTTGCAAAATCTCCTGCGTTAAATTTTCCCGCAGCAATCTCTGTGCTTCAGCTTGTCCTTTAGCGCGGTTAATTTCTGCCTGTGCTTCTTGGGTAGCTTTTAGAGTTATGAACTCTGCCCGTTTGGCGTCCTGTTCCGCTATTTGTTTAGCTTCAACTGCCTCGCTAAACCGCTGGGAAAAGCGGATATTAACCAGAGAAATATCATCGACAGCAACGTTATAGTGCGCCAGTCGAGATTTTAATAAATCGTCAATACCTGCTTTTACTTCTCCCCGTCTGGTGATAATTTGCTCGGCAGTATATAACGCCATTACTGCTTTGAGAACTTCTTCAATTGCTGGATTAATAATCCGCTCGACGACCTCGAACTCGTCGCCAATCTGCTGAAAAACCGTATTGGCGTTTTCTGGCATTATATGCCAGTTCAGCGCCACGTCAGTGAAGACATCCTGAAGATCTTTGGAAGCGGCTTGAGCGGGAATTTGGTGTTTTTGTACCCGAACACTGAGGGTTTTTACAGTATTGACAATTGGCAAAATTGGGTGTATGCCTTCTGACAAAACTTGCTCTTGGACTTGACCAAACTGCATCACCACGCCGCGTTGTCCAGCGTTGACAATTACGAAGGGTTTGAAAGCGATCGCTACCAGCAACAGCAATATTGCTATTCCCGCTGCGATGTAAGAGGTATTGGTAGATTTCATTTATTTTGTTGAGTAGGCGAATTGGTCGGACTAACATTAATAAATGGTAACGCACCATTGCCACTCATCACAGTCGGGAATTTGCCATCCCATTTTTCTATGGCTTGCTTTTGCAGGATTTGGGGCGTTAAATTTTGCCGCAGCAATCTCTGCGCTTCCGCTTGACCTTGCGTTCTAAGGTTCTGCATATTTGTAGGTTTTGTAGTTTTTAGGCAAAAGCAACATGACCCCGAAACATTAATTTACCTGAATAATGCTCGATTAAAAGCCCAAAAAGCCGAAGCTTACACCATTGCTGTTATAGCTCCTATAAGCGACAAAAATCTAGACAGGGCGCTAGAAATTATGCGGGGAGTTGCCCAAGCTCACGATGAGTACAATCTTGACACTCCCCAGCCCTAAAGAGACGGGGATTCTTGCTTAAACGAGCAATCTTGCTTAAACGCTGCTGCCAGATTTAAGTAGAGGATCGTCTCTCCACAAGCGTTAATTTCGGTATGCCCTACCGTATTTGAAACATAACCAAGCAATCTTAATGCCTTAATTAAAATATTAATTGCGGCATTTTCATCCCTATCTAAAACGACCCCACATTTACAAACGTGGGTGCGAATAGATAGGGATTTTTTCACAACTTCTCCACAACCAGAACAATTCTGACTGGTGAAATGAGGTGGAACAGCTACAACAATCTTGCCAAACTTAAGTGCAAAATACTGCAACCATTCCCTAAATTGTGACCAAGCGGCATCACTAATTGATTTAGCTAAACGATGATTTCTTACCATATTTCGCACCTTTAAGTCCTCCACCGCCACGATGTCATTAGACATCACTACGCATCTTGCTAATTTCACAGCAAAATCTTTACGCTGGCGTGATACTTTTAAATGCGTTCTACCTAAACGGTTAATAGCTTTCTTTCTATTATTTGAGCCTTTAACCTTTTGACAAACTTGACGTTGTGCTTTCTTTAGTCTTTTTTCCGACTTTCTTAGAAATCGTGGGTTGTCAACCTTTTCCCCTTGGCTATCAGTATAGAAATGGTTCAATCCCACATCTATACCAATT
>CASBRD010000158.1 GCA_949128025.1 Oscillatoriales cyanobacterium PMM_0008 | reverse complement strand
TATTTCTTTTCTCCTCTGCCCCTCTGCCCCTGGAGCCCCTCTACCCCTCTGCCCCTGGAGCCATAGCATAGTAAGCACGGAAGAGCGGATTTTAGATTTCAAAAGTAAAGTTTTGAAATCTAAAATCTTCGCTTTCCTGGTGTCCAATGCCTAATGCCCCATCAACTGTGGAAATACGTAATTTCTGGTTAAATCATTTCAGGCGTTTTTCTGTGCTTTGGTAGCGGATGGATTCGGCTATCAAGAAAACTAATCCTGATACGAGCATAAGTACGACGCTGAGGGCGTTGATGTCGGGTTTAACTCCTGTGCGGATGCGGCTGTAGATTTCTAGCGGCAGTGTAGTGGCGTCGCTACCGGCGGTGAAACTGGCAATCAGAAAGTCGTCTAAGCTGAGGACAAAAGCGAGGAGACAACCGGAGATAATACCGGGCATGAGTTGGGGTAGCAGCACTTTGATGAATGCTTGAAAGGGTGTAGCGCCTAAATCGAGGGCGGCTTCTTCCAGGTGGGGGTTTAAGTCTGCGAGTCGGGTGGAAACAATCAGTCCGACGTAGGCGAGACAGAAGACGACATGAGATGC
This sequence comes from Oscillatoriales cyanobacterium PMM_0008, assembly GCA_949128025.1. Classification (GTDB taxonomy): domain Bacteria; phylum Cyanobacteriota; class Cyanobacteriia; order Cyanobacteriales; family Aerosakkonemataceae; genus Argonema. Next base: position 6,488 of record CASBRD010000158.1, on the reverse strand, counting down.
CACAATTGTCCACAGGCTGAGGCGAATTTGAATTACTGCCAAAAATATCAGGGTGGCAACAGCGATCGCAATATCTGGAATAATCAGCGGCAGGTAGGAAATACCGCGATATAACGACCTGCCGGGAAATCGGTAACGCGCTAAACCCACTGCCATCAGCGTGCCGACTACAGCTGAAACGCCGACGGCACAAAAAGCCACCGTCAAACTATTTTGCAAGGCTGAGAGAATGCGGGCATCGCTAAATAGCTTTTGATACCAGGCGAGGGTGAATCCCTCCCAACTAGCGCTATAGCGGGATTGATTGAAGCTGTACAAGGCTAGTACCAGGATGGGCAGGTACATGAAAAAGAACATTAGCAGGGTGAAAAGCCCCTGCCAAAGGAAACCGCGTTGAACTCGCAATTGAGATTTGGCCATGAGCCTGTTATAAGTTCTCTATAGTTGGTGATGTGGAATGGGCGTAATGTTTAACTGGCGGCGCTGCGATCGCCAAATTTGAGTAGAAGCGCGATCGCAATACTGACAAGCATGATTAACACCATACTCAAAGCCGAACCAAACCCCCACTGATTAGTTTTGAGAAACTGGTTATAAATCAAACGAGAAATAGTCATAGTCGAATCGCCTCCCAGCAATTCCGGATCGACGAAATCGCCTAAACCAGTGATAAATACCAGCAAAGAAGCCGCAGCAATACCGGGCATTGTTTGTGGAACCGTCACCTGACAAAAAGTTTGAATTGGATTAGCCCCCAAATCGGATGCCGCTTCCAACAGCCGCCGGTCTAACTTTTCCAAAGAAGCGTAGAGAATTAATACCATATAAGGTAGATAGCCGTAGCTCATCCCAATCAAAACTGCGGGCCAATCGTTGAGCAATTCCAAACGCGGTATCGTCGGCAGTCCCAGATTGCTCAACCACGGGTTGGGGCTAGTCAGTAACGTATTCAGCACACCGCTGTAGCGCAGAATCGTAATCCAAGCATAAGTACGCAGCAGCGATGACGTCCACAAAGGCAATACAAAGCCAACCAGGAGCAAATTGCGCCACTTTGTGGGGGCTAACAGCGCAATCCAGTAGGCAACGGGAAATCCCAGCAGCAAACAGATTACAGTAGTCCCACCGGCAAAAAATAGCGATCGCTTCATCACCAACAAATTAACCGGCTCAAATACCCGTAAATAGTTCTCCAATCCAGAAGGATTAACCAGACCCCCCGGTTCTAGTCCCGGCACCAAACTCAGCTCAAAAAGCACCAAAGTCGGCAACACCAGCAATAGCCCCAACCAAATCCCGGCGGGGCCAAGCAATCCTAGATAGCCCAACCATCGTCCGGCGGTAGGGCTAGCTTGCGGCTCAGATTTAGGGGTGGGGGGAGTAGGGGGAGAGGAAATTTGGGTAGACATAGTTCGATTTTAGATTTTAGATTTTGGATTTTGGAAGAGGGATACTAGCAAGTAGGGCAATCATCTAAACTGGCAAATCCAAAATCCAAAATTGATTAACTGCTAGTCAACTGAGTCCAGTAGCGATCGTAAACTTGGTTAAATTTTCCTAATGGTATAATTCTTTCGCACTTTTCCAGTACAGACTCTTTCGGAAATAAGCTGAGATTTTCGCTCACTTTGGGAGGCAACTGCTTGATGGCGACTTGATTTGGGGTAGCAAAATTAAGTCGTTCGCATACTTGAGCTGCCACAGCCGGTTGCAACATAAAGTTTATCCAATCATAAGCCGCATCGCGATTTGGAGCAGATGCGGGAATTATCATCGTGTCCGTCCACAGAGAAGTACCGCTGCGAGGAATCGCGTATTGCAAGCTGGGGTTTTCTTTGGCCACTTCCACCGCGTCTGCTGAGTAACCCATAGACACCAACAAGTCTCCGGCCAAAATTTGCTCTTTCCAGGTATCAGTTGAAAAAGAAGCGATCGTAGGTTTTAGCGACACCAACTTTTTATAGGCTTGTTCAAGTTGAGCGGGGTCTTGAGAGTTGTAGGAATAGCCCAGCATCCGCAAAGTCGCACCCATCACTTCCCGAACATCATCCAGCAAGGTGATCCGCCTGGACAATACTTGCTGTTGTTCCCAGAGATAGTCCCAATCTTCTGGTGCTTGCTTGAGGGTTTTAGAATTATAAATTAAGCCCGTTGTTCCCCAGCTCAGGGGCACGCTGTAGCTGTTACCGGGATCGTAAACGGGATTTTGGAATTGTGGCAAGAGATTATCCAAACCAATTAGACGGTCTTGATCCAGTTCTAGCAGCAAACCCTTATCCCGCATTTGCCGAACCATGTAGTCAGAGGGGTAGATAATGCTGTAGTCAGCCCCGCCCCCTATTTGGATCTTGGCCAGCATCGTCTCGTTAGAATCATAAACGGCTACTATCACCTCGATTCCAGTTTCTTTAGTAAAGCTTTTGAGCAAATCTTCATCTGTATAGCTAGACCAGGTATAGATGTATAGCTTCTTGTTGGCACCGGTTTTTTTATTTGATGGTGGTTTCGGTCGTACCTGTGCGAGTGTCCAACCGCAACTCGAAAGCGCCAATCCTGAAACTGCCGCTGCTGCTGTTTTTAAGAACCTACGCCGGGTTGGATAAAACTGAGATAGCCGCAAATCGTTCGTCATGTGTCAGTTGCCAGTTGTCAATTTAACAATTTCAGATTTCCGATTTAAAATCGTCAATTTAAACCAAAAAATTTGAAATCTAAAATCTAAAATCTGAAATTATCCGATGACTCTTTAACAGTATCGTACTGATTGTTCTAAAGAGAGCGGTTCACCTGTTTTGGCGTCCGTGTTTTGATAGGCAAACATCAGTTCGGGGGATATTTTTTCAAATTCCAGGTTATTGCCTTCGCGTCTAAGGAGGTAGCCGCGCAGTTCTTTATACGGTAATTGGGTGAATTCATCGATTTCTGAGGTGAAAGAGCGCAGGATCAGAGAAGCAGATGGATTGCAGCCGTCCATCAGTTTCCCCATAAATATTTTTTTGATCGTTTTGTGGTAGCCGTAAGTGACGCGACCTGCTTCTCGGTTCATGTCTACCACAAAAGGTTGTCCGTCGCTGCCCAGAAAAGTAGCGATCGCGGTTGAGGAGCAATGGGACTCCAACTCTTGTAAAAACCGATCTAGTGTCATTTGTCAACAGTCATTGGTCATTTGTCAATTGGCTAGATGAATAAAGTTAATCATGCCGTGTCCCTACAAGCCAGAACCAGACAATCTTTTGGTGTCCAGTAGGCATAGACAGGAGTTTGGGGGTCAGGTAAGCTGGCAAAGGTGTTAGGCTGCTTGACAGTAATGCGATCGCCCGACGTTAATTCCACCACGCAGTGAACGTGGGTTCCCAGATACATCACGTGCTTCAGGCGTCCTTCAAAACAGTTTCCCTGTACGCAGGACGGCTCCAGATTCAGTTGAATCTTCTCAGGTCGCACGCTGACCACCACAGCTTCTTGGGGATTCAAAGACATGGAGGCGGACTGTTTTTGCACCACCATCTTCATTTTAGTTTCTGTCACCACCTGGATTTCTGAGGCATCCAAGGCAAAAACTCGGCCTCCAAACAGATTAGTATCCCCAATAAAGTCAGCTACAAAAGCAGATTGGGGGCACTCGTAGATTTCGCTGGGCGTACCTATTTGTTCAATTTTGCCCTCGTGCATTACCGAAATCCGATCCGAAAGACTCAGCGCCTCCTCTTGGTCATGAGTAACCATCACAAAAGTCAGCCCCAAGTCTTGGTGTAAATTCGTTAACTCCACCTGCATTTCTTTACGCAGCTTTAAATCCAACGCTCCCAAGGGTTCATCTAGCAAAAGCACCGCAGGCCGGTTCACCAGGGCCCGTGCTAGTGCCACCCGTTGTTGCTGCCCTCCTGAGAGCTGAGTGGGGAATCGGTTGGTGAAAGCTTCCATTTTAACCAACTTGAGGGTTTCTTTAACCCGTTCTGCGATCGCAGCTTTCGGTAATCCTTTAATCCGCAATCCAAAAGCGATATTTTCCCAAACAGTCAGGTGGTTAAACAGAGCATAGCTCTGAAACACCGTATTGACAGGTCGGCGATAGGGTGGCACATAGGTCATCGACTTGCCTTGAATTACCACCTCACCGGCTGAAGGCATCTCAAACCCAGCAATTAAGCGCAGCGTAGTCGTTTTACCACACCCAGACGGACCGAGAATACTAAAAAATTCGCCCTGGTGAATCTCAAGGTCAACCCCCCGTACAGCAGTCTCTCCATTGAACACCTTGAAAACTTTACGGAGTTCAACATCCAGTACTGTGTCTGTGCCCTTAGCGTCTGGATTCTGAACAGCAGTCTGAGACATAATGGCGAAATCCTTGTGGCGATGACCCGGTTGCCAGCACAATCAGCATAGTTGTTGATGCAGTGGCAAATCTTCCCTTTTGCTTATTTTGACATTCTGCCACTGACTAAAGCCAGCTGCCCAGCCTGTCAATATAGTATTTGGCTTTACCAAGGGCAGAAGGAAAACGCGAATATTGGTAAAGTTAATCATCAAAACTTTCTCCAAATCCCGACAGCTAAGGCTAAAGAGTGTCAAACTCTAAATTCAGGACTTTGGAACTCAAGACTTAGGAGTACTGCCGTATGACCTTGCTTTGGTCTTCCTCATCAGACAGAAAATCAAAGACCCGCACGGTCGGACGAAATTACCAGTCCTCGGTTGTGATGATAATTATTACCTTGGTAATGCTAGGAGGGATGGGCAGTCGTCTTGCCTACCTGCAACTGATTCAAGGAGAACGCAACCGGGATCTGGCAGACAACAACCGAATTCGTGTGATTCCCAAACAACCCGAACGGGGCAACATTTTCGATCGCAAAGGCAGAATCCTTGCCAGCAGCCGTCTTTCCCGCTCAGTCTATCTTTGGCCTTTAGCACACAAGCAAAAATCTTGGCCTACCACGCGCAAACGCCTTTCCGAGATCCTGGAGATTCCAGAAGCAGATATTCAAAAGCGCATCGAACAAGTAGGCGAAAACAACCCCACCCTCGTGCGAATTGAGCGCGATATCAGTCCGGAAAAGATAGTAGCCCTAGAAGAATCCCAAAACCAGCTACAAGGAGTTGAGGTAGACATAGAACCGGCGCGGGTATACCCCAATGGTCAAGTGGCAGCCCACGTCCTGGGTTACACGGGTGAAATGAACCATGTAGATTTAGATAAAGCTAAGCGCACAAGCAACGACTATCGACTGGGAGACGTCATGGGGAAAATGGGCGTGGAAGCAGCCTTTGAGAAAACTTTGCGGGGAACATGGGGCGGTCAACAGGTCGAGGTAGATGGCAAGAATCGGATTTTGCGTATTTTGGGGGATAAAGCTTCAGAACCGGGCGAGAATGTGCATTTAACTATAGACCTAGATTTACAGAAAGCGGCGGAAGCGGCACTTGGCAGCGACAGAGGTGCAATTGTGGCGATGAATCCCAACAATGGGGCGATTTTAGCAATGGTGAGTCGCCCTGCTTTCGACCCGAATTTGTTTACTCGTCGAATCTCTCAGAAAGAATGGCAGCGCCTGCAAAAGTTAAACCATCCCTTTGTCAACCGTGCCATTCAGGCTTTTCCACCGGCGAGTACCTTTAAAATCGTTACTACCACTGCTGCTATTGAATCGGGCAAATTTTCTCCAAACGTGGTGTTGCCAACTTATGCAGGTATCAGGGTCGGAGGGATTTTCTTTGCAGATTGGAACCACGCTGGATTTGGCCCATTGGGATTTGTGGGCGGTCTGAAGTGGAGTAGCGATACTTTCTTTTACCAAGTGGGAATGAGAACCGGAGGACCAACCCTGATTGACTGGACGCGACGCTATGGCTTTGGCAAAAAAACTGGCATTGAATTGGAAGCTGAAGAAGCAGCGGGTTTGGTGGCGGATAATGACTGGAAGCAGCGACGGATGAAACAGGAGTGGACTATTGGAGATACGGTCAATATGTCGATCGGTCAGGGTTTTCTACAAACCACACCATTACAACAGGCCGTGATGTTTGCCGTGCCTGCCAATGGTGGCTACCTCGTCAAACCTCACTTGCTAAAAGATAATGAGGAAGCAAAAAACTGGCGGGTTGATTTGCATTTGAAACCAGAAACCGTTCGAGTGGTGCGGCAAGGTTTAATAGCTGTGGTAAGTAGCGGTACGGGCACGGTAATGAATTCCCCAACCATTCCTCCTGCTGCTGGTAAAAGCGGCACTTCGGAAGTGGCACACGGTAAACTAACCCACACTTGGTTCGGTGCCTATGGGCCTATAGATAATCCAGAAATTGTCGTCGTGGCATTTGGCGAACATTCCGGCGGTGGTGGCGGCAAGTTTGCAGCTCCCAAGGTGCTAAAAGTTATGGAAGCTTACTTTCATGTAAAGGGAGGAGCTAAGGGTGCCCCAGCTAAGCCAGTTAAAGTTAAAAGAGTCAGACGACGTTAAGGGGCAGAGGGGCAGAGGGGGAGTGGG
>CASBRD010000157.1 GCA_949128025.1 Oscillatoriales cyanobacterium PMM_0008 | reverse complement strand
CCCCCACTCCTCCCTCTTTTTTTCCTCCTCTTCCCTAGTCCCTAGCCCCTAGCCCCTAGCCCCTCTTTCGCTGGCACGGCTTGTAAAGTTGGTGTTTGAATCTGTGTTTGCAGGTCTGCCTCTGCTAGCAAACCCAGGAATGGCAATGGCAACAGCGTGGTGAGATTGGTAATGACAACCAACAGCCAGAGGGCTTCAAAGTTGGTTGCGGTAATTCCCAACCAGTGCATCAAGATTGCTCCAAATTGAGAGGAGAGAAGCGATGCCAAATTTGTCACTGACATCAGGAGGGCAAATAGTGTGGCTTCCACACCAGGTGGGCAAAGCCGCGCCGCCAGCACCAAAATTGGCATATAGGCAATTTGTCCCATAACAGTGAGGATGAGGCTGTCTCCTATACTGAACCAGCGATCGTCAATTCCCAAACTGCGATTGGTGTGGGTAACAAGCAAAAGCACGGTCATGCCCAAGATTGTAGAGAGAACGATCGTCCAACCGAAAATCGTCCGAAAGCGTATTGTTTTCAAGAAACGCTGGAACAGCCATATGCCAACGAGAGATGCCAAACTCGTTACCAAGCGCACTCTTCCCAGAAATTCTGGTTCAAATCCCAGCTCGTTGGTGGTGAAGAAGAAGAAGGCGGCGTCAGCTGATGGGGTGGCTTGCAAAATGAACAGGAAAACTGTAGGCATCCAAATTGCTTTCTGGCTGAGGGCTTTCCGTAATTTATCTACTTGGTTCCCGACATTGGAGAGATGGGGAGACTGACTCGCTGGTTCTTCCACAATTAACCAGGCGATCGCAGACACAATTAGCGGAAAAGTGGCAGTAATGCCAAATATAGTGTGGGTACTGAAATGCTCTAACAAAAATCCACTTAAGTAGGCAGTTATAAAACCTCCCAGCGCTGTGGTAGCCCAAGCAAGGGATTGCAGCGAGCCTGCTTTGCTGAGATTTTCTTCTCTTGCTCGTTCTACGATTAGCGAGTCGGCAATTACGTCACTTACCATCGAAGAAAGGGAACTCAGAGCGATCGCAACTGTCGCCGCCCAAGTACTGTGAACCACAGTTGCCAGACTCACCCAAGCAGCCGATCCCAGTAACCCGGCCAAAACTAGGTAAGGACGCCGCCGATATCCAAATATCGGCAGTCCATCCGATATAAAGCCAAACAGCGGTTTGACTACCCAGGGTAGGGCTGCTATTCCCATCAGGACTGAAACTTCAGCCGGACTCAGCCCCAATTCATCTTTGAGGAAGAAGCTGATGGCTAGCCGTGCCAACCCCAAAATCCCCATAACTAGGTAAACCAGTAAAATGGCGATTAGATCGCGACTTGGTTCTATACCAAAAAAAACTCTTTTTGTCAATAATTCTTTGAACCAGGACTTGCCAGAGGGAGAAATAAGCATTGATAACGATTAAAAAACGTTAAGAATTATGACTCTTATAACATATACCAACCGCCAAGGTAGTTAGGACGTTTTTAATTCCCTCTTCCCTCTTCCCTAGCCCCTAGCCCCTAGCCCCTTTATTAGGGGCTTAAATTCTACAAAACTCCCTTAGAACTGGGAATCGTACTAGCACGGCGCGGATCTATTTCCACCGCCATTCGCATCGCCCTAGCAAATGCCTTAAATGTTGCTTCAATAATGTGGTGGGAATTAATACCATCCAATTGACGAATATGCAGCGTCATCTGGCTATGATTTACCAACGCCACAAAAAATTCCCGTACTAGCTGAGTGTCATAAGTACCAACTCGCTGCGTCGGAATCTGCAAACCATAACTTAAGTGAGGGCGTCCCGAAAAGTCTAACGCCACCTGAATTAAAGCTTCATCCAAAGGGGCGAGGAAATTACCAAAACGGACAATGCCTTTGCGATCGCCTAAAGCTTTCCCCAGCGCCTGTCCCAAGGTAATACCAACATCTTCATTCGTGTGGTGATCGTCTATTTCCAAATCTCCCGTCGCTTGTACTTCCAGATCGATCAATCCGTGAGAGGAAATTTGGTGCAGCATATGATCTAAAAACGGAATTCCCGTTTTAGCTATGCAAACACCTGTACCGTCAAGATTGATAGTCACTTGGACATCGGTTTCGCCAGTAGTTCGTTTAACCGAAGCTGTTCGAGCAGTTAAAATCTGCTCTGGGGAGTGGGGATGTGAAATTTGGCGATCGCGCATTTGCATTGTCAATTAAAATCTAGCTACATTCCCATTATTTCGTACCCAGCATCCACATACAGGATTTGACCCGTAATCCCGCTGGCTAAATCGCTGCAAAGGAAAGCAGCAGCATTCCCCACTTCCGTCTGAGTAACAGTGCGTCGCAGGGGTGCCAACTCTTCAACGTGGTGAATCATATCCAGGATACCGCCAACAGCTGAAGAAGCCAGCGTGCGGATCGGGCCTGCCGATATCCCATTTACCCGAATATTCTGCGGGCCAAGTTCAGACGCCAGATAGCGGACATTCATTTCCAAAGCGGCTTTGGCGATCCCCATCACATTGTAGTTGGGAATCACTTTCACACCGCCCAGATAGGTTAAAGTGACGATACTGCCACCTTCGGTCATCAAGGGTTTAGCAGCCCCACTGAGCTGGATCAGCGAGTAAGCGCTGATATCGAGAGCCAGGGAAAAGCCTTGCCGCGAAGTTTTGCTAAAATCTCCTGATAAATCATCCTTGTTGGCAAAAGCAAGACAATGAATCAGGATGTCAAGTTTGCCCCACTTTTCGCGGACAGCCTCGAAGGTGGCTTGAATCTGGGCTTCATCCTGGACGTTGCAAGGCAAAAACAAGCTAGGATTGAGCGGTTCTACCAGTTCCGCGACTTTCTTCTCAAATCTACCTTTTTCATCGGGTAGGTAGGTGATGCCAAGATTAGCACCAGCTTTATGGAGTTGTTGGGCAATGCCCCAAGCGATCGAGCGATTGTTGGCAATGCCGGTTACAAGTGCGTTTTTTCCGGTTAAATTCAGCATAGTGGTTCATTATATCGAACTACGTGCGGCAAAGACAGGCTCCGATCGCACCTTGTACAGTCCCCAATAAATTTTTTATGGATATATAAAACATTTATTTCGGATTATGTAATAATTATGTGCTATATTACACAAAAATTTTATGTATGGAATGCTATAGGCAGAAGCGAAACTAGAAGAAAACACCGAGCAGTTCCAGGCGATTGACAAAGCCAACAAAAACGTTGATTTTTATAGGAATGAAGCGCTTCAGTACTGGATTAAGGGCAAGAATTATGCCAGCACGATCTCAACAAAGACAGTGCTGTCTTGTGTCAAACTTTATTCCAAAATGAGAGAAAAAATCTATAGGGTCTGGAGAGAGGGCAAGGAATATGGTGATGATACAAGATAGACCGCTAGCAGTTGTATTTCGTCAAATGGGTAGTGGGGCGTTTCCACCAGTCGTGGAAAACTTTGAAAGAGGCAAAACCATCTTTTTCCCAGGCGATCCGGCTGAACGGGTATATTTTCTGCTTAAGGGTGCCGTAAAACTTTCCAGAGTTTATGAAGCAGGAGAAGAAATTACGGTGGCGCTGCTGCGAGAGAATAGCGTTTTTGGCGTTTTGTCGCTGATTACGGGGAATCGGTCCGATCGGTTTTACCACGCAGTTGCCTTTACCCCAGTCGAACTGCTTTCAGCGCCGATAGACCAGGTGGAACAAGCGCTCAAAGACACTCCGGAGTTGGCAATGTTAATGCTGCGGGGTCTTTCTTCTCGGATTCTGCAAACGGAGATGATGATCGAGACGCTGGCGCACCGAGATATGGGTTCGCGATTGGTCAGTTTTCTGCTGATTCTGTGCCGCGACTTTGGGGTTTCGGGCCCAGAAGGGATTACGATCGATCTGAAACTGTCCCATCAAGCGATCGCAGAAGCGATCGGTTCCACCCGCGTCACGGTTACCCGTTTGTTGGGGGATCTGCGGCAAGAAAAAATGATCTCAATCAACAAAAAAAAGATTACCGTCCACAACCCAGTCACCTTAAGTCAACAGTTCACTTAGAAGGCTAAACCCCATACCGTAGTGCAAAAACCTGTAAGTCTCACAGCGACGCGCAACTTCAGGAATATTACGGCGAAACGAGTCAGCGCGGTGATAAGATCGAGCGAGTACTGTGGGGTAAAACGGGAATTAAAACTTGAAGAGTAAGCTTGTAAACTCAAGCACACTCTGCAAGATCTGGTACTAAAAGCCCAAATGCCGATCTTCACAGAATCGGCCCTCAAATCCCATCCCCATAGTGAGGATCGGGAATGTCAATGTAACTGAATATGACCACCGGCTTAATCCTGATTGCGGCAATTTTGGTGTTGGGGGGAGTGATCGCATCGGTGGGCGATCGCATCGGGACGAAAGTCGGTAAAGCAAGGCTGAGCCTATTTAAATTACGTCCCAAAAACACGGCGGTGTTGGTCACCCTCTTGACAGGCAGCCTAATTTCTGGCTCTACGTTGGCAATTTTGTTTGCTGCCAGCGAACAATTACGCACGGGCGTATTTAAACTGGAAACAATTCAGAAAAATCTCAAAAACGCCCGCCAAGAGATAGAACAAACTAAAACTCAGAAAAACCAGGTAGAAGCTGAAAAAAGTCGGGTAGAGGATGAGCTAGCCCAAGCAAAATCAGAGCAGGCAACAGCTCAAAAACGCCTGGATTCTACCAATCAAGCTTTGCAGCTGGTACTGGCGAAGCTAGCCGAAGCTTTCGCCAAACAGGCGCGTACAGAAGCACAACTGAATCAGACTCAGGGCCAGTTGAGCAGAACCGAAAGTCAATTAAATCAAACTCAAGGCCAGTTGAGTCAAACTCAAGACCAGTTGAGTCAAACCAAGGCCGAGTTAGATGGAACTGGGCAGCAATTGAAAACAGTCTCTGGGCAGGCTCAAGAACTTCGTTCAGAAATTCAAAGACTTCAGACGGAACGCCAAGATTTGATCGCCCAGCGCAACCAAGTCAAAGCCCAGATCACCGAACTCAAAAAACAGCTTGACCAGCGGGACGAGAAAATTGCAGCCCGCGATCGCACGATCGATCTCAAAGACGAGAAAATCGCCGTTCAAGACCAAGCGATCGCCCAGCGCGACCAAAAAATTGCCGCTCAAGATCAAACCATTTCTCAGCGCGAACAAGAAATTAACGTGCGCGACCAAAGAATCGCGACGCGAGACCAAGTTATTACACAGCAGGAAAGTCGCCTCAAACAACAGCAAAAACAACTCACAGAACGGGAGCAACTACTCGCCCAAAGAGATACCAAACTTTTAGAGCAAGGTAAAAAACTTTCAGAACGCGAACAAAAACTAAATATTTTACAAAAAGAAGTAGCAACCTTGGAACAAGACTATCAACAACTGTTTCAAGGGAATGTCACCCTGCGTCGCGGCCAAGTTCTTTCGGCGGGTGTTGTTCGCATTGTGGAACCGACCGCCGCTCGTCAAGCAGTCGATCGCCTATTGTTGCAAGCAAATCGAGTGGCTTTAGAACGCACTCGTCCCAGCAACAAGACTTATAAAGAACAAGTGATTCTGATCAGACAAGCTGAAGTGAATAAGTTGATCGCACAGATTGATGACGGTAAAGACTACGTGGTGCGAATTATTTCGGCTGGCAACTACGTCGCCGGAGCAGAATCTCCCGTGCAAGTGTTTGTCGATGTGGCTCCCAATCGCGTTGTATTTCAAGCTGGAGATGTGGTAGCGTCAACTTCTGCCGATCCCGCGACAATGACAGAAGACCAGATTCGGGAACGGCTCGATCTGCTGATTGCAGCTTCTCTATTTCGAGTCCGTCGCGCTGGCGTTGTGGCTGATAAAATCCAGATCGGAGACGATCGCATCGAAACTCTGACGCGCTTTTTAGAACAACTGAAACAATCCAAACAACCAATAGACGTTCAAGTCGTCACATCAGATATCACTTACACGGCTGGGCCAGTCAAAATGGATCTGATCGCCATTCAGGGCGGACAGGTGATCTTTAGGACTTGAGTTTCTAGCCAGTCGCGATCGTTTTTTGCCAAACTGAAGACTAAACTATCGCCGCACGGCCACAAAAAGCTATGTTTTCTCGTGCTAAGCCTACTCCCGACTCGGATTTGACCCCTGACCAGCCGGTAATCTTGGGCTTCGATCCAGGCCGTCAGAAGTGTGGTTTAGCCGTGATGGCAGTCGATCGCAAACTTCATTACCATCAAGTCATTGCCGCCGAGCAAGCGATCGCCACCATTCAAAGCTTACGTCAAAAGTATCCCATTTCTGTATTAGTAATGGGCGATCAAACTACAGCTAAAACTTGGAAACAGCAACTAACTCAAGACTTACCAGAGCCACTGCGGATAATTTTGGTCGATGAACGCTACAGTACGTTGGAGGCACGCGATCGCTATTGGCAAATGTACCCGCCCAAAGGTCTTTATCGCCTCATACCACAGGGAATGCGACCCCTACCGCGTCCTGTAGATGACATCGTTGCCATCCTCCTGATCGAAAGATACCTAGAACGACTGTTAGGAACTAACAAGTAGGTTGATAAAGTTTAGCCAGTCACGAGATTTCTTGGTTTTTTGAACATTCCCAGAGCGAATATATATTGTCATCGCAGCATAGAGAGATTTTTTAAGGGTGTTTTTAGACTTGGGTCTAAAGTTCAGCCCGGATTGCAAAAGCATAGTCTCCCCCAGGCTCTAGTTGGTAATCCGACTGTTCCAGAAAACGACCCAGCGGCTCCTGAATTAAAGCTCGTCCCAGGGATGGCTGGACAGACAACTTGCCTTGTCTAAAACACCACTGGAACTGCCAATCATACTCACCCGCCCTTACTTCTCCTTCAATTTTGCCTTGTTGCCAACAGTGTCCGGTAATTCGGACATAGGCAATAGTTTCTGGTAAACGTTTAAAACTCACAATCCCAATGGTGACGTGCTTGAGCCTTCAACTTTCATAGTAAACCCGTCGCGATTCGAGTCAAGATGACTAGGATCGAAGAAGTATCCCAGTGGCGATCGATTGACAAAGCTTTCGCCACTCCCTGTCGATCGCCGGAGGTTACCCTTTGACTGCCAAAATGCCCGATCCTCCTTCTGCTGAAAAGCCTTTCCAAGCTAATCCCTCAAATACCCCAGATTTAGGGGAACTAGACAGCGCCATTTTCAGCTTTGCCGACATTCAGGCAGAACTCAACTACAAACAAGCGCAAACCGCCCTGCGAGACATTGTAACCAACCTCGATCTGACGCCCCAGGAAAGAACAGGACTGGAGCCAGCAATTGAGGAACTAGCGGTGATGCTAGACAAATTAGAACGATCGATCGTCCTGATTGCCGTCTTTGGTATGGTAGGGCGAGGTAAATCTTCTTTGCTCAACGCCTTGGTGGGCGAAAAGGTATTTGAAACTGGCCCAATTCACGGCGTCACTCGCACCAGCCAACGGGTGAATTGGTGCTGTAGCCGGGAAGCAGTGGGTAATAACAATACCGAAGTGTTGCGAGTTTCCTTTTCTGCAAATGGTAATTCTCAGGTTGAATTAATCGATACTCCCGGATTGGATGAGGTGGACGGCGAAACCCGCGCCGTTTTAGCTCGCGACGTTGCCAAACAGGCCGATCTGATCCTGTTTATCATAGCTGGTGACATGACCAAAGTGGAACACGAAGCGCTTTCAGAACTGCGGAAAGCCGGTAAACCAATTTTGCTCGTGTTCAACAAAATTGACCAGTATCCCGAAGTAGACCGGATGGCGATTTATGAGAAAATCCGAGATGACCGGGTGCGGGAATTGCTCTCGCCGGATGAGATTGTGATGGCAGCGGCTTCACCCCTTGTAGCGCAAGCAGTGCGTCGTGCTGATGGCAGTTTGGGGGTGCAGTTGAAACCGGGATCGCCGCAAGTTGAGGATCTGAAGCTGAAAATACTGGAGATTTTGCACCGAGAAGGTAAATCTTTGGTCGCCCTCAACTCCATGCTGTATGCGGATGAAGTAAACGAGCAGCTGGTGGGGCGCAAAATGGCGATTCGAGACAGCAGCGCCAATCGGATCATCTGGAATGCGTCTATTACTAAAGCGGTTGCGATCGCGCTCAACCCCGTCACTGCGCTAGACTTGCTCAGCGGTGCCGTAATTGACGTTGCCCTAATATTAACTCTGTCCAAGCTTTACGGCCTCCCCATGACGCAACAGGGAGCTGTATCTTTATTGCAAAAAATCGCCCTGTGTATGGGTAGCTTGAGTGCTAGCGAACTTGTAGCCACTCTGGGACTCAGTTCCCTCAAAAGCTTATTGGGTATAGCAGCACCAGCAACTGGCGGTGCATCTCTAGGCGCTTATGTATCCGTAGCATTAACGCAAGCCGGTGTAGCGGGTGTTTCTTCTTACGGGATCGGACAAGTAACTAAAGCTTATTTAGCTAATGGGGCTTCTTGGGGTGCTGATGGCCCGAAAGCAGTTGTGAACCGCATTTTAGCTTCCCTTGATGAAACTTCTATTCTCAACCGCCTCAAAGATGAATTGCGGGCAAAGCTGGATTTTCAAAAGGGGCTAGAAAAGTCAAAAGAAAGAAGAAAGGAGGGGCTAGAGGAAGAGGGGGAGAGAGGGTGAGGGCTAAAAAGTCAAAAGAAGGTATATTTTACTTTTTACTTTAATCTTTCCCAGTCCCCAGCCTCCAGTCCCCAGTCCCTAATTTTTTTTATCTTTGAAAGATGCTAGCCATTCGCTCAGTTGCTCGGCGGCGATGTCGCGACTACCTAAACCAAAGGCTAGAGCGATCGCAACTGCGATCGCACCTAGCACCAATCCAAATGCCAAATGGACGATATCGCTGCCAATGCCCATCTGTTCCAGTGCCATTGCAGAAACAAAAGCAATAATGGCAATTCGCGCCGCATGACCCAGTATCCGCGCCTGCTGACCCCCAGAACTGGTAATCAAGCTAAAAGCGAGGTTAGCCAAGTACAAACCGATCGCAAACACTACTAACCCAGCCAGAATGCGGCCAGCTACCGCAATAACTCCGGTAACAATTGCCGTGAGCGCCGCAAATTGCAGCACCTCAGTCGCTGGCACTATTGCTAACAAAATAATGCCGACAAGCGCCACAATCCCCACAATTTCTGATGGGGTTCGCGTAGTAACTGGTGATGGCTGAAGAAGGGTTGCTTGTTCCTCTGGTGAGTAAGGGATTCCTTCTGGTACTGGTGCGCTAGCAGGAGGGACGACGATCCGATTCCTGGTGGCTGGGGTTACTCCCAAACCCAGCCAGTTGAAAATATTGTTGAAGCCAATGCTAGTCAGGATATTGGTGACCAAATCTGCCACAAATTTCCCAAGGACGTAGGCAATTACCAGAATTAGCCCAGCCGTGAAAATTTTGGGAATGGCGCTGAGAATCTGGTTGAGCATTGCGATCGCTGGAGCCGAAATCGCCGCAATCTGCAAGGCGTTAAGGGCTGCGATCGCTGTCGGAATTAAGATCAATATGTAGACAACCGTACCGACGATCCCGGAGAGCGATTGCCCAGTAGCGGTTCGACTCAAGCCAAACTGGGCACCCAAGCGATCTGCGCCCCCAGCGGCCAACAGATTGGTGACAATCCGGCGCACTACTTGTGCTATTAGCCAGCCTACTGCACCAATCACGATCGCCGCGAAGATATTCGGCAGAATCGAAAGGATTTCATTGAGTAGCTGCTGCACGGGCTGTAGTGTCCCCTGCAACTCTAAGGTACTCAAGACAGATGGGAGAAACAGCAAAAAGATGAACCAGTAGAGCGTATTGCCGATCGTTTCGCTCAAAGAGAACTGGTTCTGGGGTTGACCGTCCACTTGCTGATTGAGACGTTCATCCACGCGCAGGACGCGCAGCCCTCGCGTAACTACTAGCTTTGCCACCGTTGCCAGCAACCAAGCAAGGCCCAACAGAATTGCTGCCCCCGCTAACTTCGGCAGGAATGCAAATACCTGATTGAGTAAATTGTTGAGCGGTTCGGAAACGGCAGTCAGCTTGAGTGCCTGTAAAAAGGCGACTAAGGTAAAGAGGAAAATAATCCAAAAAACCGCGTCCGATACCCATTTCTCCACCGGCGGCGATTCGCTGCCGTCCTGACGTCCTGTAATCCAGGCAGCCAGCTTGTTATCTATGTTTGTGCGATTTAGCAGCCCCCGCGTTGCGGCGGCTGCTATGACTGCCAGCAGCCAGCCGAGTACCAGAATAGCGATCGCGCCGATTATATTCGGAATAAACTTGACTAGATCGCTAAGGCCAACTCCTGCTAAAAACCCAGTCAAAGTGTCTGCAAAGGCGTCTGGGCGCGGTGGTGCCCCTCTTGGGACTGGTCTGCTCTGTGCCAGAATTTCAGCCGATCGCATCCACACACCAATGCCCACCGATGATTGGGTCATACTTTGCCAAATACCATTCATGGTTTTTTAGTTCCCTCAGAGTTCACTGGCAAAATTTGGAAAACTTACTCGTGAATTGTTTTTTGTAGCTTCTTTAGCAAATTCTCAGCTAAGACAGCATCAAGTGAATAGAGACAACCATACACCTAGCCAAGCTATTTTTGATCTATCTTTATAGATGATTGCAGGTAGCAAGGACTGAAGGTGCAGATGTCAGAACATCAAGTTTTTGAACAATCGATTCAAATCAATGCTCCAGCCACCGTGGTTGAGCATTGTATCGCAGACCGGGACTTAATGCACCGATGGCTCAACCCAGTCCTGCGTTGCGATCCAGTGGGCGAGTGGAGTACGGATATTGGCAGTCGCAGCCGCTTTACGATTCAGATTCCCTTGTTGGGGCCTACTCTGGAAAGCGTTGTGGTGGAGCGGAAACCCGGTCTGATAGTCTGGGGCTTTGAGGGCTTTTTCACAGGACGCGATCGCTGGGAATGTCAACCTGTAGCACAGGGTACTCGCCTACTTAACCGTTTTGAGTTCGAGATTCCCAATCCCTTGATTCGCTGGGGTTTCAATACCTTTGCCGCCACTTGGACTCAGGAGGATATGAAAGCCCAACTGCAACGCCTCAAACTGGTAGCTCAAGAGCAATCCCAGCAGCTTTAATTCAATTCTAAGTTTTTCTTTTCTAGCCCCTAGCCTCTCTCTTCCCCTCTCTTCCCCTAGCAAGAGAGCCCCTAAAGATTTTGACGCATCCTTGCCACTAATTGGCGTATGGCATCAGCATCTTCAGCGCTGGGAACTTGGACTAGATAAGTCTCCAGGTCTTGACAAGCTGACACCCATTCTCCTAGTTGGTAGTATAGAAGACCGCGATCGCGAAGTTCCGCCGATACACCTGGAAACAACAGCAAAAGACGCTCAATTACCGCCAGCGCTTTGGGCAACTCATTCATGTTTAAATAAATTAATTTGAGATTCATCAGCATTCGGGCTAAAAAGCGTCGGTTACTCACCGGCTCTATCAGCGATGGTTTCAACTCTACCCGCTGCTGATAAATTTGAGATAGTCGTTGCTGACAATCTTGCTCGAAGAGAATCTCGCCCCGATTGAAGGCATCGACGTAGATACCCACGTCTTCAAAGTCCGGGCGAATTAGGAAATGTCCCGGCATTCCAATACCAACCATCGGGAAATCAAGTCGCTGGGCAATTTCCAAGTATACCAGCGAAAGCGAAATAGGAATGCCGGTTCGCCGCTCAATTACTTCATTCAAAAAGCTATTGCGCGGATCGTAGTAGTCAACGGTATTGCCGACAAAACCCAAATCCTCGTAGAGGTACTTGTTGATAGTCTGAAAGATCCGCAGAGGATATCGTTCTGGCGGCAGAAGTTCTTCTACCTCAGATGCCATTGTATCAAGGGCGTTTAAGTATTCAGCCGGATCGAGGTCTGGATATTCTTCCTGTGCAATATGTAGAGCCGCCTTTGCCAGATTGATTTGTTTGTCTGGCTGATGAATTTCCTGGTAAAAATATTGCCGCGCCAGGGGAAAGTCCATATTGGGGATTGGGGATTGGGGATTCTCTCTCCCACTCTATTCTTTATTTTTGACTTTTGACTTTTGACTTTTGACTTTTGACTTTTCTAGCGGCAATCCGATCCCCTAGAAATCAATTACGATCGCCATATTACCGAAACCCAAGTACTTCAGAAATTGCATTTGCAATGTCAAGATAAATGTTGCCTTGCATCTCGCGAAACAATACAAACGGCTGCTGGGTATTACCGAAAATAGGTCTGATTACCCATCCCAGTTGACTGCCGACAAAGCCGTACAGCACTAACCAAAATTGCAATATCTTCGTGCGAGTTCCTTGTCCTTCGGTATCTGCTTCGGAAATTAACCTCATTCCTTGATAAAGGAAGTTAACACCAATCACTCCTGTGAGAATAAAAATCGCCACATTTAACAATTTAAAAAATTGGTAATTGTCGGTAGTGATCAGAAAAAACAGGGTGACTGGTGCAAATCCCAATAGGAGGGCGCTAATTACAGAGGCAGCGGTAAGAACGATGATAAAATGTTGTGTGAGGCTGCGACTGGAACCAAAGAAAATGTTAAAAATGTATAAGGTTGGCAAACAAATCAAAAGGGTGAGTAAGTAGAGACACGGGAGTTTAATTGCTGCCGACAATGACTGAGGTATGCTATGGTATAAACCGATAATTGCGCCATAGATAGCGAAAAATAGAGAACTGCAAACGAGTAGGGCGATTATTTTACTTTGAAGTCTGACTCCTTGACGAATTTCATCTAGGAAAGTTTGGCGATCGCGCAGTAAACTTATCAGCACAGTAAAGTGGTTTGTTCCCTGAGATTTCTTTTCCATGATTTTTCTTTCCTTAGTTATCGATCGTTAGATTAACGAAACCCTAAAATGTAGGCAAGAGATTGAATTATGCTCACATAAAAGTTTCCTTCTCTTTCTCGGAACAGAGAGAAGGGAGAATCAGGCGTTCCGAAAAAAGGTCTGAGAGTCCATCCCAACTGACAGCCTACAAAAGCATAAAGTAATAACCACAATTGTAAAATTTTTCGCCTGGTGTTGCTGCCTTCATTGTCTTGTTCTAAGACAAAATTAGCTGCTTTATATAAGGAAGAAACTCCGATAAATCCAGTCACGCCAAAGATAACAACATTCAACAATATGAGAAATTGGTAATTGTTGGTGCTAATCAAGAAAAACAGCGCGATCGGCCCGAAGCTGAACAAAAGCACGCTAGTTAATGAAACCGCTGTCAGCACCAATGCAAAATGCTGACCTAAAGTGCGTTTCGATCCAAAAATAATATTAGCAAAATACAATGTCGGCAGACAAATGAGCAGTGTGATTAAATAGAGGGCTGGAAGTTTAACAGCCGAAGCTAAAGCTTGCATCCAGCTATGATATATACCCATGATACCGCCATAGATGGCAAGAAATATCGAACTGCAAACAAGCATAGAAAATATTTTACTTGGCAATCGGGTTCCTTGGCGAATTTCTTCTAGAAATAGTTGGCGATCGCGCAGTAAACTAATCAGCACTGCAAAGTATTTAATTCCTTGGGATTGCCGTTCAATCATGTTATCCTCAAAAGCATTATGACTAAAATAATCACTAAGAGTAATCGCCGCCAGAGCCATACTTCCAAGCATCAATCCATCGGCGACAATAATATTGTGGCACTGATGGTTGCATTGCTTGCCCTAATTTGTACAAAGCAGCATAGGCTCCCAAGTTGGCATAATGAATTGTCCAATCCAGCAGCGTTGTCAGCCCAACTTGGGGAATTATCTTGACAACTAATCTCGGATGTGCAATTTGTGTACGCAAAAGGGTTTGCGACAGAGGTGAAAACTTTACCACATCTTGAAGAAACGGTTTTAGTACCTCATCTCCCAGTTGCTCCATTTCCAGAAATACCGCAGACAAAAGCTGATTAATTAGATCTGGATGAATTTTTTGATTTACACCGACACTCATCGCTCGTTGAAACAACCAGGTAACGGCTAAGTTTGGCTGATAAGGTTGTAGAAGTGCCAGAGCATTTTGAGTTAGTCGATCGCATTGTAAAGCTTCGTTAATTCCATTTGCCAAACGCTTCAGATGACGCACCATTGCCCCAAAACCACCAAAACTCAGCGGAGATTGAGCGCCACTGGAATCTCCCACTGGCAGAATGCGGCTCCACGGCATCTTGAGGGGACTTTGCTGATAACTTGGAAAGAAACCAAACAACGCCCTTTGAAATTGCAATCGTTCCAATTCCACATTTTGATATTGCGGTAGGAGGCGCAGGTAATCCTCAAACAGTGCTTCTAAACTGGGGCGCTGCGGGTGAGCATCCATATATGTAAACAAGTAGGTGGTTCTACCATCTCGTGCTGGGAAGGCTTCCCAAAAGTACTGGCATTGATTTTTTAATGGCGTAAATGATACCAACAAATCGCCTGTGTCATTTTTCGGAAAGCCTTGGGCGCAACTTCCTACGACCAAGCATACAGCATCTGGCTTTTTTCCTTGTCTTGCTTGCTGGACAATGGGAGAAAAATGCCCCATTGCGTCGATTAATAACCGAGTTTTAAGGGATTTTGGATTGTTAGACTGCTCATCATCCTGACGAGTATCCCCTCTTCCAAGATCGATCGCAACGCCATCGGAATGAACAACTGCGCCTTGGAAGGGTGTCTTTTCAAACAGTTTACCGCCAGCTTTGAGAAATTTGGACTTGAGGGCGTCTAGCAGAAAAACTGGGTCAACGCCGATGTTGAGTACGTCTTGCACCCAGTGTTCGCGACCGCCTAAAAAGCTGATGCGAGCTGGGTTATACTGGGTGGCGATCGCCTGCTGAAGTTCCGATTCTTCAAGTAGATTCAATTCCAAAAACACTTCTAATTCTTTGCGGGAGATGTTCCACTCTTGTTCTCTACCGCGTAGAATGCCCCGTTCGATTAAAGCCACTCGCCACCCCATCCCAGCTAAGGCAGCACCGATTAAAATCCCCAATGTGCCGCCGCAGATAACAACGTCCCAATCGACTTCTCCTAAAGGCTGGTCGCTTTCTTTCACCAATGCCGGTATTGGTGCAGTATCGTCCTTGAGGGATTGCCAAATGCGATCGGCTTTACGCAGTCCTCCCAGGACATCCCCAGGTAGTTGGGAAAGAATTTGCTCGGTGAGGGTCAT
>CASBRD010000156.1 GCA_949128025.1 Oscillatoriales cyanobacterium PMM_0008 | reverse complement strand
GTGCCGGAGGCATTAGCATTCGGGTAGTAAATCTTCGGTTTTAACCAATAAATTATATGCCCGAATGCTTCGCCCCTACCCCAGATTTATGGCTTAACCGCCTTGGCGGTTGCTATACCAAAAAAATGAAACTTTTTTAAAGTGTTGATAAACTTAGGACTGTATATTAACTACCCGCTTACGTAAACTTCATAGTCAGGTAAATTAATTAATATTATAGTTAATAAAGGGGAGTATCTAAAAATCACCAAAAAATAGGTTGACAACAATAATATACGCCGAATAAGCGTATATTACAATAAATGTACCTGGAGAGTAACATGAGTTTCGCTATCTTTAATGAAAGTTTCTACCTAGCAAGCTATCCCGATGTAAGAGCTGCGGTTGAAGCTAGGGTTATTACCTCTGGTCTACAGCACTTTCAGGAGTCTGGTGTAAGAGAAGGTCGTACTTTAATATCTCCTTCCTTTGACGAAGCAAGTTATTTAGCAAAATACAGCGATGTAGCAGCCGCTGTTCGATCTGGACTTTTCAGTTCTGGATTGCAACACTTCATCGACTTCGGAGAAGCGGAAGGTCGTTCTGGGGTTCCTTCAGGAGGGCCCGATCCCGTCAGCTTTTTTAACGAAAGGGCGTATATAACAAACAACCTCGATGTGGCTGCGGCGGTTAGACTTGGCACTTTTAAGTCTGGTTTGGAACACTACCAACAAGTTGGACAATTTGAAGCGCGAACAGGGTATTTCGTTGCTTCCAACGCTAGCGATGTCGTAAGTGGCTTTGGTGGAAAAACTCAGATCTATGGAGTTGGTGTCACTAATGTAGTTGGCGATATTGGCAGCAGCACATACGATATTATAACTACCAGCAAGGGAGATGCTGAAATCGATACCCTGGTTGGTGGATCTGGACAAGACCAATTTGTTCTGGGGGTTGGGCGTATTACAAGTAGCACCAGTCAGAATAACTTTCAATCGTTCTATCTAAATTCCAAGGATGTTGGCACTGACGATTACGCTATAATTCAGAATTTCGAGCTGGGGAAAGATACCATAGTTCTGGGCGGCACACCAAATCAATACACTTTGGTACCCAATGGGTTTGGAGGAGATTATCTGATTTATACAGCTTCCAATAGCAATTTAGGCAAACGAAACGACTTGGTTGCTGTTGTGGAAGGAAATCCGAATTTAGGACTGCTGAACCCAGCGGATGCTGTGAAAAGTGGGTTTACTCTCCTGGGTTAGCCGAATCGATTTTGGATTTTAGATTTTGGATTTTGGATTAAGTAAGTCCGGGTAAATAAAGCCATTTTTTTGTAGGTTGGGTTGAGAGAAGCGAAACCCAACGCATTTGCCCTAGTTTCGTGCCTCAACCCAACCTACAAATTAGGCATTTTAGGTTTTTGGCGAAGGTATTGTTCAAGAAACCGGGTTTCGCGTACCTACTCACCTGAAAAGCGCTGTAAAAAAAAGACAGGCCCGATCGCAAATCGTAGACCTGTCCTTTCTTTTAATCCAATCATCTCCGGTGCTTTCAACCGGGGGATGATGTCAATAAACTCCAGTCTTAGACGGTAGCGAACACACTAGATGTGATAGCGCTAGCTGATACACCCATCAGCATTGCTAATTGTTCGCCTGTGGAAGCAATGTTGACCACGGTATTTTGTCCAGAGGCGGAGATCCCCAACTGGTTAAATGCCATACCCATAGATAATTGCAGTCGGTCTTCAGCCGCAGAGAAGTCAGTAATAGTGTTTCCTCCCATGCCCGTTGCCAGCACAAACAAATCGCGACCGGCACCGCCAGTGACCATATCCATACCAGCACCGCCGTCAATCACATCGTCTCCAGCACCACCGTTGATGGTATCGTTGCCAAAGCCACCCGTGATGACATCATCGCCAGCACTACCTGTGAGCGTTTTACCCGCTAGAAAGCTAGCTGCTGTGCCTGCCGAAAGGGCTCTTCCTTCAGCGAAACCGCTGGTCAAATAGTGTTCAAATTCACTTCTTACCGTGCCTTGGCTTACCGCAATCGCTACATCGGGATTGCTTGCATCGTAAGTCTTGCTGGTGAACAGAAGACTGGGGTTGCGACCCTCAAACATTCCAGACTCAACGAAATGTTCAAGAGAACTATCGAATATGCCTTGCCGAACGGCTGCTACTACATCTGGGTTTTTGGCGTCATAATAGGTGGCGTCAAAGTTTTCGGCAATCAGGTTGTAGAGTCTGAAAGGATCGCGACCTTCAGCTAAACCAGATCCGAATAGGTGCGCCAGCCCACTTGTAATAGTGCCTTGGCGAACCGCTTGGGCGACATCTTGGTTTTGGAGTTCGTAAACTGCTTCTAACCCAGCCATCTGTCTAGCAAGTCCGCGCCCCTCTGCTATACCGTTCTTCATGAAGTGATCGAACCCGCTTTTCACACTACCATTAGCAACGGCAGCAGCCACATCCGGATTGTCTATGGCGTACTGGTCAAATAAAGCACTGGGGTTGCGCCCTTCTTGGAAACCACTGCGAGCGAAGTGCTGGAAAGCACTCCTGAAAACACCACCATTAACCGCGTTGGCTACGTCGGCATTCATTTTGGCATAATAGGTGGGGTTGACCAGGGTTTGAGCGCTAAGGGTCGGTGGGGCACTTAATCTGGTAACGAGGGAACTGTAGGTGTAGTTGTAACGACCCGACGAAATATCGATCGGATCTCTTAACAGAACAATGTCGTCTCCGTAGGCATTCCGATTGATACCCGCGACATCCAGGCGCTGCAATGGGTTACCATTCGTATCGGTCTGAGCCAAGGAATAGCGAGGATTATTCTGACCTCCATCCCACGGCCACATCCGATCGTTCAGGTTTTGTCCGTAGGGTAGCGGGGTTCCCGGTACAGGGTCTAGAGGGTTGCTTGTCGCATAGAAATCAGTCCCGTTATGCCCGTCGGCCTGCCATTCCGCCCACTTCCGGTCTATGTTGGAATGGAGCATCCAGAACACTGGATCGTAGGGCGAGGAGGAGACGTTCATTGTCCCCCTGTATATTAAGCTATCGAAGCTGCCCGCAGGGACTGGGCTGCCAGCAACAAAATCGTGAATTAAGTTGTGGCCGTAATAAATTAGGTTTTGGATGGGAAAGTCATACCGAATGTTGCCATTCGCATCCCTGAGCAATTCACCATTCTCAGAAAGGATCTTGATATTCCCTTCCAAGGCGCTGATGAATAAACTGGGATCATCCAGACTCATGTAAGCTTCTACTTGTTCTCTGGGGATCGTATTCCTTCCCCAAGGTTCGTTGTAGAGATAGCGTTTCAACTCATCACCCCGGCTGACAGAATCATCCATATTGGTGTGGATTCTGGGGTCGAGGACGTATCCATTCGCCTTAGTGAAGGGGCCGTCTTTGACTGTACCGCCGTTTATGGTTTGGGTGCTTCCTACATTTGGTACGAGTTCTTGATTCGGCGTTACTGTATAGTTATCGCCGCTCCCGTTACTGCCAATAAAATTGGGAGAGAATAAGACATCCAGGGTTCTCGGATCGGTGTAATCCCAGTAGGGTACAGTTAGGTTGGGATTTCCAGAAACTTGTTGCAATCCCTTTTCATAACGCGACAGCAGCTCGCGGTGCCAAGATGCGAAGGCAGGAGCGAAGTGAGCCGCGTTAATGCCAGACATATCCAAAGGCCCTTCGCCCATCGTCTGACCCTCTTTCAGGGGCATCCTGGCAAAGGCCATGATTTCAATGTGAAGCATCACAAACTCGTCCAGTATACTAATGGGCGATCCCGGACGGAATGTGTTTTTCATCTTCAGCACGGCGCTGGTGTAAGCGTTTTTCTCATCCTGAGTGAGGTCTAGAACGGCTTTCCGCACGTGTTTATCAGGTGTGCTGATTGCCTGTTTTAGTGCGTCGTATTGGCGAAATCCATCTCCGTTTGCTTGCGCTACTGAGGAGCTATTGGCCTCCATCGGTGCCATCATGGGTGAGCTTACTGGTGTTGTTCCTGGGGGGTTATTTCCCATCATGTTGCCCATGTCCATCATTTGTTGGTCTTCCATACGATTTCCGGTCTCCTTTCTAAAATATCAAACAAAAATTTGGTCTTTCGGAATTATTATGCCGTTCAAAACGAACATTTTGTAGTGGCACAGCATCATCAGTATGTCGGTCATGATTAGCGGTGGGTTGTTTACACTCTAGTGAGATGGTTACCTAAATCAATTAACACTAAATTGATTATATCAGGAATTTCTGAATTTCCAGACAAAAAATCAAGCCTGTTTGTGCTGTGGCACTGGAGAAACTCATCTTCATGCTTTTGTTACTTCCTTTTAGCATAAAGCAACAAAAACATAAATTAAATTTCTCGTAAAGAAATGTTAACTCTGCTGTAAGGTAAGTATTACTCTCCAGTTAGAGGTTTACCTACTTGACATCCTCCCGGCGCTAATTCGGAGTACCGAATATAGCGCGGGATTCCAAAGATTGCTCTTTGGGCTTCCTCTTTCTACGAGTCGGCTTACTTAATTGAGTTTCCTCAACCAAGCAGAGGCCATTCTCTCCAGAGGCGTTAATTCCCGTCTGCCCGACGGTATTTTCTAACATTTTACCTAAGATGGATAGGGTCTTCCCGGCGGGGTAGATAAAATATACAACATGGATTATATCAGGAACTTCTGAATTTCCTGACAAAAAATCAAGCCTGTTTAGGCTGTGGAGTTGGGAAACTACTTTTCCTACTTTTCCTACTTTTCCTGGTTGAAACGAAGAGACTATCTTAGCGGGCGTATCCATAAGAAGAGTCACAAATGGAGGCAGTTGATATTTGCAATACCATCTGCTACTCGCTAACGTCGGGACAGGACGACCCCGTGGGAAATTTGTAGTATATTGTTTGAACTGAGATCTTGCAGCAACGAATAGACTAATCTATCCTAAAGGTGCTGTTTGTCTGGATTGCACAAGAAGTTAACATCGATTTTAGTGTGAGGTAAGACAGATGTTTCTAACGATCGCAAATTCAGCCTTTGACGATTTACCACTACAAGACGGCGGATATACCGTCGCACAACCAATACCAGGTTGGAATGTATATGACCCATCGGGCCTTTTTACCGCACCGAACGTAAGTTCCAACTATGCAACCCTCAATCCCCAGACCCTCTCTTATGCTAACGAAGCATCGTTAGGCAACGTCAGCGCCAGTTATCTAGAAAATCCGCTCGGCAGCGGTATAGCAGGTTTGTCCCAGACACTTACAGATGTCTTAACAGCCGGTAACACCTATACATTGAGAGCGGAAATAGGCAATCCCTTGGCCGACGCAGCATTGGGGGCGGGTTTCCCAGGCTATGTTGTGCAACTGTTGGCAGGGGGAAAACTGCTTGCCGAAGACCTCAATACGCGGGTTGTGCCAGAAGGGGCATTTGTAACTTCCACCGTCACCTACACCCCGATCGCCAACGACCCCAGCTTGAATCAACCTCTGGAAATCCGATTGCTCAATCCCTTGCTGGATCTAGGTAGAGAAGTCGATTTCAATCAAATCAGCTTAGAAGCTAATCCAGCTGTCGCTAACGCAGGGTTTGAAGAACCAGTTCTGGCGGATGGCGGTTATACTTCCAGAACGGTGCCCGGTTGGGAACTCTACGATCCATTCAACCTATTAGGTACCAACGCCAATTCTAACCTTGGTTCGCTCAATCCATCTGCATTGGCTTATCCCGGCCAAGCGCCCCAAGGCAATAATGTCTTAGCCACTTATTTTGAAAATCCCACCGGCAGCGGTATAGCTGGAGTATCCCAGACGTTAAGACAAGGATTAAGGGCGAATACAACCTATCGTTTGAGCGTTGATGTAGGTAATAATGCCGGAGATTGCCCGGATTTCCCAGGCTATGCGGTGCAACTGTTGGCTGGCGGTAAGGTGATTGCCCAAGACGTTAACACTGTCAGACCGGCGATCGGCACTTTTGCACCCACCAGCTTCACATACACCACATCTGCCAATGACGGCAACGTGGGGCAACCACTGCAAATCCGATTGCTCAATCTCCTACAGACACCAGGCCCAGAGGTCAATTTCGATAATGTCAGGTTAGATAGCTATGCTCCTGTTGCTAACGCAGGATTTGAAGATGTCACGTTGGCGGACGGTGACTTTAGCTCCAGAAATATCCCAGGCTGGCAACCTTATGACCCAAACAACCTTTTAAGTAACCCGGATTCCACTTACGCTACTCTTAATCCCACCCAAGTGTCTTATCCCGGTGCGGCACCAGAAGGCAACAATATCGCCAATATTTTTCTGGAAAACCCCATCGGCAGCGGACAAGTTGGGATTCAGCAAACACTCAATCGCGTCCTAACGGCTGATACAACTTATAATTTGAGCGTCAATGTCGGTAATCCCAAGCCCGATGATTTCCAACCCGATCCCGGTTTCCCAGGCTATGCGGTGCAATTGTTGGCTGGTAACCGAGTCATTGCCCAAGACAATTACTTCCCGCCAGCCGATCCCTTATTTGGTGCAGCTGATGAGGGGGTGTCAACCACCTCTACCGTAACCTATAGCGCACTTGCCAACAATCCAAACTTGGGTCAACCTCTGTCGATTCGATTGATCAATGAGTTGCAAGAGCCAGGTAAAGAAGTCGGTTTTGATAATGTGCGGTTAACGGAAACCAAACTACCTCGTAACTTCTTTAATGAAGCGTACTACCTGCAAAATAACACGGATATCGCCGGGGCTGTGGGAGCTGGATTAATTGATTCGGGATTGGACCATTTCAATCGCTTCGGTTTAAATGAAGGCCGGACAGAGGTTTCGCTATATTACGATGAAGCTTCTTACTTGCAAAGGTATCAAGAGGTGGCTGGTGGTGTGGGAGCAGGAATTTACTCTTCTGGATTAGAACATTTTCTGGAGATTGGTTACAATGAAGGACGCGACGGAGCGGGAGGGACTGCACAGACGGGCGATCGACAAGCAGATTATTTAGGAAGAAACGCTGATGTGGCTCAGTATGTAACTGCGGGAATCTTCAAATCGGCCTATGACCACTTTGTTCAGTTTGGCACTTTTGAAGGTCGTTTGTTCTAAACGATAAATTGCCAAGCGCGATGGCACAAAATTTTTGATTCATCTCAAAAACTTTGTGCGATTTTAGTGTTCTGAGTGAGGTAAACTTCTTTGGGGCGATCGCACTATTCCCTTGAGAGCGAAACTAAAACAGGACTAAAGCCCCTGTCACACTTAAATCAACTTGTAGGGTGCGTCAGACGAAGTTATACATCGATAGAATAACGGTTTGAGCCTCTGACGCACCCTACTAATTGTGCCAGTTGGCCTTAGTCCTATCAAAAATTTAATGTCGATTTTAGTGTGAGGTGAGATTAATGAGTCCAACGATCGTAAATTCAGGATTTGAAGATGTAGTGCTACAAGACGGCGGATTTACCGTTGCACAACCAATACCAGGTTGGCAGGTCTATGACCCGAACAACCTTTTTACCACACCGGGCTTCGGTTCCAATTACGCAACTGTCAATCCCCAGACGATCTCTTATGCTAACGAAGCGACCCTGGGCAATGTCAGCGCTAGTTATCTAGAAAACCCCATTGGCAGCGGCGAAGCGGGGTTGTCCCAGACACTTCCAGATCTGTTGACGGCAGGGAAAACCTATACCTTGCGCGTGAAAGTCGGCAATCCCTTACCCGATGAATTCACCGGGACTGGTTTTCCCGGCTATGCAGTACAACTCTTGGCAGGGGGAAAACTCCTCGCCGAAGACCGCAATACCAAGATTGTCGATGAAGGGGCTTTTATCACCTCTACCGTCACTTATCAGCCTGCTGCCAATGACGTCAACTTGGGGCAACCCCTAGAAATTCGCTTGCTGAATATCTTGCAGGGTACGGGTCGGGAAGTCAATTTTAACGATGTCAGCTTAGATGTATCGATTCCCGATATCTTAAACCCAGGGTTTGAAAGTCCTAGCATTCCGGCAGATACAGTTGCTATTAATCAAACGCCCGGTTGGTCGTTATACAACCCATACAACGTTGTAGATGGTAACGACGACTCTAGTACTGCCACATTCCATGCTGCCGAACTGTACAAAGAACTTTTTTATCCTCAAGGAGTACCGGAAGGCAATAATGCCGTCGGTATTTTTCTGGTCAAACCACCGGGAAGCGGAGTAGTTGGGTTAACACAGAAACTGGAATCAACACTGTTACAACCCAATACAACATACACTTTAAAATTCGATCTGGGCAATATCGCCCCCAGTGCGGATTTCCCCCTCATAGCTGGTTTCCCAGGCTATGCAGTGCAACTGCGGGCGGGCGATGAGGTGGTTGCCCAAACTGTGAACGAAGGGATTCCGCCTGACGGGACTTTTGCACCCAGAATGTTTACCTATACTACTTCCGCCAACCCTCGGAACGTGGGTCAACCCCTGGAAATCCGATTGCTCAATCTTTTGCAGTTCCCAGGTGAAGATGTCAACTTCGATAATATTCGGTTAGACATCAATCCTGTTATTGTCAACGCTGGTTTTGAGGAGATCCCCCTTGAAGACAATGGCTTCGCCGCCAGAAATATCCCTGGTTGGCAAGTATACGATCCATCCAATCTGTTTGCAAATCAAGGTTCTAATTACAGCACCTTAAATCCGGCTACAAGCTCTTATGTTGCCGAAGCACCGCAAGGCAATAATGTCGCGGGTCTTTATCTGGACAACCCCGTCGGTAGCGGTATAGCTGGGATATCCCAGACGCTAAACCAAGTAGTAAAAGCTGGCACAACCTATACTTTGACGGTTGATGTGGGTAATGCCGCGCCGGATGAATTCACCGGGATTGGTTTCCCAGGCTATGGGGTGCAACTGGTGGCGGGCGATCGGGTGGTTGCTCAAGACTTTAATGCCTTCAGACCGGGTAGAGGTCTTTTTGGCTTCTCAACCATCTCATACACCCCACGCGCCAATGACCCAAACTTGGGCAAACAACTGGAAATCAGATTGCTCAATACTCTGACTAGCACAGGTAAAGAAGTCGGTTTCGATAATGTGCGCTTAACGGAGAGCAAAGTCCCCCCTGGGTTATTTAACGAAGCATACTACTTGCAAAATAACACGGATATAGCTGGGGCTGTGGGATCTGGATTACTCCCTTCCGGATTAGAGCATTTCAATCTTAAAGGTGTACATGAAGGGCGGACATTGGTGACGCCATATTTTAGCGAAGCTTCGTACTTGCAAAAATACGCAGATGTGGCAGCTGCTGTCACAACAGGTGCTTTCTCGTCTGGACTGCAACACTTTCTGGAGTTTGGCTACAATGAGGCACGCTCTCCAGATATAGGGATTCCTGGGTCGGGAGATGTTTATTTACGCAAATACGCCGATGTAGGGATAGCGGTGGCAGCCGGAATCTTCAAATCTTGGTACGATCATTTTCTCCAGTTTGGTTTAGCTGAAGATCGATCGCCAACTTATTTTGACCCCAATGATTATCGATTATTCTACGCTGATGCAGTTGCTGCCATAGCAGATCCAAACGACAATATTGTGTCGGCTTTCGATCACTTTGTGCAGATTGGGCAATTTGAAGAGCGACTTCCCATTTTTAGCGGCACTGCTGGTAATGACACAATACAAGGCTTTGGTATAAAGCCGTATTTGTTTGGTGTTGACTTTGAGATAACATCTGCCGATCCTTTCAATTATGCGCTGCTCAGTACTGGATCTGGGGAGATCGATACCCTCGTCGGTTCGCCTGGAAGAGAAAATTTCGAGCTTGGTTATGGGAGTACCGCAGGTAATCCTAATCCCAAACAGTTTTATGTTGGTGGCGGTGCAGCTGACTATGCGATCGTTCGCAATTTCGAGCGCGGAGTTGACGTAATCGAGTTGCCAGAACCACTCAGTAATATCACTCAGCAAGTGTCTGGCGGCAATCTCAATATCTTGGCTGGCGGAGATTTGGTTGGGGTTGTGGAAGGGATAACAACTCCACTGACTTCTGCTAATGGAGATGATTTCTTCCCCCAAGGTCAAACTTTCTTCCTGTCTTAGAAACTCTATACTGCAAGCATTGACTTTTCAGTGTTGATTGTTTAGTGTTCGTCGTTGATAGTTCGTTGTTGATTACTATGAATGATGAACTACGAAGCATAAACTATGAACGCTGATATCCTGATTCTCTCCAATGGGCCAGGGGAGTTGGCAACTTGGGTGCGTCCTGTAGTGCGATCGCTTCGTCAACAATTAGGAGACGATCGCACTCTCTTACGCATTTCGATCGTGCTATCCCCCTGTCCCAACGCCAGTGGCAAAGAGGTGGAAATTGCCCAAAGCTATCCAGAAGTCGATCGCGTTCAAGGGCCAGAACATTTCTTTCGGTTTTTGCTGTGGGGTAAGACTGCCGCAAATTGGGACTGGCGACAAAAAGGTGCGGTTCTCTTTTTAGGCGGCGATCAATTTTTCACCGTCCTAATTGGCAAACGTTTAAACTATCGTACCATTGTCTACGCAGAATGGCAAGCACGTTGGCACAATTGGATTGACAGATTTGGGGTGATGAAACCTGAAATTGTTGCCAATACCCATCAGAAATACGCTCATAAATTTACCGTCGTCGGCGATTTAATGGCAGATGTACAAAGCGAGCCTCAATATAAAATCCAAAATCTAAAATCTAAAATCGAATCGATCGGATTGCTGCCAGGATCTAAACCTGCTAAATTACTTCAAGGACTGCCTTTGGTATTAGCGATCGCAGAACAGATCCACAGATTGCGTCCCCAAACTCGTTTCGTAATTCCCGTTGCGCCAACTTTAGATATCCAAAAATTAGCTCGCTTTGCAGATCCCCAACAAAATCCCCTCATTGAGCAACTGGGATGGGGAAGTGCAGAATTGGTTAGTCCGCCTCATCCAGAACCTCCTTTTCTTAAAACAAATAGCGGTTTGCACGTAGAATTATTTACACAATCCCCCGCATATCAATTGTTATCCCAATGTGGTATTTGCCTGACTACAGTTGGTGCGAATACAGCTGAATTGGGCGCTTTAGCAGTGCCGATGATTGTGTTGATTCCCACTCAGCAACTAGATGCAATGCGAAGTTGGGATGGTTTGCCGGGATTACTCGCCAATTTACCGGGATTAGGTTCTATTTTTGCTAAAATCATTAACTGGTTGGTATTGAGACAGAAGCGTTTATTTGCCTGGCCGAATATTTGGGCTAAGGCTGAAATTGTACCAGAAATTGTGGGTAAATTGCAACCTTCAGATGTGGTAGAATTGGTGATGGATTTTTTGAATAATCCTGAAAAGTTGGATCGGATGCGCGATCGCCTCCGCAGTGTTCGCGGTGAAGCAGGTGCAGCACAAAAACTAGCTCATTTAGTACAAGAAGAAATTTGCAAATTTGAGGATTTAGATGGCTAAAACGTGGAATAATAACGTGAAGTGAGCGAATTTAACTGCTACGAGCAGTTCGATCGAAATTTTGTAACCGATATTCTATTAACTCGGAAAAAAACATGAGCCAAAAAGATATTTACGTCGTACTGGGAGCAACGGGCCAAACCGGGGGAGCAGTAGCAAACACTTTAATCGAACACGGCGCATCTGTGCGCGTTGTAGTCAGAAACGCTAGCAAAGGCGAGAGTTGGGCGCAGCGGGGTGCAGAGGTAGCTGTCGCCGATGTTACTGATGTGGGTGCGATGACCGAGGCATTTTCGGGTGCCAAAGGCGCTTATCTTCTCAATCCTCCAGACTACCAGGCGGATGATATGTTCGCCGTAGCCGAAAACGTAGGTGCAGCATTGCAAGAAGCGGTACAGAATGCCGGACTGTCCAAACTTGTGGTGCTTTCTTCGGTAGGGGCCCATCTTCCAGAGGGAACTGGTAACATCCGCACTACCTGGATATTTGAGCAACGCTTCCGAGGGATCGATTTGCCGATAACCTTTGTTCGGTGTGCCTACTTTATGGAGAATTGGGCATCTGTGGCAAGTGTAGCCGCCAGCGAGGGTGTGATGCCGAGCTTTCTTTCTCCGCTAGACCGTGCGATCCCAATGGTTGCAGCGGCGGATATTGGCCGTGTTTGTGCAGAATCGCTGCTGGAAACATGGAGCGGTATAAGAACGATCGAACTTCAAGGCCCGCAGTCCTATAGCCCAAACGATGTCGCAGCGGCATTCGCACAGGCGTTGGGCCGCCCTGTACAGGCTGTTGAAGTGCCAGAATCGGATTGGGCGCACTTGCTGGCACAATTTGGTAATAGCCCAGGTGCTATCGTCGGTTGGAGCGAGATGTTACGCGGTTTCAACACGGGACATATTATCTTTGAGGATGAGGGAACAACCCATCTGAAAGGGCGCGTTACTATCGAAGATGCGATCGCCTCTTTCATACCCCCCAGCTAAGTACTGAAGTTTAGACTATCGCACCTGCGGTGCGATAGTCTAAACTTCAGCTAGAAAATACCTCTACCGTAAATCAAAAAGCAACCACCACTCACCAAAGCAGTAATTACTGCACCGATAATCACACCTTTCATTATTCCCCATTTTTGTCGTTGTTTTAGCTTTACAACAACGGGAATTACATATAACAACTGAATTAAGGAAAAACTAAATGCTGCATATATCCAAAATGCTAAAATACCGTAACCTGGTGTATTAGAAAATAACACAAAGCCTAAAATGAATATGGCTACTATTGCGATCGCGTGCATACCCAATAACAATAATATTCCATAGATTATGCCAATAAATTCATTTCGTATTGCCATAATTTATCCTTTCTAATTTGACTTTAGCTAAACTAAACTCACTATAAGACATCAGATAAACTCCGTTTATTTTCTACTGGTCGATCAGAAACCAAATGATACCCAGCACTTCCCTCCCGGTAAAACATATTGAAAGTATCAAATGGAATAATTCTCCCATCTGGATGTACAATATGAATACAAGACCGTTTCACCGAACGAACATCAAAGTTATACGGATCGAGAAATTGCACAATCATCACCCGAAAGACATTCTCGTAGGTAATTCCTTCGGGAACTGGTAGCATTGGCAAACAGCACAATAGTTGTTTCAAAGACATCGCAGAAGATTGGGGGGAATGACTGGTGGAAAATAACTGAAAGATGTTGCGCTTCAGTTCTTCATTTTGCTCGTAAAGAACGCTATTTGGCATGATTTTGACAAATTCATCTGGATTGAGTAAACCAGTCAGCGGTATTACTTTTCCATTCACTTTCAGCGCATACGCCATCGCCAAACAATCTGGATGGCAAGGCACAGGTAAAATATCTTCTGGTTTGAAATGGGGACTTTGTTGTAAAATAGAACGACGGACTTCCGTCAGCGTATATCTATCTCGCTTGGGATCGAAATCCTCCAAACGTCCCGCTGCTTGGATAGGTTGAAAGGTGACACCGCGCACGCATTTCTGTTTCAAGGCGTAGTCGATGATTTTGCCGATTTCCCCGTCGTTTAATCCTTTTTTCAGGGTGACGACTAGGGTGGTGGAGATGTTATACTCGTTGAGATGTGCGATCGCTTTTTCACGAACATCTCGCAAATCAGCACCCCGCAACTCTTTCAGCGCCGCCGCAAGAAAGCTATCAAATTGCAGATAGACTTCGATTCCCGGCATATACTGACTGAGACGATCGCAAAAACTTCTCTCCTTGGCAATGCGGATACCATTAGTATTGATCATCAAATGCTTGATGGGCTTACTTTTGACAAGATCCAGAATCTCAAAAAACTCTGGATGTACCGTAGGTTCCCCCCCACTAATCTGCACGATCTGAGGTTCTCCCTCATTTTCTACGATCGCATCCAACATCATTTCAATTTGTGCTAGACTACGATGGCGTCGCGGTTGTTGGGAAATTTGGGAAATTTCTTCCATTCCAGAATCAGCGTAGCAAATTGGGCAGGATAAATTGCACCGATCCGTTACCTCTACCAGGGTTAAACAGCTATGCTGTTCGTGATCTGGACAAAGTCCGCAGTCGTAAGGACATCCATATTTTATCGGTGTATTGAATTTCAGCGGCATATCCCCAGGTTTAATGAATCCCAGGGATTGTTTATAATATTCGATATCATCCGCAATTAGCACTTCTTCATGTCCGTGGGTGCTACAATGTTTTACCAGGTAAACGCGATCGTCCCGAAAAATGATTTTCGCTTCCACCTTGACCAGGCATTTTGAGCAAACGCTGTTCGTTAACGCATAAAAAAGATAAGATCTTGTAGGCATAGCAATTACGAAAGTTTACATCTCCGATTCTCGATCTTCTGCGACTTGTCCCGAAATCAGATATCCTGCTAACTCTAGCACTCCATCCAGCAGCAAGCCGATAATCGCAATATAGAATAACGCCTTGACGATTTCATCAATATTTCATCACCACCATCTATATTTATCTTCCAAAAATCCACATCTTCATCTGTAGTTCCAAACCTCTTCCTCTTCAAATCACCCACGCATTTTTTTTCTATACCCTTGACGCCACTAAATTTATGTGTTATCGTTATGTTGATAAGGAAGAACTACAATATTTAGATTTTTCCAATTTCTCTATCTTACCTAGCAACCTGAATCTCGTTTACAGCCCCTCTCAAAAATCAGATTTCTAGGCAACCAGGCCCGATCGTACTTTCACCACCATCTATATTTATCTTCCAAAAATCCACATCTTCATCTGTAGTTCCAAACCTCTTCTTCTTCCTCTTCAAATCACCCACACATTTTTTTCTATCTCCTTGACGACACTAATTTTTTATGTTATAGTAATCTTGATAAGGAAGAACTAGCTTGCAATATTTATTTGGGACAGATTTCTATTATATAAGCATACATCAAACAGGCTTCCCTGTCCAGTACTTCCCCATCCCCTTTTTAAATGCGATTTTACAGCAATTTTCAGAGAATCCGAGACATCTGGTGCGTTACGAAGATAGCTAACGCACCCTACATGAAAGTGGAGTGAAAGCAAACATCTGGGGAATACTGCGGCAATAATACAAAAGTCCCAGCAAACAAGCAACCTGAATGGCAGTTAGCCCCAAAAATGGGTGAAAATCTGGCTTAAGGAAGTCGATCGACAAGCGAAAACCTAAATAAGCGATCGCGTAAAACTTAAATAAATCCCCTTCTTGGCGAGAGTAGCGACTGCGGATGCGTAAAAATATCATCAAAATCAACAAAAATATAACCTCATACAACTGAGTGGGATGGCGAGGGATGCGATCGCCAAAATCGACACCCCAAGGTAAGCTAGTGGCAATACCGTAAGTGCGATCGCTCAACCCCGTCAAAAAACAGCCAATCCGTCCCACAGCAGTCCCCACAATCAAAGGATAGACAAAAGCATCGCCAGTCGATCGCCTTACCCCGATCCACTTTTTCGTCAACTCAACCCCAATCAATCCCCCCAGCATTGCACCGACAACAGTTTTCCCCTGCAATAAAACTAAAAGAAAATTTTCCCCACTCTGCCAAACTACATCAATATGCTGTAGCAAAACCAGCACCTTAGCACCCACCAAAGCCCCAACCATCCCACCGACTATCACAGAACTGCGTTGCGGGGAAGAAATAGTATCTTTGCGAACATTACGCAGAACAAGTCGAAACGCGATCGCATAAGCCAACGACTCAAATAAAATATGAGGATGAATCCGCCAAGAACCAAGCCAGAAATAAACAGGAAAACTCATTCAATTTTAGATTTTAGATTTTGGATTTTAGATTGGGGAATTGGGTAAGAAAAATCAAAAGAAAATTAGTCAGTTGTCAGTTGTCAGTTGTCAGTTGTCATTCTCTCCTCCACTCCCCTTTTTGACTTTTGAATGAGTGACTTTTGACTTTTCTAGCCCCTTCATTGTTGCCCATCCCGACGCCCCAACTCATAGATACCGCAACCAATGCAGGCTAACATACCAAAGCTAATAGCCCAACTGCGTCCCAGAGTCAACTCCACGCCCCAGTCGCACAAACTGCCTGCCACTAAAAAAGGGATAATACTAAAGATAGATGCGTAAAAAGCGTTTTGGGACTCTCTAGCCCGACGGGTTTTTTCAAATTCCGCTTCAGAAGTATAGAGCGATCGCTCAGCAAAATTAAACCAACGCCTCAATTGCTCCATCACCCACTCGCTGACCGGCGAGAAACCCAGATACAAAGCTAGCGACCACAAACCAGAACCAGCCAGTGCAGTAGCATCCAGCGCAAACATAAAGGGAAAAAGGTCGTTGAGCATAAGGCAGGTAGCGAGTAAGTCAATCCTTTTTGCGATCTTAACGGAATTTCACCTGCAATCATCTCCAGCCCAAAAAATACAGCCTGGAGGTTGACTCTAAACCCAGTCAAGACTAGAAGTTTAGAGCCAATTATCCAGACTGATATTTCTCAAGTCCGCGATCGTAACTTATAGTCGATCCATCTGCTTTCGCAATTCTTCCAAATCCTTGTCTACAGCCGAACCAGATGACGAGGACGGGGTAGAAGACGGGGTAGAAGTAGAAGAAGAGGAAGTAGTGTTTTGTGCAGAACCGGGTAGCGCAGCTTGGTTCGGAGAAGAACCAGCCAGTTGAGCTTTCATCGCCATCAACTCATCATCAACATCGCTACTACCTTCCAGAGCAGCAAATTGCTGTTCCAGATTATTCCCAGTCAACTCTTGCGCCGACTGGGCGCGGGCTTCCATCATCAAAACCTTTTCTTCCATCCGCTCAAAGGCACCCATCGCGCTGCTAGTGCCCATCCGACCAACCGCATTTTGCAGTTGTTCGTTAGCCTTAGCCGCTGAGATCCGCGCCTTCAGCATATCCTTCTTAGTCTTAGCTTCGGAAATTTTACTTTCCAGACCAATCAAGTTGCGCTTGAGCGCATCCACCTGGGTAGTTTGGGTGTCCAAAGTTGTTTTGAGCGCACCCGCCGTATCAGCTTGAGCTTTTTTCCGCACCAGCGCTTCCTTGGCCAGATTCTCATCTCCCTTTTGGAGAGCCAGTTGAGCGCGGCTTTGCCAATTGTTCGCCTCTGATTGAGCTTGATTGTACTGTTGCTGAGTGCGTTTCTGAGTAGCGATCGCCTGAGCCACTGCTTGGCGCAGCTGCACCAAGTCTTCCTGCATATCAATAATCGACTGTTCTAGAATTTTTTCCGGGTCTTCAGCCTTACTGACAACATCGTTCAGATTGGCCCGGAGTACTCGGCTAATGCGGTCAAACAATCCCATAACTTTGTTTTTCCTTTTGGGGTGTACAAGGTCGGATGAAAGGCAGGTGACGGGCCAGAGCCTACTTGCTGCTGAATTCAGTTAACTATATGCTCCATTGGTTAGCCTGAAACCATCATCCATATAATTTCAAGTGTAGGAGGCTACCTCCAGGGAATAACACAACCTCGATCGAGCGATTGAAAATATGATTCCCTATCATCCAGTGTAGAAACTTCTAGCTCGATCGGCACTTACCTTCCTTGCTTACTATGCTATAGCAGAAGGGCAGAAGGGCAGAGGGGCAGAGCAGAGGAGAGCAGAGGGGCAGAGGGGCAGAGGGGCAGAGGAGAAAAGAGAGCAAAAAAGGAATAAAAATGTTCTTTTTACGAACAAAAGCATAACAACTTCAAAAGATCCCTTTTAACTAGATTTGGGCTTTTTTGCCACCAGATGACTGACTCGACGGCTACGAGGGCGGATTGTTACCACTAAGCATTTTTGCCTTCATCGCCTCCAACTCCCGATCGATCTCGCTCCCCCCTTCCAAAGCCGCAAATTTCTTTTCCAGGTCATTCGTTCCCAGACTCGCTAAAGCCTCCGATTGAGCTTCCAGTTGCAGGACTTTCTCCTCCATTCTCTCAAATACGCTCACAGAACCGCTAGGGTTAAATTGCCCCATCATCTCATTAAGTTTCTGAGATGCTTGTGCAGAGCGCGCACGGGCGATATACAGATCTTTTTTAGTTTTTGCCTCCCCAATTTTGCTCTCTACAGTCTTTAAGTCTTGCTTAAGCTTATTAATAACCGTGTTTTGCATTTCCAGCTGAGCCTGCATTGCAGATGCGGTTTCCTGGTAAGATTTTCGTCTCTTTAGAGCTTCCCGCGCCAGATTGTCATCGCCTTTTTGCAAAGCCAGTTGAGCGCGGCTATACCAAGAAGCAGCATTAGACTGGGCGTTGCTGACATCTCGTTCGGTGCGTTTTTTGGTTGCGATCGCACCAGCTACAGCCTGCCGCAACTGAATCAAATCTTCCTGCATATCCAGCACTGTCTGTTCCAGAATCTTTTCCGGATCTTCCGCCTCACCGATTAAATTATTAATGTTGGCGCGAATTACCCGCAGGATACGGTCAATAAGTCCCATACCGACTCTCCTCACTATTGGCGCTTAAAAGTCGAAAGGCTACCAGGGCTGCAACCATCCTCAAGACCAGAAATTCAGCTGCCACAGGTTTAGCTGCAATACTAACCTCATCGTATCGCGCCCATAGGCAAACCCCAAGAGTTTATCGAGTTGAGGAATGTGGCGAGAGAGTTAGCTTCTCTTGTGGTGCAGGTGGCTCGAAGTGGCGACACAGAGCGAATAAATCGGGTGCGTGAGCTTTTAGAGCAAGTTAAACGGGAAATCTATGCGCTTCTTGCCCAGAAATAATTGACTTGACCCAGCGCCATAATCTACGCGCACGCAGCGCGTAGATTATGGCGCACGAGGATGTCACCGGCGATATATCTCAGCCGATATGCCCTGTTTTCGCAAATCCCGAACCTTTTTTTGAGCCTCCGACTCCAAGGAGAATGAAGCCACTTGGATGCGGTTGCCTTGCGGTAAGCGACGTACATAGGCATCTGATGTCACCTTCCGCACTTGTGCCAGAGAGCTTGAGCCACTGTACGCCGTCACAACCAAGAATTTATTATCCTTTGCCGATGCAGCTTTAGCCTTTGCTGGAGGTTGTTTGGTGGCAGCAGCTTGTCCCCGATCGCTCGCCCCACGCGGTGCAAACCGAGCCGTTCCTTCGATCGGCTTACTCCCAGCAGCTTGCTGCCCAGGAACATTCGGCTGTTTGGTAGTTCCAGCTGGCGCAGGCAAAAGAGCGGGAGACCGATCGCCAATCTGGGGCAACACACCTGATTGAAGTGACGGCGGTAAGAGTGCCGCCGGTAAATCCAGAGGCACAGGAGAACCCACCGGACGCGGTAACGGCGCTGGGGGATTTACAGGCACTTGAGTACCGATCGTTGGTAAAGGTGGAGCTTTTGGCGTATTTTTAGGCTTTAGTGTACTTAAACTTCTTAAATTCAGTTTCACAAATTCTTGGTCAGCCAGATTG
Source organism: Oscillatoriales cyanobacterium PMM_0008 (assembly GCA_949128025.1). Lineage (GTDB taxonomy): Bacteria > Cyanobacteriota > Cyanobacteriia > Cyanobacteriales > Aerosakkonemataceae > Argonema. Next base: position 20,630 of record CASBRD010000156.1, on the reverse strand, counting down.
GGTGAATTAGGAATGGAATTTTCTCCACCTTTATCCTCTCCAACGGCTGGAGTTTTTTGCGGATTTTTGGCTACCGTCGCCGTCTTAGATGCAAACAGTCGCCCCAGAGGCAGGTGGCTGAGGCTAGACGGATTCATTGCTATATAGCCCAAAGTCGCACTAGAGAGCAACAACAGCAGCATTGAGCCAATCCCCAAGGGGGTCAGCAGGCTGTCCGCAAAACTGCGTTCTGATTGGGCGGCAGCTTTTTCCTGTGTCAGCTCTTTTAGCTGTGCTGACTCTAATGGCAGATACTCATTTGGCTGTATCCCAGAAGCAGCCCGATTCACCAAACCCCCTTCAGATCTAGTCAAACCAGGGGGATTTTCCATGTGAGCGATTGGGTTCTCATCAACAGAAAGATCCGGCGTTCCTAAAGCCGCATTTGGGGCTTCCACTTCGCGGTTCTCAGCCTCACTTTCTCCAAAAGCATTTTTGTTGGTAATAGCTGCTGGTAGGCTCTCTGGCACCGTCACAGCAGCAGTTTGCGGCCCAGTTCTGCCGCCAGTAGCTCGCACAGAGATCAGATCCAAAGTTTTTTGAATTTGGGGACGCCCAGAAGCACGCGGTGGAACTGTTTTGGCAGGGCGTTGACGCCGATATCGGGCTAATTCTTCCTCCAACTGCACATCCAGGCTGCTCAGAACAGCTTGCAGGGCGGGCGAATAAGGCTGGGTTGGGGATGATTGCACTCTTGGCTGGGCGGGGGAAAGTTGACTCACGATCGCACTCCTAAGCTAATGCTGGTCAGTGAAAATTGACATACTCCCCCTTCAAGCATTGCTGTGACGGGGGATTCTCCCAGAGTCATTATCTGAGATTACTGGTTCAACGAGACCACTTAAATCTTCAATATCTCTATTAAAAATCCAGAGGCCGGACTCTCCCCAGTCGTTCGGGTCGGTTCCTGTATGCCCTACAGTACCGTTGAGATATCTTCTCAAATATGACAACCCTTTTTTGAGAATATTAATTGCCGCGTTATAGTCACGATCTAGAACTATTTTACAGCTAGGACATTGGTGAGTTCTGGTACTCAATGTCTTTGAGACTTTTGTCCCACAAACCGAACAATCAATAGTCGTGAAATGTGGTGGTACAGCAATACAAACTATCTTATGTATCTTGGCAAAGTAATTTACCCATTGGGTAAATTGATACCAGGAAGCATCACTAATACTTTTAGCTAACTTATGGTTTTTAACCATGTTTGATACCTTTAAAGCCTCATAGACTACCAAATCATTAGATTGGACTAACGCCAAAGCATCTTTAATTGCTTTGTCTTTACGTTGCCGAGATACTTTTAGGTGCAGGTTAGCTACTTTTTGCCTTTGTTTATGATAGTTGTTCGACTGCTTCTGGCTTTTTATGTAACGCTTAGATAACCGACTTTGCGCCTTCTTTAAGCGCTTTTCTGATTTTCTTAAGTAACGAGGGTTTTCTACTGTATTCCCATTAGAGTCTGTATAAAACTCTTTTAATCCTAAGTCTATTCCGACTACGTTACCTGTAAACTCATGCAAATCCTCTCTTTCATAGTCAATCAAAAACTGGCAGTAGTAGCCATCTGCACGTCTCACTACTCTTACCCGCTTTATTTGCTGTTCTGAATAATAGACTAGAGTTTTTTGGCTACACCAAAGGTCAAATGTTCCGGCTTTAAATCCATCAATAAAGGTAATCTGTCTTCTCTCATCCGATAATTTGTAGCCAGTTGATTTGTATTCAACTGACCTTGTATGCTTCTTGAATTTAGGGAAACCTTTCTTCTTGATAGATGGATTACGACAGTTAGCATAAAACCTGGAAATTGCCTGCCATGCCCGCTCGGCACTCGATTGACGTGCTTGAGAGTTAAGTTTGTTTACCCAAGGTGTTGTGGAGTCTTTAGCTAAAACGGCACAAAGTTTTTGTAGGTCATTCCTTGTGGTACCTTTGTTCTCTAGCCAATACTTAACACATTTGTTTCTGACAAACTGTGCGGTTCTCATGGCATCATCAAGCCTAGAGTATTGAGCTGGAGTTCCGTTTTTTAACTTAGCTTCAACGACTAACACTTGTTTACCCTCGACCTGGCAACCATCTTATTTTAACACAGGTTACTCCCAGTTGCTAGGATTAAACTAATATCGATGCTCGTCCTTTATTAGTTGGTCGGATTTCATCTTGCGCTAATTTCCAACTTCTTTTTTTTGAGGTGAAATGTAGCGGGGGCATTCATCCGAAATTCTAGGTAAAAACGAAATAGCTTTAAGAGAAGGTTTGCTTTTTTTTACTTTTTAGCTTGAAAGGGGCAGAGGGGCAGAGGAGAAAAGAAATAAAAATGTTCTTCTTATATGAACAAAAGTATAACAACTCCGAAAGAGCCCAAAGTGCTGAGTGCAACGGAAGCCGTGCCCAGGACAAACACAGTGGCTTCCTTGCGGGGAATAGCTCTATACTGTCCTGGCCTATGTGACTGTGGCTATAGCAAAACATACCATTGTACTCTACCTGACGATCGGATTTCTTTTTATTCCTCATTTTTGGGGACTATCTAGCTTATGTTCCCAGAAGGCCAGTTAATGTTTCCCTTGATCCCAATTGAGTTTTTATAGAAATCAGTATAGTTATTTCGCCTTAATGTATCGTTTTCTTAACGTAAATATGAAATAAATATAAAATTTATTTTGGTTCGGGATCGCTATAACCCTTACGGTTCATGCGTTATAGCCTTATATAGTGGCTGAGTAATTTGGCATAAATATAAAAGAAGACTCAAAAAACTTATGCACCCAAAGTAAACCCTAAAAGGTAAAGAGGTTTCATGACGATAAATCCTGTAGCTTCAGCCTGTCGGTCTTGTCGGTACTACACGCCGGAGGGAAGGCGCGGCGGTAATTGCCAACAGCTAGGCGTGACCGTTCGCGGCAGTTGGAAGGCGTGTTCTCTAGCGCTTCCACCATTTGCACCTTCCCAAGAAGGTATCGAAGAGGTACTGATTTGGCATAAGGAAATGCTCATGTTACAGGAAGCGCTGCCATTAGAGGGTTCTGAGCTAGAGGTTTCTGCGCCAGAGAGTGTCTGCACCCCTACCCCTAAAAAAGCAAACCTTGAGGCATTGACCGTATAGTTGTACAGGGATCGACAATAGCGATCGCTATTGAGGACTTTTCAAAAATGCTTGTTACCAATAACACATTGAGACAAAATAATTAATTTCCTTAATTTAGAAAAGGATTTACTGATTTTATTGGTTTAAGTGCTGTCAAATCTGGGTATGAGCGTAGTCAAAAGCAACACACAGCAGTTGGCAGATTCCCAATCCTCAATTCAACGATTCCAGGAAAGTATCCACCTTGCCATCTGGACTCAGAACCACCCGAATTTTGGGACTGCGTTTTCCTTCAATAGGAGAAACGAAAGTTTCACCCACCAAAGGCATCTCCGTGCGATCGAGATAAGTTTCTGCCACTTGTCCCAGAGGAATAATCTGGCGAATTGACCCATCAGGATTAAGCGCCAGACTGTATTCCAGACGTTGTTTCAAGCTTGTCGGGGGTTGCCAGCGATTTTGGAAATAACTTTTCGCTTCAGCTACCTGCGGGATCGTATCAAACAGGGAAGTACTGCTGCTTCCCTGTGTAGGACTGTTGCTGGGGGTAGGCTGTGGGGCGGTCGTAGCAGTCCGAGCGGCAACTGGCGGTTTGACATCAGCGCTTTGAGTGGGAGCGACAGCAGGAGGAGACGACTCCTGAGCGGGGGGTGGTGTAATGGGTGGAAAGTCCTGAATAGGAGGCGGTGTAATCGCAGAAAACTCTTGAGTGGGAAGCGGTGTAATGCGTGGAAGCTCCTGGGTCGGAGGCGGTGTAACGCGAGGAAGTTCCTGGGTCGGAGGCGGTGTAATTCGAGGACTTGGTTGAGCGGGAGGCGGTGTAATTCGAGAACTTGGTTGAGCGGGAGGCGGTGTAACTTCAGGAGTCGGTCTTGACTTTGGTACAACCGCAGGAGCAGAAGCAATTCGAGCCGCAGATTGGTTAGGACTGGGAACAGATCTGGTCTCTTGGCGCTGTGCCGTTGGTGAGGTCGCTGCCTGAAGCGGGGTGGTCGGGTTAGGCTTAGGGGGAGGCGGCGCGGTCACAGCAGATTGTTTAGGTGTTTGGGGTTGGGTAGACTCCTGACGCTGTAATGTTTCTGAGGGATTTATCCGCACCTCGGTTCGATTATCGGGTGGTTTTTGGGATGCTGTTGGGCCTCCGTTTCCCTGTTGGGGTACAGCAGAATTAAGGGGCAGTTTGTATTGCTCTGGTTGGGATGCAGTAGCACTAGGCCCCGGAGGTAATGTGGAAGCTGCTGGCGGCGTCACCCCAGCACTCGGAGGTAATGTGGAAGCCACTGGCGGCGTCACTCCAGCACTCGGAGGTATTGTGGAAGCTGCTGGCGGCGTCACTCCAGTACTCGGAGCTAGGCCCGATCCCGGTGGCAGGGTCACGCTGGGACTGGGAGATAAGTTAGATGCCGATGGCGGCAGTGCTGGCAGTGTTTGGGACGAAGACAGGGGTGGCGTTGGGACTCCCGGTGTTGGCCCTGGTGAGGGAACAGCAGCAATTTGTGGCTGTTCGGTTGGGTTGGGCTGTGGGTTAACTGCGGTTGCGGGTATTTCTGGGTGAGAAGTTTTTCGATCGAGCAATTTCACAGCAGCTGTTGCTACGCCTACGGTCACCAGAGCGATCGCAGCTATACTAGCCCAAAAGGGCGGAGTTTTGCCCAAAGCTGGGCGGTTAAGGGTGGGCAATATCTCCAATTCAGCTGCGTATTCATCTAGCGCAGTCGCCAAGTCAAATAATTGCAGCAAACTGAGGTGAATAACAGGCCCTAACTGCTCTGTAGCCAAAGAACCTAAAAACAGGTCGTGAAACAGCAGACCATTTGGTTGCAGGTAAATTCCTGTAACTTCATGACGGGAAATGGGTGTGCCGTTGGCGCTAGTTTCTTTTTCACCAAGTTCTAACTCCGGTGAATCAGTTGCGGCAAAGGATGAGTCTAAAGGATGAGATGATAATGTTATTGAACCTTCTTCACGGCCCGGAGTATGATGTTGCGGTATTTCTAGCTTGGCAGTTGTGTCACCCGAACCGTTAGTCGATTCTGTATTGGTGTCTGATAGTTCGGATTGGTCGTTAGGCGATGGTGCCAAAAACGACGCATTCAATCGATCGGGCGACTGTCCCAGGAAGTCCTGCACATAGTCTTGAACTACTTCGCGGAGCGCTTCTAGCTGCGTTTGGTCGCCACGAACGGTAACTCGTTTTTCCTCTGGCACTCGCGGATCGTCGAAGCTTAGCACAAATTGTAGCCGCTTCAGCACGGGGCGACCAACCCAGCGGGATAGGGGTGAGCCTTTGGCCACAATTTCCAGCGTGCAGGTGGGTGGAGTATAGCGTCGCAGAACTGAGGTGGACGAGTACATAGGATAGTGCGTCGAATTGGTCATTGGTCATCGGTCATGGGTCATCGATCATTGGTCACTGCGAGCCCACAAATGACTAATGACTAATGACTGATGACTAATTACTTTTTAGTTTTTCCCAGCAGTGCTAACCAAAGACGGCGATGACCGCCGGGACTGCTGTAAAAAAGTAGATCGATCAACAGTTTGAGAGCGAGGTGAGCCAGAAGTTCAGCCGAACAGCTGTCGCCATTTTCCATGCGCTCTTGGTAGGTGTTGCTAAAGGTATCGATATAATCTCCCAGCAGAGCGGCTTGATGCGGTTTTTGGTTTTGCTCGGTTAGTTGTTCTAGGAGGGCAACAGCGCGACGGATTAATTCTTGGTGCTGTTTGGTCAAGTGGCAGATAATGAGAACTAGCGATCGCGCTTCCTCTACATCCAGCTTTTTACGCCCTCCCTGTCCTTTTCGTAACGGACTGGACTGGCGGAGACGCCACAAGGAAACCCGGTCAGCAACCATTGACTCCAAACCCAGATGGGCTGCTGCTGCGAGGATCGCTTCCGAACCAATTCCCGCTAATGCTTCTAAAGCTAGCAAAACTAAATCCAGCTGGGCTTTGATATTGTCCAACTGCACTGGGTCTGGCGAGGTATTTAGGGTTAAATCCTCCCAGTTGGCCGTTGGTTTGGGCGACGATGCTTTCGAGCGCATACCTTCAGAATAAAATAGAAGACAGCCTCTAGTCTGTCAGTTACAAGTTCTGAAACAGGAGAGCCTCTTCTTTGGGTAGGTTTACCACCATAATTAAATGCACAATACCCTATTTATCCACGATCGGCGATCGTTTGGATACTGTCGCTTTCGCCTTAAAATCTTAAAATACTGTAACCCATTCTTCATCCCGCTTCCTCAAGACCTTAATTCACCTCCACAAAATCATTATGGCTATTGGCTATCTCGCTCTTGTACTTCATGCCCACTTGCCCTTCGTCCGACATCCCGAAAGTGACTATGTGCTGGAAGAAGAGTGGCTTTATGAAGCCATTACCGAAACCTACATCCCCTTGCTGCGGATGTTCGAGGCATTAAAGCGAGACGGCATTGAATTCAAAATAACGATGAGCCTGACACCGCCCTTGGTGTCAATGCTGCGCGACCCGCTGTTGCAAGAGCGCTACGATAAGCACTTGGCCCAACTGGAAGAGCTGACCCAACTCGAAATTGGACATAATCACCATAACGGTCATCTGCGCTACCTATCTGAATATTACGCCAAAGAATTTTACGAGACTCGTCAGTTTTGGCAGCAATATAACGGCGATTTAATTGGCGCATTCAAGCAATACCTGGATAGCAATAACCTGGAAATCATCACCTGCGGCGCTACCCACGGCTATCTGCCACTAATGAAAATGTACCCGCAGGCAGTCTGGGCGCAAATCCAAGTGGCTTGCGAACACTACGAAGAGAACTTTGGACGCCCTCCCAAAGGGATTTGGTTGCCGGAGTGTGCTTACTATAACGGATTAGAACGAATGCTGGCGGATGCAGGTCTGCGCTATTTCCTCATCGACGGTCATGCGATTCTTTATGGTAGCCCCCGCCCCCGGTTTGGGACTTATACACCTGTCTTTACTGAGTCAGGGATTGCGGCTTTTGGTCGGGATCACGAATCGGCGCATCAAGTTTGGTCTTCTCAACTGGGATACCCCGGTGACCCTGAATATCGGGAATTTTATAAGGACTTGGGCTGGGAAGCGGAATACGAATATATTAAGCCTTACATCATGCCCAACGGTCAGCGGAAAAATATTGGGATCAAGTACCACAAGATCACTGGTCGGGGTTTGGGTTTGGGCGATAAAACTCTCTACGATCCTTACTGGGCAAGGCAAAAGGCGACAGAACACGCTGGCAACTTTATGTATAACCGGGTGCAGCAAGTCGAGCATCTCTACAATGTGATGCAGCGTCCTCCGATTATTGTCTCGCCTTATGATGCTGAGCTGTTCGGTCACTGGTGGTATGAAGGGCCCTGGTTCTTGGAGTACCTGTTCCGCAAGACTTGGCACGACCAAAAGACTTATGCTATGACTCACTTGGCAGACTATATGCAGATGCACACCAAGCATCAAGTCATGCGTCTTGCACAGTCTAGCTGGGGTTTCAAGGGGTTTCACGAGTATTGGCTCAACGATACTAATTCCTGGATTTATCCCTACCTGCACAAAGCGGCAGAGCGGATGATTGAGTTGGGGCTTAAGGAAGCAGCTGATGAATTGGAGTGGCGTGCGCTTAACCAGGCGGCGCGAGAATTGCTTCTGGCCCAGTCTTCTGATTGGGCGTTTATTATGCGGACTGGGACGATGGTGCCTTACGCGGTACGACGGACGCGATCGCACCTGATGCGCTTTAATAAACTCTACGATGATATTGGTGCGGGCAAAATCGACAGCGGTTGGCTGGAAAAAGTTGAGACAATTGACAATATCTTCCCCAACATTAACTACCGCGTTTATCGCCCTTTGTGATATAGCTAGGGACACTTGGACACTTGGACTGGGGACTAGGGGAAGAAGGGGCTAGAATCAAGGCTTTCAGGAATTAAAAACGTCCTAACTGACTCATCGGTTGCTATATCAGATCGTAAAAAATAACAAGGACAGGCAAGATGCCTGTCCCAAAAGAGATTATTCTAGCGATCGAGTGTCAAGTCAGACCTAGAAATTCATCTCAGCGGCTTGTACTTTTTCGACTTGTTTCTTCTTGAGTACAAGCAGAACTTGGGAAAGCATGATCCCCGTGAAGAATACCATCAGCCATTTGATCCGTGCAGCGCTTTGGAGGACGATTTCGGTGTCAGCTTGACCAAATCCGCCCACATTGGGGTTAATCGTCAAGGCGTCGCCAGCTTTCACAGCGTCTCCTTGAGAGACAATCAATTCTGGCCCGGCGAGAATAGTATCGACAACTGTTTCGCCAGCATCGGTTGTAATGCTTACTTGGTAGCCGCCTTCTTCACCTTTGGCAATCTGAGAAATAGTTCCGGTCGCGGAAGCGTTATAGATATTATTGTTGGTTCTATCGCCGGTGGGGTAAATTTGACCGCGACCCCGGTTGCCGCCTACATGAACGGCGTACTTGCCATAGCGGACATTTTTGTCAGTTTCTGGATTGGGAGAAAGAACTGGGAAGACAATTTCCTGATATCGATCGCCCGGTAGAGGCCCGATGATGACGACGTTATCCTCTCCTTCTTTGTAGGTTTGGAAATAAAGTCCATCGATTTTTTCTTTCATTTCCTCCGGAATGCGGTCTTCCGGGGCAATCTTGAAGCCTTGGGGCAACATCAGGACGGCACCGACGTTTAAGCCGCCTTTGGAACCATCGCCCAGTACTTGTTGGCTGCTGTTGTCGTAGGGAATTTTCACTACGGCTTCAAACACTGTGTCGGGGAGGACGGATTGGGGTACTTCAACTTCGGTGGGTTTAGCTGCTAGGTGACAGTTGGCACAAACAATCCTTCCGGTGGCTTCGCGGGGCGTTTCGGGGGCGGTTGCCTGGGCCCAGAAGGGGTAGGCAGCAGCCGATTGGGGAACTGCTAAATCGCTGGCGAAGAAGAGGGCAAATGTGGCGATCGCGAGCAGTGCTATTTTGGTAATCGCCCACTTACTGCCAAAGCGTATCGCCCTTAAACAAACTTTTTTCATAAAAAAACTCGGTAAGCGGGAAACTCAGTCCCTTTAGGGCTGAGAGGAAAGCGACTCGTGCGGTTTTAACCGCCGTGAATATTTTGTGGCCATTACCGCCTTGGGATTGCAAGGGCTCGGTGTACTTTTGTGTTGCACTTTCAACGGGACAATTACCATCTCAAGCTTCGCAATCATGTACGCATAACGGCTTGCTCCGAAGAGCCTCCCTTTCGGGGTAATGTTAGCTTTGCCAAGGTTTTAAGAGCTTTTTAGACTTGCGAAGGAATGAGTAACTAAATAACTCATCACTTACTCAGCACTAAAGCCGAAGCACTATTTATTTCCACCAGGGTGCTTCGCCTGTGCGGAAGTCTGTTTCAGTCCAAGGCGTTAGGGTAATCTTGTCGTCTGCCACAGCGGCGTGTGCTAGTGCCAGGGACAGGGGTGCTGGCCCACGCACTACTTTGCCCGTTTTGTCGTACTGAGAACCGTGACAGGGGCACTTAAACTTGTTTTCAGCGACGTTCCAAGGTACGACACAACCTAAGTGGGTGCAGATAGCGTTGATACCGTAATCTGCAATGGCTTTGTTATCGTCTACCACAATGTAGGTGGGGTCGCCTTTGAGTCCTTGGGCGAGGCTGCGATCGCCTACGCTGTGAGTGGTCAGATATTCGCTCACAATGATGTCGTTACCCAGAGCGTCTTTGGCGGTGACACCACCGCTACCACCACCTGTCGATGGGGGGATAAAGTATTTGACAATGGGATATAGCGCCCCCAGTGCCGTTCCCGTGATGGTGCCAAAAGTTAGCAAATTCATAAACTGACGACGCCCCATATCGGGGACGTCTGCCGATCCTGAAACTTGAGCCATAAAATATGCTTGTGTGTGTATCTTTGTCAAGATTCTGAGTGAAAACTCAGATTTTTCCCACCATGCTTTGTGAAGGTGCAATCCGCCGCTACACGGCAAAGTCTCCAAAATGTTTTGAGAAACTGATATACAACTTTCACAGGGGTATTATTACATTTTTTGACACCCGTCTCATAATGAGAATTTAGGTATTTCAATCGTGGAATGAGGGACAGAGGGGGGAGCGGGGGAGCGGGGAGCGGCAAAATTGGCCATTTTGAGATGGCAGACTCAATCCCAATCTAAAATCTAAAATCTAAAATTGTTTTGGGCTATGACAGGACGAGATTTACGCCAGATATTACTAAATAAGTGGGGACGCTCTTACGATATTCAAGTGCGGCGGATTCAGGGCAAGATTTTTGTCCAGATTATGTGGAAATATCTGGAACAGGCGTCTTTTCCACTCTCTGAGGCTGATTATATGGCTCATCTGGATACGATCGCCAGTTATATCCAGGCTTGGGGCGGTGCAACACAGGTGCAAGAATATATTCAGCAGACGAAGGAACGCCCCCGACTTGGTAAGGCGGTTAGCATTTCGATTGATTTGGGCGATCGCGCTTCTGAGTGGATAATAGAAGATTCTTAACCTCTACACGCCGATCTATGCAAGTTGAATGGCAAACTGCTAAAACCTACGAAGATATTCTTTACCACAAAACGGACGGTATCGCTAAAATTACTATCAATCGTCCCCACAAGCGAAATGCTTTTCGTCCGAAAACGGTATTTGAACTTTACGATGCTTTTGCCGATGCTCGCGAAGATACCAGCATCGGTGTAGTACTTTTTACTGGCGCTGGGCCGCACACGGATGGAAAATACGCTTTTTGTGCTGGTGGGGATCAAAGCGTGCGCGGAAATGCTGGCTATGTGGGTGAAGATGGCGTGCCGCGCTTGAATGTGCTGGATTTGCAACGCTTGATTCGATCGATGCCGAAAGTGGCGATCGCGTTGGTGGCTGGATATGCGATCGGTGGCGGTCACGTACTGCATATTTTGTGCGATTTGACAATAGCAGCAGACAATGCAATTTTCGGTCAAACCGGGCCGAAAGTTGGTAGCTTTGACGGCGGATTTGGTGCTAGTTATTTAGCTAGAATTGTGGGGCAGAAAAAGGCACGGGAAATTTGGTATTTGTGTCGGCAATACAATGCAGAACAAGCGCTAGAAATGGGTTTAGTTAATTGTATTGTGCCTGTAGAACAGTTGGAAGAGGAAGGGATTAAATGGGCCAAGGAAATATTAGAAAAAAGTCCGATCGCAATTAGGTGTTTGAAAGCAGCTTTTAATGCTGATTGCGATGGACAAGCGGGATTGCAAGAGTTGGCTGGAAATGCCACTTTACTTTATTACATGACTGAGGAAGGTGCAGAGGGGAAACAGGCGTTTTTGGAGAAGAGGGAACCAGATTTTAAGCAGTATCCTTGGTTGCCTTGACCTCACCCCCTAACCCCCTCTCCGTTGACGGAGAGGGGGGACAGGAGAGGAGAGGGAGAGGGAGGACAAGAGACAGGGAGAGGGGAGACAGGAGAGGAGAGGGAGAAGGGGGACAGGAGAGAGAAAGGTGCTTAGTTTATGGAGGAGTAGGAGCAGTTTTTGGATGTACTCCGGCGTAGTAAACGACAACTTTACGTTTTTCCTCATCAGGGACATAAAACACTCGATCTCCTTTTGTTACCTCATATTCCCACGCACCTCGATAAGGTTTACCTTTCAAAGGAAAAACTCGCTTCGGTTTTCTTACCATAGGAGTAGTGGATAAATCTTCATAGTAACGACGAGAATTTTCAGTTGCACGCTGGATCAAAGCTTCCCAATCTCTATTAACTCGTCGGTTTAAAGCTACTACTAGCCAAAGCGATGAAGGGACTGGTGCGGCTTCTTGAGCTTCCGAATCAATAGTTGGTGGTGCTGTCAGTGGTTCCTCTGACGACACCCGACTCTCTGACTCATCTGGATTTGTTGCTTCTGATGATATCATAACCGAGCCGATTCAGTGGTGTTAAAAGCAGTTGGCTGAGTGAGCAAGACTTCATCAACTTCATCAGTGAAAGCAATTGCTAGTTCAGGACTAGAATTTGCTAAAGCACTCTCGTACCATTCATGTATTACTGCATCAAGCCTATCTATAGCGCCAGTTTCTAAACCAATTTGACGAAACTCAGTTTCTACTTCGGCGATTAGTTGGCTTAACTCCTCAGCGTCAAATACTTTCAGCCATTCATAGAGATGATTGGGGTCAATTTGCTCTCCCAAGCGTAATCGGTAAGCAATATTTATCAGTTCAAATACGGTTTTAGAAATGGTTGTTGCTTTCACCCAAAAAGCCATTTGTTCGCGAGGTAACAAGGCAAAATAGCGATCGTTGCGAGTAATGGTTACGGGACGTTCTAATGCGATGTCTAGAATACGTCCTGGTTGGCGATTTAATTCAGTTGCGTTAACTATTTCATCACCGTAAACATTTGTTGAGGTTTCGATCGGCATAAGCTTTACATCTCTTTTTGGGGGCCGAAGGCTTGTTAAGCTATCTAAGTAATATTGTACTAACCTCGAACTATGTTTCTCTCCTCAATTACCTCATATAACGATTTTTGACATACTCTTTCATCACGGTATTCAAACTAAAAAATGTTGTCTTATCCTCCTCTTTTGCATCCAATAGTAATCGCATTCCTAGCGATCGCATCGCATTCACTAAATCCGATACCGATAACTGCACTATCTTTAAAATATCCGGCAAAGCAACAAGTTCGCTTTCCTTCGCCAACTGAATCATTACTGCTAACTCTTGCTGTGTTAAACGCTGAAACTGTTGGTCTAATTGCCCTTGCAAAGATTCATCTAAAATTGGCTCGTCGCATTGCAGAAAGTCAGAGACGCTACCGCAAAATAAGTCTTGAATCGTGCTAGCGGTCAACTCTAACCACAGAGGATTACCTTGATAGGTATCAATCAAACTTTCCCAAGTCTCTTCATCAGATAATTTACGATCTTTCAGTATTTCTTTAGCTGCTAATCCTAAACTGCATAAAACTAATGTTTGCACGTAGTTATTACCTCTTTCTAATTTGGCAACTTCTCTCGGTTTCTCCCAACTATCGATTAACAAACAACTATTGTGATTGACTTCGGCAATTAGTTTGAAAAATAACTGATAATCTTCATATCCAGTTTTATATTGACCTGCGAGTTGTCCGCTGCAAAAAAGCATTTGCACGTCATCAAGAATAATCAAACAGCGATATTGGCGTAGGTAGTTGAGAAGTTGGGATATTTGCGTTTCGATGTTTTGGGGGATGTCTGCTTGTTGAGGGAAGATTTGCAACAGATTGGTGAGAGTTGCATTGAGAGTTGGGGAAAAGCGGAGACTGCGATAGATTATGTAATCGAAATGGGTTTTGATTTGTTCTATTAGTCGTAATGAAAGTGTAGTTTTGCCGATACCGTTAATTCCGAGAAGTGCGATGAGGCGAGTGCGATCGCATATTATCCAGTTTTCGAGGGTGGCGAGTTGGGGAGTGCGATCGTAAAATCTGAAGATTTCCGGTGCGTCGCTTAAGTCGATGTACGTTTGACTTGAGGTTTGTTGGGAGTTTGAGGGAGATGTGGGCGATCGGACTGTTTCTGGACAGATATTGACATTATTATTAACTGTAATAGTCTGGTGAACAAGAGGGGATGAAACATTGTTGTTTTGGTAAACACTCCCCTTATCAATTTTAGCCCTAAAATTCGCTTTAGTAATCTCTTCTCCCAATCCTTCTGATAATATTTTCCATAGTTTTGAACCAACATCTCTGACATGACCTTCACTTGCATGAGTTTCTTCTGCAATTTTCCAGTATTTCTGACCTTGAAGAGTACCCCGCAGTATAGCTTCTTGCAGATAGTCTAAGTGTTCTCCTGTTTTTACGAAAACTACCTCGTCTGCAACTTTCAGGATGTCCGGGATGTCCATAAATCAAGGAGATGCTACGCTTTCTCGTATTGTATCCGATCTTTCCGACATTTCCGACAAATTAGGCCCATAAAGTTCCCGACATTTCCGACTGACAGAGCCTTAGATTTTCGCTCATCATGTTTGTTGAAGAGTTCTCTCTGCTAGAGAAACAAAAATCATGGATGAATTTTTCAGAAAAGGTGCTTCTATTGGATTGCCCTTTATCATACTTCTCATTACTATGGCATCAACAGGTTTAGCTGGAGCGGCTGCAATTACAGCAGCACTTGCAATGTTAGGGCCGGGGGGCATGGTTGGTGGTGTTATCCTATTAGGTATGGTCGGATTAGCAACCGATATGCTGTCGAAATATGGATTACAAGCATTGCTCATAGGCATTTATCAGCAGCGAAGATCTAACGGTGAATCCTTAGAGAAGCTGTGTAATGAAATCAAAAATCTGCCAATCTCTCGCGAATTAAAACTTGTTATAAGAAATGAAATAGGTTGTCAAGGTTCGCTTTAACTTAGGCGAATTGCAGATGCTTTGGAATAGATAAATGTCCTTAATGAGAATATTATGAATATTAATTTCCGACGATATCGCGAACAACAGGGCATGAGCCAACAAGAAGTTGCTAGTCGGCTCAGAATTTCTCTGGATCAAGTTAGGCATGGCGAGCAGTTTCCGGCAAAAGTTCCAATGGGGCTGGCAATAAAATGGTTACAAGTCTTGGGGGTTGATCTCGCAACTGCGATGTCAGAAGAAACGCCTCCACTCCAAGGAATTGAACCTGGTTTTCCTTATGCTGAACTTTATCGAAGGCTGAATTTACTTAATCAGTATATCAATGAAACTCCCCCTTTGGATGAATTTGATTTTCCCACAAAGCCACCTCTACCTAATGATGTCCAAAGACAAATTCAGGACTATTACCAAAAACCTAATGTTGTTCTAACCGGAGGATTTGACACAGGAAAATCCCATTTAGCAAATAGTATTTTAGGCAGTAAAAATTTACCTGAAAGCTATCAGCCTGCCACAAAACTCATTACTATTATTCGTCATCTTGGAAATCGTCCCCATTGGTTTAATGCTGATGTTTGGATTATTAATGAGGACTTTTGGCTACATGAACATTGTAAACCCACAGATAAAGATCCTAAATACACAATTGACTTAAAACTATTAGACGATCGGAAACGTTGTGAAAAGCATCGTTTGTATTCTGGCTCCTTCGATATTCTCGAAAAATATGGCGTACACAAATATGATAATAGTAAAACCGAGATCGGAGGGCATACGGCTATAGTTTATCTAGACTCGCCATTGCTAAAAGCTTGCAATCTGATCGATCTGCCAGGTTATTCTGATCAACATGATGAAATTTCAAAAGATGTTGAGAAAGCTAATAGCGCAACTCAAATTGCAGATATCTTGATCGTTCTAGGAATCGGTTTAGCAGCTGGACTCGCTTCCTTAATATTTGGCTTATTTGGGGAAGCTTGGCAAAGCCGTTTAGCAAAACAAATTGTTAAATACTTTGAAGAACAAGATGTTTCTGGAAAGTTACTAAGAGGAAACAAACAGTATTGGCAAGATACAGCTACAGCTTTTGATAAAGGTGCTGAAGCAGTAGAAGCTGCCTGGAAAGAAAATCTTGAGCATTGGCGCGAACTCGTTTCTCCTGAAACTCAGTCAAGAGAGCGTATTGAGGAAATTATTAAAAAACTGGAGGTACTGAGAAGTTTTTTCGCCGAAATTCCCTGGACTCTACAGGGAGAAGGGTAGTTAAAAAATCAAGGGATTCTCATCGCCAAAAACCACCAAAATTATGAATTGATTCGGTGTTTGAGATTAGCGATCGCACTCTCATCTTCTCCAAAATGCGATCGCACTTCTATCTTTTCACAAAATGCGATCGCACCCCCATCTGACCCAAACTGCCTTGGCGTAACGTGCCTTCTGCATATCGCACTCTTAACTAAACAGCTAGAAACAAATGATTATCCTTCCTGTTTAATTTCGCCTTTAACTGAGGTTAAAGACTCTGCTGTGTTCTGGAATAATCCAGATTTTTTGATGTACATTTCTTTAGCCGATGTGTCAAACATTTGCCGCAATAATGCCTTAGCTTCTGACCGTTCCTCATCCGTTAAATAATCCTGACTCCTCACCCCTGCATGATAACCTTTGGCATTACCTACAGCATTAATATAACGCTGCTTGCCTAGATTAAAAATTTCTGTATATCTCTGATACTGTTGCTTTTGTTGTTCAGTTTGCTCTCTCATTCTGTTTGCCTCCAATTAGTCGGAACTATAGACCCATCTTGTAAAATAATTGCGTAAGGTAAAACAGGACTAGGCGTTTGAATATACCAATCTCCCGTATCTTCATCATAAAAATTTGACCCCAGTAAGTCAAGAGTATCCAAAGCATTGATAATGAGGTACTGTTCCTCTGTAGGCTCTATCATTAACATCTCTATAAATTTACTTTAACAATTTTACAGGAAATAAGGTAAAGTGCGTTAATGAAGTGTAAGGCATCATCTTGGTTTACCGCTTCTGCAACATAACAGCAGAAGCGATCGCACCGCACCCCCATCTGACCCACCGTTGGCTACGCCTGCCGTAGGCATATCGCACCCCCATCTTTCCCAGAATGCGATCGCACCTAAAAACTCAACTACTCATTAATAGCATCAGCCGAACTAAACTCGATCGGACGTTTGAGAATTTGACCTACAACTCCGTACCGATCTCCTGTCAATCCATCAAGTTCGTGTTCGATATCTTCCAACCAGCCAAGTTTACTTGTCCACTTCCCATTAGGTAATTGTCTGGCTGCATGAGTTGGAATACCACTATAGTCAACATATATAGCTATTTTCTGATATCCAGTTTCTAATATGTCACGATCGGCTGATTCATATCCTAGCGTTTGATAAGCTTGAATATAAGCTTCTAGAGTCTCCTCTTGAGGAACACCATCAGGCCAATAAAATTGCTCTCCCGGTATTGGTTGCCACCAGCGATCGTCTTCCTCTACAGCCCATGCAAAGCAGTTATATTCCTCTGACTTTGGACTGGTAACTTGATAATCAGTGCCAGACAAATTCGGCCATTTAATTTCAAGTTCAGGTCTTCTATACATTCTCTTCGATCGCGTAGCCTTGATTTCTACCCCACTCAATCCAAGCTGATGCCATCTGCTTGACTCTTCCTCTTTGTTCTGGCTTAATAGGATTTTCACCTGTAATTGCACTCAACGCTGCTAACCAATAAAGGGGATTTTTTTTGAGTTCTGATAGCAACAGCGGCACGACTGTGGTTCCCATACTAATAATTTCCTGATAATTAGGATGCTGAGACATTTGTGCAGTTGAAGACATTCCAGCAACTTCATTTTCCCATTGCTTAGCAAGGGCATAAAACTTATCTACTATCTCAAGGTCAAGTTCGGCATTTTTGGTGGTATTTGGGGTGGAAGCTTCTCGCTGTGCAAGTAAGTTTTCCAGGCTGATTAAGAGTAACTCTTCTATCGATATGTTCAGGTCAGCGGCGACTTTTTGTAACTTCACCAGACGCTCATCTGAAATGGCAATTGTGATAGTATTCATTCGGTTTACAAACAAATATTATTGATTTTTATAGTAGCATATAAATTATTCTTTTGTGTCTTGTCTGTCGGCAGCTACAGTGTTTAGAACAATGCGATCGCACTTCCATCTGACCCCAAACGCAATCGCGTAGCCTGCCGTAGGCATTCGCACCCCCATCTGACCCCAAATGCGATTAAACTTGACCGGGCAAATCCAACGCAATTAACAAAGCTTGATTCACCAAAATTATTGCTTCATTACTAAGCATTCCTCGTAAACTCAACAAGCGAGTTTTAGATAATACCCTTACTTGATCTGCCATAGCGATAGAATCGTTGGTTAATCCACCATCTGGGGCTTTAATTAATACCTGAGTGGGATAAACTCGTTTACCAGTTTGATAAGTAGTGCAGGGAATAGCCAAAACTACAGGGCTGTATGTATTGATTGCATCTCGACTAACGATGATGACAGGACGAGTTCCCCCTTGTTCAGAACCCTCAACAGGTTCAAGCCGAGCATCGTAGACTTCTCCCCGTTTCATACTGACGATTCTCCCAACTGCAAGGCTTCCCAACTCGCTACCGCAAACTCAGCCTCCATCTGTAGCACTTGAGCTTGATAATCCGGGTCTTGTGCCATTTCAATCAGTTCAGCATCAATGGATGCTCGTTTGATTGCTTCAAGCTCGTGTAGAAGTGCTTGCGCTACAAACTCATTGCGACTCTTCGCTTTTCCTTGGCTGACTATCCTGTCAGTCGCGGCTAAAAGTTCCGCAGGTAGAGTTATTGTTGTGCGGACAGTCTGATTTTGCATAACTATCTTGATGTTTAAATTGATGTTGATAATAGCATCAACTTAAGCATAACTTAAAAACCTTAATCAGTGGCGATCGCACTTCCATCTTTCCTAAAATGCGATCGCGTAGCGTGCTTTCGGCATATCGCACTAAAATTAATTTTGGTATTTTAGACCGCGCCAGCGGTCTTTGTTCGTGTAGCCGCGCATGACGGCGTTAGGCTGCACTTAGTTTGTAGGGGGGGCATTTGCCCCACCCCACCGCCTTAACTAGATGGCACTAATCGGCGGCGTAGGGATTCGGCACGCCGCTTAGAAATAGTGTTGTTTGGTTCTATTTTCAAAGCTTCGTCATAAGTTTGCAATGCTTGAGAAGTTAACTTCTTTTTCTCATAGGCATGACCGAGATTGTTCATAGCTGTGACGTAACCTGGATCTCGCTTCAAAGCTTCTTTGTAGTTACGAATTGCTAAGTCGTACTGTTCTTGAGCAAAGTAGGCAAAACCCAATCCGTTGTAAATGAGGGCAATCTTTTCTTCGGTTTCTTCTTCGGCTGCTTTAACTGCTCTTTGGAACACGGGGATGGACTGCGAGTACAGCTTTTTATCGAGATAAATACTGGCCAATTCGTAATACTCTTGAGCGGTGCCTTTCTCGTTTTTCAGCTTATTTTGCAACCGCGTAAGCGCATTTTCAACTTTGCGAGTTTTGAAGATCTGGCGAAAAATTGCGACGGCGGCTAAAGATAGCAGTGCCAGCAATATAGAGAGATAAAAAACTGGAAGTAAGCTTTGCATAACTTTTTAAAGGGGGCAAATTTCAACATTATTTTAAATTATCCCAAGGCAGTCCCCAATAGACAGCCCGTTGCTGCAACCAACTGTCGGTTTTCCAACGATCGATCGCCTCGTTTACCCTGCGCCGTAAATCATCATACTGCACTCCCTTGGGCATAACCACAGACAGGGGTTCGGCTGAAAGCAGGGTTGGCACTATCCGGTACTGGGGATATTCTTGCACCCAGCCGCTGAGGACGCTGACATCGGCGGCAAAGGCAACTGCACCACCGGATTCCAGGAGCGATCGGGCCTCTTGATATGATGCCACACCGACAAGCCGATCTGTCGGTAACTGATATCGCACTTTGGCAATGGTACTGGAGCCATTTAGCACCGCAATTTTCCCTTGCTGAATATCGTTCAGTCTTTGCACAGTAGCATCTTTCGTTACTAAAGCGATGCCATCCATATAATACGGTGTGCTAAAGCTAACTAACCGGCTACGGGATTCGGTGGCTGTTACCCTGGCAATGGCGAGATCGACTTTTCCTTGTAATACAGCGTTGAGGCGATCGCGATTTGCCACCGCCTCCAATCTAACTGCATCGGGACGCCCCAACAATTCTGACCCCAAGCGTCGCGCCAAGTCAATTTCTAAGCCTTGCAAATTGCCTGTCCCATCCCGAAATCCCAGCGGACGCAGATTATCCTTAACTGCAACAATCAGGTAGCCGCGTTCCTGAATTTCCTTCAGTTCGGCAGCAATACTAGGATAAGGCAAAATCATTCCCAGGCAGAGCCAGGGAACTAGGTAAAAAGGTAAAAGAAAGAGAGCGCTTCGCAAAGTAAAAAGTAAAAAGTAAAAAGGCAAAACAAAGAGCAGATTATTCAATTCTTTTTTTTGCCTTTTGACTTTTGCCTTTTGCCTTTTACCTTTTACCTTCATCATTTAGCGTTGTTTGCCAATTCGACAACTTTGCCGAAACTGTCCGGGTCGAGAATCGCGAGTTGGGCTAGCATTTTGCGATTGATTTCGATGTTGGCTTTTTTCATGTTGCCCATCAATCGGCTGTAGCTGACGCCATGCAGGTGTGCGGCGGCGTTAATGCGTGCGATCCAGAGGCGGCGGAAGTCGCGCTTCCGCTTTTTGCGATCGCGATACGCATTCCGCAGCGCCTTCATCACCTGTTGATTGGCGGTGCGAAACAGCGTCGAGTGAGAACCGCGAAATCCTTTCGCCAGTTTGAGAATTTTCTTGCGGCGTTTGCGAGCAACGTTACCGCGTTTTACCCTTGTCATGGTTAGCTGTTACTTGTTAGTTATTGGTTGTTATTTGTCAAGAGTCAGGACTAAGTATAACTTCTCTATTTTCCCTAGCCCCTAGACCCTAGCCCCTAGCCCCTATAAATAAGGGAG
>CASBRD010000155.1 GCA_949128025.1 Oscillatoriales cyanobacterium PMM_0008 | reverse complement strand
TTGCCAGGGACTGAGATATCTCAGTCTAGGTCAAAGTCGAAAACCCGCAAGGGAACAACTAGGAAGACTAAGAAGTGATTCTTAGAAGCTCCGTACCTTTAGGTCGGAGTCATGTCACACCCCCGCTATACCGCTTCGGTTAGCTGGGGATGAAAGGCAGTAATTTTTGGGGATTAATTATTAGATGTCCGCAAAAATTATGTCAACAGATCATTCTAATCATTCTAGCGGCACTTGTTGGAATGGAACAGATACGGGTAAGTACACTTGCTCGACAAGTGGGGTACAACCCAGCCACTGTACTGACAATTGTGCAAACCGATCTGGTTCTCCACTGACGCAAAAGCGTGTAGGCTGTGGCGGACTTGTACTCTTGAGTCCTAAAAGATCGAGTTCTTGATCTGCTGCGGCTGCAACGTGGACTGCCGGATCGACTGTACGTATCGATCGCGGCAAAATTGCACGCAACACTGGTGCCAGATGGGGATAGTGGGTACAACCGTAAATCAGTGTATCAATTTGCTGCTGTAATAAAGGAGCTAGGTATTCCTTCGCCACCTCATAGGTGTAAGCATCATTAATGCGGTTTTGCTCAATCAGGGGCACGAATGCGGGACAACCGACTTGCCAGACTTGGACAGTTGGATCGATTTCCTGGATAGCGTGACGGTAAGCATTACTGGCGGCGGTGGCGGGGGTGGCAATCACGCCAATCCGCTTGCCAATGCTTACGGCAGCACGAGCGCCGGGGAGGATCACCCCTAAGATGGGGACATTGAACTCAGATCTTACCGTCTCTAGCGCCAGAGCAGAACTGGTATTGCAAGCTACAATTACCATTTTGACGCCTTGGAGCGTCATCCAATGGAGAATCTCGCGCACGAACTGCAAAATTTCTGCCCCGGAACGGTTGCCGTAGGGCAATCGCGCTGTATCCCCAAAGTAAAGTATGGATTCCGATGGCAGTTGTCGGTAGAGTTCTCTCAAGACGGTGAGACCGCCGACGCCGCTGTCAAAAACTCCTATTGTATCTGTGGTCATTTGTCCTTTATCAGTTATCGGTTGTGCTGTTTGGGTTGCCAAAAGTCAAAAGTCAGTAGTTATTCACCAATGACTTGATTAGTAATTTTGCTGAAGGTATTGGAGAATACCACGGGCGATCGCAGCTGCCATTTGTCTTTGATAAGCTGAGGTAGCCAGTCTGGGGGCATCCTCCGCTCCTGTGACAAAACCAACTTCTACTAAAACCGCAGGCATGGGATTATTTCTCAGGACATAAAATCTGGCCTGTCGCACCCGACGGTCTGGGAGGCCAATGCTTTGGAGGATGCTATTGTGGATAGTTCGGGCCAGACGTTCGGCCTCGCTGCTGCCGTAATAATAGGTTTCCAGTCCGTTAATGTCGGGGCGAGTCATATCGATCGCATTCGCATGGATGCTGACAAACAAGTCGGCATTCACTCGTCTAGCAATCTGTACCCTGGGTGGGAGGTCAACGAAATAGTCATCATCCCGCGTCATCACGACCTGAATATTCTGCTGCTGGAGCAGCCTCTCCACCTCTCGTCCGATCGGCAGGATAACATCCTTTTCTCGCAGCCCCCCAATCCCTATTGCTCCCGAATCCTTGCCACCGTGTCCCACATCTACGACCACCACAATCCGGGCATTCGGATTGCGGGATGGCAGGGGTCTGGGATAATCCGTGACTGAACCGGGCACAGGATCGGTACGGCTGGGTGGGGGAACCGAAATTTCCCTTGAGCCTCGTAACGGTAGGGCTAAGAGTTGAGGTGAAGGCTGATTGATGTCCCCAATCTGCACGCCAGAAGCGGGTAGTACCAGAAGTACGACCGTAGAAGGGTCTACTTGCCGCATACGCAGCCGCAATACGGGACTGTTTGCATTTGACTGCGGTTCCCGGACTCGATCGGAAAGTTTAGCGGAAGGAATGGTAATGCGGTAAGCGCCAGAGGATTGGTCCCAGCCGCTAGTGTAAGTAAAAGGCTGGTTTGCTCTGATTAAAAGCTGATTGCCACTCACTTCGACTGACTGAATTGTAGCCAGTCGATCGTCATTATTGCGATCGGTTGCTGAATTCTGTCCCAGGGTCGGCAACACCACAATTCCGCCCAAATTGCTGACCCTCGCCTGCCAATCGGGGCTATCTTTCGACACCTGCAACGTCAGGCGGGCTAGCGGCGGAGTGTTTTGGACTTGGGTCAGCTCAATCCGGCTGACTCCGTTTCGATTAACCGATAAGTCTTTTAGGATCAATTGGGGAGATAAAGCGGTGCCTTCGAGGTCGATATCAATCGTGCGATCGCTAGAACGCCTCACGTTGACCGCTGGGTTAGGCCCGCTGGTGCGGATAAAAAACCCATCGGGCGTCACCTGTACATCGTCGATTTGGGTTA
The DNA here is from genome assembly GCA_949128025.1 of Oscillatoriales cyanobacterium PMM_0008. Taxonomy (GTDB): domain Bacteria; phylum Cyanobacteriota; class Cyanobacteriia; order Cyanobacteriales; family Aerosakkonemataceae; genus Argonema. The sequence goes on along the minus strand of CASBRD010000155.1, from coordinate 1,281 downwards.
CCGAAGCAGAACCCCCTGTCGAGACATCCAGAGAGGCGGCAGTGTTGCTTCCTCGATCATCCGCTCTCGTAGGTGTTGGCAGTTGCACCAGCCACTGTCTGGGAGAAATTCCCTGAAATCGAACCTGCTGTGGGTCTAGCGTATAACCGGGGTTTAATTCAATCACCAGGCGAGTGGTTTGGGAGTCTAACTGCCCCACCCGGAACTCTCGGAGTGCGCCCCTGAGTTGCTGATTCACCGTCGAACGGACGAAAGCAGTACCGGGCAGATCGATCACCAAGCGAGTCGGATTGAAAAGCAATTGCGCTTTCGGTTGAACGCCGCTGTCGGTGGTAAAGACTAGCCGATTTCGATCGGCATCAAAACGCCAAGATTGCAGTCTACCCGCAAACGCTGGAGATGACAGCAGAAATAGGCTCAAAACAGTACTGGGTAGTAGCCAGTGAAATTTCACTATAGTTTCTCCTGATTTTCGTCGCCCAGCATAATTTTTACCAGCTGGTAAGGATTCTACTTTGAGTCACAGGTTTGGATCTGAGTACCCGTGCTTATAAGTACACAGTTTGAGGCTGCGTTGAACAATACCACAACTTATACCAAATCCGGGTTGGTTACCCCATGAGAATTTTTGGCCTAAACATTGTAGAGACGTTTCATGAAACGTCTCTACAGCCTATAGACATAACGGGGGTAATCGTTGCGGATTTGGTATTACCTCTGCACGCGCTGCCAAACACAAGTCAGCAAGTATCGCAAAATGGGTGAACTGTATTGACCAAATAGCCCGATGATTAATCATGAGCATACCAGCGAAAATACTCGCCGCTGGGCTAAGTCTTCTCGCATCTTCTAGGATTCCCGTTCCTTAAGTTAAAAACACGAAAATTACTGCGATCGCACCTTCCTCACACCGACGCTGTTGATACACCCCACGCTGCTGGCAGCCTATTACCCGAAGCCCGGTCTGGAAATGGGCAATGACTGAGCATTAAAGTTTTTTTCTCTTAAGCAATTACGCTATCCGGATCTAAGTACTCCTGAGTCCACTTGCCGAACCAACGCCTGCAAAAACGAGTCTGACTTGGCCTCGTCGAATCCCCACACCGATCGCCAAACGGTTGATTTGAGGTTGACCAAATACCGTCCAACAGTGACAACCTTACCAATAATAGCGATCGCAATCAAGAAGATTGTTTGCATCAACCATTGGTTCCGCACAAATCATTCGGCTCTTTCGTGCTTACTATCCTATGGCAGAGGGGCAGAGGGGCAGAGGGGCAG
>CASBRD010000154.1 GCA_949128025.1 Oscillatoriales cyanobacterium PMM_0008 | reverse complement strand
GGAGTGGGGGAGCGGGGGACTGGGAATTTCAGTATATTCAAAGAGTAACAATTTTGTCAAAATATAATTATACTTCCTCTCATCCAAATTTTCTTCTCATCAAATCGGCTATGCAAATCACCCAATGCCTTCACGCAACGATTCTCGTTTCTGACCTCGAAAGAGCAGAACATTTTTATGGCAACATCATGGGATTACCCAAAGTAGAGAGAAATCTCAAATTCCCAGGCGCGTGGTATCAAATCGGAAACTTTCAAATTCACCTAATTGTTGCCAAATCTGTGCCATCTGACCAAGTAAATACCGAAAAGTTGGGACGCAATCGGCACATAGCTTTTGCTGTTACAAACTTAGATGAAGCAAAAGAACAACTGCTGAGTAACGGATGTACAATTCAAATGAGTGCATCCGGTCGATCTGCTTTATTCACTCAAGATCCTGATGGTAACATTATTGAAATGAGCGAATTGTAAGGGCATGGGGAATGGGGCGAGCAAAGAATGAAAATTATTGCCTATCTATATAGCGACCCGCTGTTAGAATCGGCACCCGATCCAACTATTTGGGGTTGGGAAGTAGATAAAGTTTATCAAGATTTGGGAGGGCGTCAACAACTGCGGCAATTGTTGGAAGAATGTCAAGCAGAAGCGGTTGATTATCTATTAATTAGAGGAGTGGAAGAACTAGGCGATTCGGTGGAAGAAGTGTGCAATTGCCTCACAGAAGTAGAAGCACTGGGCATTCAGCTAATTGCGATCGAGCAAACCTCCACCACAACCACAAATATCCGGGCAGATTTGCTCAAACTCCTGCAAGAAATGCAGAATTACCAGCGCAGTCGCCGCATCCGTCAAGGACACGCCCGCAATCGCCTCAAAGCTTCGCCTCCGCCCGGTAAAGCGCCCTACGGTTATCGCAGAGGTAAAGATAAATATATCCTTGACAAAAGTGCTGCGCCTGTGGTAAAAGAATTTTTTGAACGATTTCTGCTTTACGGTTCCTTGCGGGGTGCAGTGCGCTTTTTAGGGAAAAAATACGGCAAGAAAATCTCCGTATCAACCGGGCGTCGTTGGCTCAGCAATCCAGTTTATCGCGGCGATACGGCTTATCAGAATAACCAGATTATCTCCAATACCCACGTTGCCATAATTTCCAGAGAAGAAGCCGCACAGATCGATCGCCTTTTGCGCCGCAACCGCCGGATGTCGCCCCGCACCGCCAGCGCGAATCGTTCTCTAGCGGGATTGCTCATCTGTGCGGAGTGCCAATCGCCCATGACTGTAGCCCGCGTTACCACGCCGCGCCAAGCAAAAGAATATCTATATTTGCGCCCGATTAGTTGTCCCAAAAGTCCCAAGTGCCGATCGATACCTTACGAGGAAGTGTTGCAGCAAACTATTAAAATGATTTGCCGCGAATTACCTCAAGCGGTCGCCGAGATGAGTTTACCGGATATGGGGAGAATTAAGGAAGGGGTGAAAAATGCGATCGCCACCAAGCAAGATATCCTAACTCAACTTCCCTCACTATGCGAAACGGGCGTTCTCGATCCAGAAACATCTCAATTACGCGCCTATAAACTGCGTACAGAAATCGCTTCCCTGCAACAGCAACTAGCTGAACTCCCGCCCGTAAATTTGCGCGAAACTGCCCAAGCTGTTTCCATTCCTCAATTTTGGCTGGATTTGTCCGAGTCGGAGCGGCGATTTTACTTTCGGGAATTCATTCGCCAAATTCAGCTATTGCGTCAAGATTCAGCGTGGGAATTGCGAGTTAATTTTATCTTTTAGGGGTCAGTGGTCAGTGGTCAGTTGTTCTACCGAAAAAAGTGTAAACTTATGTGAAAATTATCTTAATCTTCACCATGAACTCTCGTCGCAACTTTCTAGGCACTCTATTCGCCTTCTGTCTAGCTTTACTCGCTTGGTTTAACTTCACCCCATCTGCGCTAGCTATCGGCGGCAAACTACCTCCCCTCAATCAACCCGCCCCAGAATTCACATTGCCAACTAACACTGGGAATGGGGAAGTGTCGCTTTCAGACTATCGCAGCAAATGGGTGGTTCTCTACTTCTATCCCAAAGATTTCACCTCTGGTTGCACCTTGGAAGCTCGCCGCTTTCAGCAAGACTTGCCAAAATATATGGATAGAAATACTCAAATTCTTGGTGTCAGCGCTGATTCTGTAGATTCCCACGCCGAATTTTGCGATTCCGAAGGTTTGAAGTTCCCGTTGTTAGCTGATACTGATGGCAAAATCAGTAAAGCCTACGGTTCTTGGTTGGGTTATCTCTCCGTGCGCCACACTTTTATCATCGATCCAGAGGGTATGATTCGCGAGGAATTTACTGGGGTAAATCCATCGAGTCACAGTAGGGAAGTTCTGTCTCGTCTGAACGAGTTGCAGTCAGCAGCTTCTTAGCAGGTTGGGTGGGCAATGCCCACCTATCAAAGTTAAGCTTGATGCAAGCACTTCTGAATCGCAATATCGTTACATCTCCTGAGAACGGTTTTTAGAGTTGCGTCGCATCCGAAACCACATCGCGATTCCAGTGATAGCCAAAGTCAGTAAACCCAAGGCGTTGAGGAATGGATAGACGATTTCTAGATTCAGGCTACCAAAATGACCTTTGTGCCAAGCCAGCAACCAATCGAAGTCTTCCGACTTGCCTGAGAGGTCTACCATCTGATAAACCGATCCGGTAATCAGGGTCAGTAAAATCGGCAGAATCATGATTGGGGCAACGATGCGATGCAGTTGACGCAGACGAGCTTGATAATTTCTCATGACAGTCGTTTTCTAAACTTGAAACAATAGCGATCGATTCGCAACTCTCAACTTAATGCTTACAGAACCGTTTGTCATTCCCGTGACACCAGAATATACCTAAAATGACAAATCTTAAATTTTACTGCAAAAAATAAGAAATAATCATTTCTTTTGACTTTTGACTTTTGACTTTTGACTTATGGACATTTTAATTGTTGAAGACGAACCGGAAATCGCCAAGCTGATCCAACTGACTTTGGCAGCTGAGGGATTTTCCTGCCACCAATGCGGCGATGGACTGACGGCATTGCAAATGTTTCAGCAGCTACAACCAGATGCGATCGTACTCGACTTGATGCTGCCCGGTTTGGACGGATTGGAAGTCTGCGCCCGTATCCGCCAAAAATCTGGGCCCAAAGACCCCTACATTTTGATGCTGACTGCTAGGGGTGAGGAAATCGATCGCGTGATCGGTTTGTCTACTGGTGCCGATGATTACATGGTTAAACCTTTTAGCCCCAGAGAATTAGTTGCTAGAGTGCGGGCCCTATTGCGGCGCAGCCTTCGTCACGGCGGGCAAAACCTCGTTTACCGCACCCAGCATTTTACCGTGGATGTCGATCGGCACACCGCCCATCGCCACATGAATCCAGATCGATCGGAAGAACTGGAGTTAACCAGTTTAGAATTTAACCTTTTAACCACCTTTATCAGCTATCCGAATCGAGCTTGGAACCGCACCCAATTAATTGATAAACTGTGGGGTGACGACTTTTTTGGCGATGAACGAGTGGTAGATACTCATGTAGCCAGACTGCGTAAAAAAATTGAACCAGATCCAGCCAATCCCACTTTTATCAAAACTGTAATCGGCGTCGGCTACAAGTTTGAAGATGCCGTCAATAATTAAATTTTTTCATCCTTCATGATTTAATTTCTATGACTAAGATTGGCCTCAGCTCGCGTCTATTTATTTCTCACTTACTGGTAATTGTTGTTGGAATAGGTAGCTTTGTCATCATTGGCAAAGTATCTTCACCCCGTTTATTTGTTTTGCATTTAGAACAATTAGAAGGAAGGAACTTTTATTATTTACGCTATGCCCGCACTCAGCTGGTTGAAGGATTTGAAAATGTCTGGAGTCGCAGCACTTTCTGGTCATTCATGACTGGTGCAACTGCCGCTGGTGGATTAAGTTATTGGGTATCCAAGCGGATTATGCAGCCTCTTACCCTCATGGAACACATCACCCAAAAGTTTGCCGCTGGAAAACTAGATGAACGAATGCCTACTTTGGAGATTCCGGAACTCAATCAATTAGCTGTCAGCTTTAACCGGATGGCGTCCAGTCTCGAAGGAGTGGAACAGCGACGCCGGGAACTAATTGGCGACCTCACCCACGAACTGCGGACGCCGCTAACTGTTGTTCGCGGTTACTTGGAAGAACTAGCGGATGGTAGGATTTCACCATCTCCAGAGATTTATCAGCAATTAGCAAAAGAAACAAAGCGGTTGGAACGGTTGGTCAACGATTTGCAGGAACTCTCGAAAGCAGAAGCGGGGTATTTACCAATAAATTTGCAGCCTGTTAATTTGCGTCCTTTGTTGCAATCGTTGGTGCAAAAATTTGCAGACCAGCTACTTGAAGAAGGCCCGGTTTTGCGATTGGAATGTTCGCCTCAGTTGCCTTTCGTATTAGCGGATATTGACCGAGTGGAACAGGTTCTAGTCAACCTGCTGGGAAATGCAGTGCGTTATACTTCCGAAGGCTCTATTATTATCCGCGCCTGGACTGAATCGGGCAAATTTTGGATTGGGGTTATTGACACAGGACAAGGAATTGGAGTAGAGGATTTGCCTCATGTATTTGAGCGTTTCTTTAGGGCCGATCGATCGCGTGCCAGACATTCTGGGGGCACCGGAATTGGGTTAGCTATTTCCCGCCGATTGATTGAATTGCAAGGCGGTCATATTGAGGTAGAAAGTCAACTTGGTAAAGGTAGCACGTTTCGGTTTTGCCTTCCTTTAGCTTAACAATTCTATTGTTCAATTATATGCTCTGTCCTATTCTTACCTTCATTCTTTATACAGTACATTAAATAGTCAGCTTTTTCAACTACTTCATCCACTGAATCCGGCGGATTGAGGAAGGTAATAGCACCGATACTAAAGGTTGCAGGCCATTTATTTTCATCCATTGTATCCACAAGTTGCTGTTGCACTCTGGCGATGACTGTATGGGCTGTTTCGTATCCAATACCGGGCAGTAGGAGGGCAAATTCATCGCCTCCTATGCGGGCAAGTATATCAGTGTCTCGGATAGTTTTTTTTATAGTTTGAGCCAAAGTTAGTAAAAGGCGATCGCCTATTTGATAGCTGCCATACTTATTAATATTTTTAAAATCGTCAACATCTATATATGCCAGTGTAAAAGGATGTCCGTAACGACGCGCTCTCTTGATTTCAAAAGTAGCTAATTCAGTAAATAATTGTCTATTAGCAACGCCAGTTGTAGGATCGGTTCTAGCGAGTGTTTTTTCTCTTTGTCTAGCACTTTTCAATTCGGACAAAAGATAATTAACAGTTAAAAAGAAACCCAATCTTACGGATGCGTTCCAATAATGAATAACAGATAACGAGGATTCTTCTAATGTTTTATTAGCTATAAACCATGCTATAGCACTGGCAATACATATCACTATACCCGACTTTTCTCCAGCAAACCAAGTGGTTATAAAAATAGGAATAAGATAAAATATTGATACAGAAATATTTGGTGGTATTAGGTAATCTATAAATCCCAGGATTAGGACTAATAAAAGCCCTAATACTATCAAAAAATACTTGGGTTTGTTTTCAAGATATTGTGTTATATTCACTGTAAATTTCATAAAAAAAACCAAATGTTACTATGGCTTCTAGTTTAACAAACCTCGCTTTCATCCCAAAATGAGATTCGCTGAGTGCCTGCAAAGCTGTACACAAAGTCAGGCATTCAAAAGAAAAAAGCTACAAGGGGGACTCGTTACATAATACAGTGCCGGAACTCTTCGTGGTGCTACCTGTGGAAAAAAGTTGGTTGCAGCCCCAAGAGAATGTCGCTACAACAAAAGGGATAGGCAGCACACCTATCCCATGAAGCAAATTTACGATCGCACTTGCCTACCTATTACAGCGGCTTGCCGGCGAATGAGGTGCAGGGCGAAGCATTGCGGAATGTGGGTTAACTTAAGACCGAAACGTTTATTCCGCAATGCTTCGCCCCTACAATCTGACTTCACTCAGTTGCAAAGCGCTGTGAAGTGGCGACTGACAACAGGACTACTGGGCGGCGGTCGGAAAAGCACCGGGTTGTACCGTTATACTAACGTTTTGACCGTTACGACGCACTTGCAGTTGCAGATTAGCGCCGACATGACTGTTTTCGACTGTCTGCTGTACAGCGCTGGATTCTGTGACCGATCGATCTCCAATCTTCTGGATCGTATCACCCGCACGCAGTCCAGCTTTAGCAGCAGGGGAATTCGGCATAACTTTAACAATCAACACGCCTTTATCTTCGTCTACAGTCAAACCACTGTTGCGATCGCTGTTAATTCTTTGCTTGATTTCAGCGGTAAGATCCACCATCTGAACGCCCAAAAAAGGATGTTCCACTTTGCCTTGCGCCACTAGCTGAGTGGCAATTCGTTGGGCGGTATTAATGGGAATTGCAAAACCTATGCCTTGGGCACCTTGGATAATGGCTGTATTCATGCCAATTACTTCACCTGAAGCGTTCAGCAGTGGGCCACCAGAGTTACCGGGATTAATTGCGGCGTCAGTTTGGATAAAGCTGACTCGCTTATCGGGGATGCCGACTTGACTGCTGGTGCGACCTGTAGCGCTAACAATCCCGGTAGTGACGGTGTTATCCAGACCCAGCGGATTGCCGATCGCGATCGCCCACTCCCCAGGCTTCAGTTTATCCGAGTCGCCGATCCTAATCGTGGGTAGATTGTTAGCCTGAATTTTGACAACTGCGACATCTGTAACCGGATCTGTACCCAAAACCTTACCCTTGAAAGTACGACCATCCTTCAGCGTTACCGTTACAGTGTCCGCACCATCGACCACATGGGCATTAGTCAAAACTTGACCATCCGAATTAATAATAAAGCCCGACCCCGTACCCCGTTCAACTTGCGTCTGGGGTGGTGTGGGTAATTGACGACCAAAAAACTGCCGGAAGAACGGGTCATCGAAAACTTGCGGAATTTGATTCGTTACCGTTCGGGAAGAATCGATGCGTACTACTGCTGGCCCAACTCGATCGACAACATCTGTAATAAAGTTGGTATCTGCCGTTATTGGTAGTTTGGCATTAAGTTTTGGACTGATGGGAGTGACAGAAGGCGCAGAAACAGGCGGATCGGAAAAAGACGGCTGGGAGGACACTTTGTTTTGGGAACCCAGATAGCTGCCTGCAAAGGCGACACTTGCCCCCAGCAGCACCAGGGATACGTAAGTTATTGGCTTTTCCCAAAAAAGATTGTTAGATTTTGGAGTCTTACGGTCTAAAATATTGAATTCGATGCCCTTCGGTTCTCCCGAACCATTATCTAGACGAGGTTGTTTTGTTTGCATTTCGGACACCTGCTGCCACATAGTTAATTATTCACACTTCTCAATGTAGACATTTGTTGTGTCATTCTTGTGACAGGGGTATTGCTTGAGTGTGAAAGTACATGAGTGAGATCGTCAAATTTTCTGTTGTCATCGGTGGTTAAATTTTTACCGCAGATGAAGACAGATGTAGGCGAAGCCTTCCCGAAGGGTACGCAGATGAACGCAGATAAGAATAATCACACGATTTTTTTAGGTAACCGATCGTACCGGACATTTCTCACTCCCAGGTTGAACCTGGGAGTGAGGTTTTCGTAAGCGTTGCAGCGCGTTAGCGCCATTGGGATCAAAATCTTTCCCCCCTCCCTGTTGCGGGGAGGGGGGAAAG
>CASBRD010000153.1 GCA_949128025.1 Oscillatoriales cyanobacterium PMM_0008 | reverse complement strand
ATGATCGAGCGAGTAACACCTGAAAATTTACATGGTGAAATTGACTTTGGGGAGCCTGTAGGTCGTGAATTCAGATAGCCTACTCACAAATCTACTTCCTAAGCCACATTTATCAATAGAGTAATTTTCCTCTGCTAATAGCTGGCGGGACTTACCTTGCCCCCAAAAATAGCATTTTGTATAGCATTATACCAAAAACTGCACCCCTAAAGGCGATCCCAAAGAAATTATAAATAAAATTACGAAGTGATTAAATTTACCCATTCCTCTGCGGGCGATCGCTAGACTGAGGCTAGATAGCAGGAAATACCTATGGTTATAGCCACTCAAGAGAAGTCTTCCCAGTTCTCCAAAGAGAAATCTCTGGTTCTCTGGTTCGATGAAGTTGGGATCGGCGACATCCCCTTAGTTGGTGGAAAGAATGCCTCCTTGGGGGAAATGATCCAGCAGTTGACTCACAAAGGAGTCAACGTTCCCAACGGGTTTGCGACTACAGCTTATGCCTATCGTTATTTCATCCAAGCAGCAGGTTTAGAAGAAAAGCTGCGCGAACTGTTTGCCGACTTGGATGTGGAAGATGTTAATAACTTGCGGGAACGGGGAAAAAAGGCGAGGTCATTGCTTTTGCACACACCTTTTCCGAAAGAATTGCGGGGTGCGATCGCACTAGGTTACCAGAAAATGTGCGATCGCTACGGCGCAGAAACAGAAGTCGCAGTCCGTTCCTCCGCCACCGCAGAAGACTTACCCGACGCCAGTTTTGCCGGACAGCAGGAAACTTACCTCAACATCCAAGCTGTGGAAAGCGTCATCGGTGCGTGTCACAAATGCTTTGCATCACTATTTACCGATCGGGCCATTTCCTATCGTCATGCCAGGGGATTCGACCATTTTAGCGTCGCCCTTTCCGTCGGCATTCAAAAAATGGTGCGATCGGACCTAGCTTCCTCTGGTGTTATGTTCACCATCGACACCGAAACAGGATTTAAAAATGCTGCCTTAATTACAGCAGCGTTCGGATTGGGAGAAAATGTCGTTCAAGGGGCAGTTAATCCAGACGAATATTTAGTTTTCAAACCCACATTAAAAGATGGATTCCGCCCAATTCTCGACAAACGTTTAGGCAGCAAAGAATACAGACTCGTTTGCGATGTTGGCGGTTGCAAACAAATGAAAAACGAGCGAGTTCCTCTCAACGAACAAAGGCAATTCGCACTTTCCGATGATGAAATTTTGCAACTAGCACGCTGGGGTTGCATAATTGAAGACCACTACAGCGATGTGCGCGGTATGTATACGCCGATGGACATTGAGTGGGCAAAAGACGGGATTACCAACGAAATGTTTATCGTGCAAGCGCGTCCCGAAACGGTACAATCCCAGAAATCGCAAAACATTCTGCGTAGCTATCATTTACAAGAACGCAGCAATGTGCTAGTTACTGGTCGTAGTGTTGGGGAAGCGATCGGTCAGGGGAAAGTCCGCCTCATGCTGGATGTTCGCAAAATCGATTTGTTCCAACCAGGAGAAGTTTTAGTAACAGATAAAACCGACCCCGACTGGGAACCAATCATGAAAAAAGCCAGCGCCATTATTACCAATAAAGGGGGCCGAACCTGTCATGCCGCAATTATAGCTCGCGAAATGGGTATTCCCGCAATTGTCGGATCTGGCGATGCTACAGATATCTTGAAAACAGGTCAAGAGGTGACAGTTTCTTGTTCCGAAGGTGAAGAAGGACGAGTTTATGCTGGTTTGCTACCTTTTGAAGTAAAAGAAGTAGCGCTAGAAAATTTACCCCACACCCACACTAAAATAATGATGAATGTGGGGAATCCAGAAGAAGCGTTTAGTCTTTCCCATCTTCCCTGCGATGGTGTCGGTTTAGCGCGGTTAGAATTTATTATTGCCAATCACATCAAAGTGCATCCTTTAGCTTTGATTCACTTCGACAAGCTGCAAGATGAATCTGCACAAGTAAAGATTGCCCAAATGACCGCACTTTATGAAGATAAACCGCAGTACTTTGTCGATAAATTAGCCCAAGGGGTAGCAAGAATTGCTGCGGCATTTTATCCCAAACCAGTGATAGTGCGGATGAGCGATTTCAAAAGTAATGAATATGCCAATCTTTTGGGGGGTCGGCAATTTGAACCCAAAGAAGAAAACCCGATGCTTGGTTGGCGCGGTGCGTCTCGTTATTATGATGAGAAATACCGGGACGCATTTGCTTTGGAATGTCACGCACTGAAGCGGGTGCGGGATGAAATGGGTTTGACTAATGTAATTCCCATGATTCCTTTTTGTCGCACGCCGGACGAAGGACGCAAAGTGTTAGCTGAAATGGCGAAACATAGCTTAGTGCGTGGGGAAAACGGGTTGCAAGTCTATGTGATGTGCGAGATTCCCAGCAACGTCATCCTCGCGGATCAATTCTGTGAAGAGTTTGATGGGTTATCCTTCGGTTCAAACGATTTGACTCAGGGACTTCTGATGCTAGACCGCGACTCTGCCTTGGTTGCCCACCTTTTTGATGAGCGCAATGAGGCTGTGAAGATAATGGTGCAGATGGGTATTGCATCAGCTAAAAAGAATGGTCGCAAAATCGGTATCTGCGGTCAAGCCCCTAGCGATTACCCAGAGTTCGCCCGTTTCTTGGTTGAGCAAGGGATTGACTCGATGAGTCTTAACCCAGACTCGGTGCTGAAGACGCTGCTTATAGTGGCTGAAGCCGAAGGAATTAAAACCTAATACAGACTCGGCTCGTGGTATCATGCGATAGGGTGGGCAATGCCCACCCTTTTTTATAGGTAAGCGTTATAATAAATTGTTCTAGGGATAGAGGTACAACCCATGAAGCAGCCTAGTGAAGCTGATATTCAACTGATCGAAGACTGAAGCATTCCGGCAAATAACTTATCGGTTATATGCAGAGGTTAATTACCGGAATGCTTCGCCCCTACGCCCCTACTTAAAATGTACTCTATTACAGCGGGAACTGCTCTAAGTTTGTTCATCCTTACTTATGGTAAAAAAGTATAAGAACGACTAAAGTTGCAGCTTGCGCTTACTTTCGCCTGCTTTATTCATCAGTGAATCTTTATATGTTTGAACAATTCTTTACAACCTCACCTGAAATAAATCAAGACTCTACAACCATTCGCCGTCCTCGCAAAGGCGTAATTATTGGTGCGGGTCAAGTAGGTATGGCTTGCGCTTATTCGATGCTAATCCAAAATACTTTGGATGAAATGATCATCGTCGATGTCAATCGCGAAAAGCTAGAAGGGGAGGTGATGGACTTAGTTCACGGACTACCCTTTGTTGAACCTAGCATAGTGCGATCGGGTACTTTGGCAGATGGACAAGATGCCGATATCGTCATTATCACTGCTGGCGCAAAGCAAAGACCGGGTGAAAGCCGTTTGGATTTGGTTCAGCGCAATGTAGAACTGTTTAAAGGTTTGATTTCGGAAGTAGTAAAGTGTTGTCCCAGCGCCATTTTGCTGATTGTCACCAATCCGGTGGACATCATGACTTATGTGACTTGGCGGCTATCTGGATTACCCAGTTCCAGTGTAATTGGTTCCGGTACGGTGCTGGATACGGCTCGTTTCCGCTATCTTTTGGCTGAAAAGTTACAGATTGACCCCCGCAGTCTGCACGCCTATATCATCGGCGAACACGGCGATAGTGAGGTTGCGGTGTGGAGTAAGGTGAATGTGGCGGGAATGCAGCTGTGCGATCGCGGTTTGTCAGACAGCACATCGGAGGATAATAAGCAACTGGAAGAAGTTTTTACACAAGTAAAAAATGCAGCTTACGAGATTATCCAGCGCAAAGGTGCCACCAGTTATGCGATCGGTCTTGGCGTCACCCAAATCGTACAGGCTATCCTACGCAATCAAAACCGGGTTTTGACTGTCAGCAGCCTAATTAATGGCTTGCACGGCATTCACGATGTCTGCCTCAGTCTACCTGCGGTAGTGAATCGTCAGGGGGTTACCAGGGTTTTGAATCTCTCTCTTACCCCCAAGGAAGAACAGCAGCTGTTACACTCTAGCCAAGTTCTGCGCGAAACGATCGCGAAACTCAATCTGTAATAAGTTCTCACGCATCTAAATTGTAGTTAGCCGTAGGTTGGGTTGAACAGAGTGAAACCCAACTTTAGCTTTAAGTTCGGGTTGGGTTTCGTTCCAAGGGCCTAACCTACAGATATCATAAGTGATTGACAGGACATGATATAATATATCAAGTTTGTTTTATGGTTTGTGGTTCATTGTTCGTGGTAGACATTAGACTTCTTGCCAAAATACGAATCTCTGATTTTTTACCGCAGATGAAAGCAGATAAACGCGGATAAACGCAGATGAATTGGATGAAGTATATTGACTTTGGCAATATTCTCTATTGTTTTTCCTAAACTATGAACCATTGATTATGCGTGTTCACACTGTGGCAATTTTAACTTTGGCGTCTCTGGCTATTTGGGAATCTCATGATGCGATCTGTGGAACAGATCTGGGTCTTACCCAGATCGCCAGTTCCCCATCTCCTACCCCGCAGTTGGCTACCCATGTTTTAGCACCAATGCCTCTGGAAGCAATAGCACCTGAAGGCAGTACTTCCACAAATGCCAACGATTTATTGCCGATCGCTAATTATAACCAATTGCCGATCGCACAAAAAAATGATTCTTTCCCAGTCCCCAATCCCCAATCCCCAGTTATCAGAGATATCGAGATTCGCTTTGTCGATCGCAAAGGTGAACCGATCGAGGGTCGTACCCGCAAAGATTATCTTTTAGGCGAATTACGACTCAAACCGGGTCAGGTGTTCCGACAAGGAGTGCTTGAGTCAGACTTGCGGCGACTGAGGCGATCGGAATTCATTGACAAAGTTGATGTTTCTCTTGTGTCAGATAGTGATGGCGTTACCATCATCTACGACATCAAGGAGCGTCGCTACCCTTCTGTAAATTACGGCGCTGGCTATAATAACGATGATATAGGGATCTACGGTACTGTAGGCTATCGAGACGCCAATCTAGGCGGGATCAACCAACAACTAGGTGGCAAGTTACAGATTAGCCGCCAAGATGCCCAATTTGATGTAGAGTTCACCGACCCTTATCGCGCCAGCGAATCAAACCGCTTAGGATATAGCGTTCGCGCTTTTCGCCGTCGCAATTTTTCCCGTACCTTTGGCGATGAGATCGATTTGCTCAACGACGACGATCCACGGGAGGGAAGATTTGGCGGTTCTGTGGCGCTTTTGCGGTCTTTTGATGACTGGGATGGGTCGCTGGGTTTGAATTACACCCGGATTAGTATTCGCGATGCCAATTGGCGGGTTTCGCCAGTGGATGAATTTGGCAATCCCTTATCTCTTAGCGGTAAGGGGATTGATGATTTGGTGACGGTATCTTTTGCGGTGAGTAGAGATAGACGCTCTAGCCGTTCCTATCCGACTCAAGGTTCTATCCTGACTTTTAGCACCGAACAGTCGATTCCGATTGGATTAGGCAATGTTTTAATCAACCGACTGCGGGCCAACTATATTCAGTATGTGCCGATCGACTTAATCGGCAGAGGTAAACCAGCACAAAATCCCGAATTGACAGAAATGTTAGCTTTTAATTTACAGGCTGGCACGATATTTGGCGAATTTCCACCCGCTGAAGCCTTTAATCTGGGCGGTTTCAATTCTGTACGCGGATACGGAGGGGGTGGAGTCGGTAGCGGTCGCAGTTATGTGTTGGGTTCTGTAGAATATCGTTTCCCGATCGTTTGGCGGGTGGGAGGGGTTGTCTTTGCTGATTTCGCCTCGGATTTGGGATCTGGCGATACGGTGGTTGGGGAACCCGGTGTAATACGGGATAAACCAGGAAGCGGTTTTGGTTATGGACTGGGATTACGAGTGCGATCGCCCTTGGGGCTAATTCGGGCCGACTTTGGGTTGAGCGATCGCGGCGAGGCCCGATTGGAAATCACTACTGGTCAGCGGTTTTGATGGGAATGGCTAGGAAAGGCGGCGCAATATGCCATCCGGCGCGATCGTACTTTTAGTCCTTGACATATATCACTTGATGTTGTTCTTTCCTTACAAAAAATGAATCAGGAATAGTTTGTATTCTTGCCCCGATGAACTTTTGTAAAGGTCAGAACTCATTCTGCGATTAGGCTACCCCTCGTTGCTTAGAATATGAGCTTAACTGAACCGTTGAGAAATCTCCCGGCAGTCTTAGCGGTACTTCAAGTTCTTCTGTAGATTCTCAAACAAACAGGAATAATAGATATGGCCGATCCCAGAGATACAGAGCTTATCAAACCCTATAACGGTGACCCGTTTGTCGGTCATCTTTCCACCCCAATTAGCGATTCTGATTTTACCAGGGCTTTCATCGGTAATCTGCCAGCCTACCGCAAAGGTCTATCTCCTATCCTGCGCGGATTGGAAATTGGCATGGCTCACGGCTATTTCCTGATCGGCCCCTGGGTTAAGTTCGGTCCATTACGCGATTATGCAGAAGCTGCCAATCTAGGCGGATTGATTTCAGGTCTAGCGTTGATTCTCATCGCGACTGCCTGTATGTCCGTTTACGGGATCGCCTCTTTCCAAGACGGAAAGACTATACCCAGCTCGAATCCTCAAGCTCCCGATCAATGGAAAACCGCTGACGGCTGGAGCCAAGTGACAGCTGGTTTCTTTGTAGGTGCAATGGGAGGCGCTTTCGTTGCCTACTTCCTACTAGAAAATTTCGGTGTCGTAGATGCGATTTTCCGTGGTGTAGTTCATCACTAAACCCTTTTTAACCAAGACCCCCCACTATATCGGTACTACGATTAGTGGTGGGTACTTCAAGGCAGCACATCTCTTAAAATAGCCGCAGTACTTTACCCTTTTTGGAGATTTTGACATGACAGGTTCATACGCAGCTTCCTTCTTGCCCTGGATTCTCATCCCCGTAATTACCTGGCTGTTGCCTACGATAGTTATGGGTTTGTTATTCATCTACATTGAAAACGATGCTGCTTAATAGCAGTTTTGTTTTAAACCCTATCTAAGTAGGCTGAAGTTCACCTCTAAATTTTCACAAATCCCTTACCCGCAGGTATGGGATTTTTTTTGTTTCATACCAAATCCGGGTAATCGTTGCGGATTTGGTATCAGAGGCTGCGTGCGCTGTAGACTAACAGAAAAACCCCAGCAGTCAAACTGGGGAGGAAACTTTATGCTATTCCCACACATACAATAAATAGACGAAACTCTCATCTATATAAAAATATATTTTTTATAGCAGTTTTTTCCAGATTTCGATCCAGTGAAAATTAAGAGAAATTACGACCTATACCTAGCTTGTCGGGTTATGCTGGCTTTGCCGCAGATGGTGAACCGGCTTTGTGTGCCTCAGCATAAATTTTCAACGCTACAGACATCTGCTGTTCGACACCTTCTCCTTGCGCTTGAAACCAAGCAAAAGTTTCGGAATCGACTTGAACCGATACTTTTACAGGCAACTTGGGCATTCGCAATTGCGCTTTGGCAAAAAACTCCCCTGATAGCGATGGAATATCAGAGGTGTCGATATCCTCATCGCTCATCGCGTCGATTCTAGCCCAATCGGTTCTTGAGGTATTGTTCATAGCGTCTGCGTTCATGAGACAGTGCCTTTCGTAATGAGATAATACGACCAACAAGATATTATTGAACCCAATTCTTTATCCCGGCAATTCTTGATTAACAGACTCAGCTAAACGCTTTGCCCTTTCCCTACGGTGAACATTTATAGGGCTGTTGCGGATCTCTGCTTCTACCATAGCAATGAGTTCATCTATTTCTAGAGCTACAGCTTCAAGCTGGTGATTGCTTTCCCGTAACATAGCAACGGTTTTTTTAACTTTCTCTGGATCGGGAAGTTTCGGTTGTTGAGTCATAGTATATTCCAATCCCTTTTAGCTTCTTGAACACTTGCTGCTGAAGCATCGACGGCGGCTTGCGATCGCCCAATTGTTTGAGCCAATGAATTCAGCATAGCAGGAGGAGCCATAGGTTGAGCTTCAGCAATCCTCAGCAATAGCTGGAACAGACCTAAGTAAGGGACTCTTAAGCGTTCTGCCGCATTTTGCAGCTGCTCTAACACTGTAGCAGTTGCATCTGTCTCCCCATACCGTTCAAAAATAGCGGCTTCTGCTGCTTTGGCTTCATCAATTCCTAAAAGAAGCAGCCGCTGTAAATGCAAGACTGTTGTTATAGTTTCCTCTGGAAATCTAGCCATACAAACTTACTCCACTCCTCTTAATTAACTGCTATTTAAAAAATCCCCTGCCTGTTCGCGAAGCGTAAACTCCGCGCCGAGGCAGGGGACTTTGTTTAATTACCTACAAAGCTAGGTTGCAGATCAACCGAACTTCCCAGCAGTCGAGGCAATCAGGAATGCCGCGTAGGTCAAGATGTAGCCAACTGTGAAGTGAGCTAGACCAACCAGACGACCTTGAACTATAGACATAGCAACTGGCTTGTCTTTCCAGCGAACCAGGTTCGCCAGAGGAGTGCGCTCGTGAGCCCACACCAGAGTTTCGATCAACTCTTGCCAGTAACCGCGCCAGCTAATCAGGAACATGAAGCCAGTAGCCCAAACTAGGTGTCCGAAGAGGAACATCCAAGACCAGACCGCCAAGTTGTTCATGCCGTAGGGGTTGTACCCGTTAATCAGCTGAGACGAGTACAGCCAGAGGTAGTCGCGCAGCCAGCCCATGAGGTATGTAGAAGACTCATTGAACTGAGCCACATTGCCTTGCCAAATGCCCAGATGCTTCCAGTGGAAGTAGAAAGTTACCCAACCAATCGTGTTGAGCATCCAGAACATCGCCAGGTAGAACGAATCCCAAGCAGAGATATCGCAAGTACCACCACGACCAGGACCATCGCAAGGGAAAGCATAGCCGAAATCCTTCTTGTCCGGCATCAGCTTAGAACCGCGAGCATCCAACGCACCCTTCACCAAGATCAGAGTGGTGGTATGCAGACCCAGAGCGATCGCATGGTGAACCAAGAAATCGCCAGGGCCGATCGTCAGGAACAGAGAGTTAGTGCCGTTGTTGATTGCATCCAACCAGCCAGGTAACCACACATTACCGTGGTTCGGCCAAGCCGTCGAAGCAATACTATCCGGGTTAGACAGCAGCGTGTCAAAGCCGTACAACACTTTACCGTGAGCAGCTTGAATGAACTGGGCAAACACCGGCTCAATCAAGATTTGCTTCTCCGGCGTCGCAAAAGCCTGCATCACATCATTGTGGACATACAAGCCCAGCGTGTGGAAGCCCAAGAACAGCGACACCCAACTCAAGTGAGAGATAATCGCTTCTTTGTGCTGTAGGACGCGCTCCAGCACGTTGCCTTTGTTTTGCTCAGGGTCGTAGTCCCGCACCCAGAAGATCGCTCCGTGGGCGAAAGCACCGACCATGATGAAACCGGCGATGTACTGGTGGTGAGTGTACAGCGCTGCCACCGTTGTGTAGTCCTGCGCTAAGAAAGCGTAGGGAGGCAACGCATACATATGCTGCGCCACCAGAGAAGTTACAACACCGAGTGCAGCTAAGTGAATACCCAACTGAAAGTGCAACGAATTGTTGTAGGTATCGTACAACCCTTGGTGAGGCAGGTTGAACGGGCCTTCAGTCTTCATGCCAAAGAAATTCTTGGCATTGAGCATTTCCTTGATACTGTGGCCAATCCCGAAATTCGTCCGGTACATATGACCAGCGATGATAAACAGAACTGCGATCGCCAAATGGTGATGAGCAATATCCGTCAACCACAGAGACTGAGTTTGGGGATGGAAACCACCCAAGAACGTCAGGATAGCCGTTCCCGAACCTTGAGCCGTACCGAATAACTGTTCCGCCGTATCCGGGTTCTGGGCATATACTCCCCAGTTACCCGTAAAGAACGGAGCCAAACCAGCCGGATGCGGCAGAGTGGACAGGAAGTTATCCCAACCCACGTGCTGTCCGCGAGCCTCCGGGATAGCAACGTGAACCAAGTGACCCGTCCAAGCCAGAGAACTGACACCGAACAAACCAGCCAGATGGTGGTTGAGGCGAGACTCAGCACTCTTGAACCAAGACAAGCTAGGACGGAACTTCGGTTGCAAGTGCAGCCAGCCCGCAAACAGGAACACCGCCGACAGCACCAGGAGGAACAACGCACCTTGATACAGGTCATTGTTCGTCCGCACACCGATCGTGTACCACCACTGATACAAACCAGAGTAGGAAATGTTCACCGGATAGTTAGCACCAGCTTGCGTGAAAGCATCTACTGCCGGTGCCCCAAACTGAGGGTCCCAAATCGCATGAGCGATCGGACGCACATTCAGCGGGTCCTTAATCCACTGTTCAAAATTGCCTTGCCAAGCCACGTGGAACAGATTGCCCGAAGTCCACAGAAAGATGATCGCAATATGACCGAAATGAGAAGCGAAAATCTTTTGGTAAAGATTCTCCTCAGTCATCCCGTCATGGCTCTCAAAGTCATGCGCCGTAGCAATCCCGTACCAAATCCGACGAGTAGTCGGGTCTTGCGCTAAATCTTGGCTAAACTTGGGAAATTTTGTTGCCATATCTTACAAAATCCTCCTCGCCCTTATCCTAATGAAATTGTTCGAGCCAGGAAGAATGCCCATGTAGTAGCAATCCCTCCCAGGAGGTAATGAGCAACCCCCACAGCCCGACCCTGAATAATACTCAGAGCGCGAGGCTGAATCGCTGGAGCCACCTTTAGCTTGTTGTGAGCCCAAACAATAGATTCGATCAACTCCTGCCAGTAGCCACGACCACTGAACAAGAACATCAGGCTAAATGCCCACACAAAGTGAGCGCCCAAGAAAATCAAACCATAAGCAGACAAAGCCGTCCCGTAGGACTGAATCACCTGCGAAGCTTGCGCCCACAAGAAGTCACGCAACCAACCGTTAATTGTCAGCGCACCTTGGGCAAAGTTACCGCCCGTAATGTGAGACACCGTACCATCCGCATCCAGAGTCCCCCATACATCCGACTGCATCTTCCAACTGAAGTGGAACAACACAACCGAAATCGAGTTGTACATCCAGAACAGACCCAGGAATACATGGTCCCAACCAGATACTTGGCAAGTACCACCACGACCCGGCCCATCGCAGGGGAACCGGAAGCCCAAATTAGCCTTGTCTGGAACCAGACGAGAGCTACGGGCAAACAGCACACCTTTGAGCAGGATCAGGACGGTGACGTGAATGGTGAACGCATGGATATGGTGAACCAAAAAGTCCGCCGTACCCAAAGCGATCGGCATCATCGCCACCTTACCGCCCACAGCAACAATACCGCCGCCGAAGGCATAGCTAGCAGGCTGCAACGCATTAGGAGCAGTAGTGCCTGGAGCTAGAGTGTGGATATTTTGAATCCACTGTGCAAACACTGGTTGCAGCTGAATCGCCGTATCCGAGAACATATCTTGGGGACGACCGAACGCACGCATGGTGTCGTTATGGACATACAAGCCGAAGCTGTGGAAGCCCAAGAACATACACACCCAGTTCAGGTGAGAAATGATAGCGTCCCTGTGTCGGAGGACTCGATCGAGCAAATTGTTTTGGTTCACCACCGGATCGTAATCCCGCACCATAAAGATGGCACCGTGAGCCGCTCCACCTACGATCAAGAAGCCACCAATCCACATATGGTGCGTGAAGATGGACAACTGCGTCGCATAGTCCACCGCCAAGTACGGATACGGAGGCATCGCATACATATGTTGGGCGACAATGATCGACAGCGATCCCATCATGGCTAAGTTAATAGCCAGTTGAGCGTGCCAAGAAGTCGTCAGAACCTCATAGAGTCCCTTATGGCCTTCACCTGTGAAAGGGCCCTTGTGGTTCTCTAGAATTTCCTTCATGCTGTGGCCAATACCCCAGTTTGTACGGTACATATGGCCAGCGATGATGAACAGAACTGCGATCGCCAAGTGGTGATGCACTGTATCTGTCAACCACAAGCTACCAGTCACCGGGTTCAAGCCACCCTTGAAAGTCAGGAAGTCAGCATACTGACCCCAGTTCAAAGTGAAGAAAGGCACTAACCCCTGCTTGAAGCTGGGATATAGCTCTGCCATCAAGTCCTTGTTCAAGATGAACTCATGGGGCAGAGGAATGTCTCCAGGCGCCACACCAGCATCCAACAGCTTGTTAACCGGCAAAGCTACGTGAATCTGATGACCAGCCCAACCCAGAGAGCCCAAACCTAGCAACCCCGCTAAGTGGTGGTTCATCATCGACTCCACATTTTGGAACCATTCCAGTTTGGGAGCCCGCTTGTGATAGTGGAACCAGCCAGCAAACAGCATCAGCGCTGCCATGACCAGACCACCGATAGCAGTGCAGTAAAGCTGGAATCCGTTTGTGAAGCCAGCGGCACGCCACATATAGAACAGACCGGAAGTGATCTGAATTCCGTGGAAGCCGCCACCTACATCAGCATTTAGAATTTGTTGACCTACGATCGGCCAAACAACCTGGGCACTGGGTTTAATCCCAGTCGGATTGGTTAGCCAAGCTTCGTAGTTGGAAAACCGAGCGCCATGAAAATACATGCCGCTCAACCAGACAAAAATGACAGCCAAGTGACCGAAGTGAGCGCTGAAGATCTTGCGCGATATATCTTCTAGGTCACTGGTATGGGTATCGAAATCATGGGCGTTGGCGTGTAGGTTCCAAATCCACGTTGTGGTTTTTGGACCTCTGGCGAGGGTACGGTCAAAGTGACCGGGCTGAGCCCACTTTTCAAAAGAAGTGGGAACCGGATCTTTATCTGCTACAACCCTTACCTTTGCCTCACGCTCCGGAGGACTTTTCGTCATGAAGACTCTCCTCTCTTTTTACTAAGGCACGAGGATTAACTCGTCTGAACTCGCTTTTGAGGATTTTGAACTGAAGCCCTCCACCACTTAGGCCACAAAAGACGCCGACCGAACTATTAAAGTGCTGTGGGCGACCTCGTTGCTGGGAGGGTGTTCCTTCTGATGAATTATATGACTACCCTCCCAACCTATCGATCAGCAGTTAACAATAATTCAAATTTGCTAGAGCGAAGACATACATTTACTTTTAACCTATAACTACTTGCCAAAAAGTCAAGGGGTATTTCCATTTCATTCACAAAACTAAATAATTGGTTAAGTTAACCTTCAACTTAGTAGAGTTAGTAGAGCTTGAAGGCAATAGTTAGAAGGGGTTGAGCCTTTTGGGCTATAGTCTCGTATGGATGGCTTATAGGGGCTCTTTGGCCGTGAATGAAGGTAACCATCGGGTAAATAAACCCGCTCTGCTTAGAATTTGGTTGTTTAGGAGTGTTAAGTGTTTGATACAAACTGGTGCAAGAGGGCTGCGAGAGGGCTAATTACATCCGTAATAGCAGCAGTACTAATTTTGAGTTTGGCAGCTTGTGGCGATCGCACCGCCCCATCTGGGACACCTGGGGACTTGAAACCGGGATCGGGTGAAAATGCAGTAAAGATTGCGGAAGTTTCACCTCCCCAAGTCATTCAAGAGCTGCGTCAGGCATTGGAAACTTACCAGCCTCAAGTGGCGGTACTCAGTCCTCAACCTAACGAGGTTCTAGAGGATAACACCGTCACAGTGCAATTGCAGGTTCAAGACTTGCCCATCTTTAAAGATCCGCAACTAGGTCAGGGCCCCCATCTCCAAGTCTTCCTGGACAACCAACCTTACCAGGCAGTTTATGACCCAAACCAGCCTTTAATCTATAAAGATTTAGCTCCCGGCACTCACACAATCAGGGTTTTCGCCTCCCGCCCCTGGGATGAGAGCTTCAAAAATGAGGGAGCTTATGCCCAAACTACATTCCACATATTTACTAAGACAGATGACAACAGCCCCAACCCCGACCAACCACTGTTAACTTACAGCAGTCCTCAAGCTAGCTACGGGGCAGAGCCAATCATGCTTGACTTCTATCTCACCAACGCTCCCCTCCACCTTGTAGCCCAAGAGAATCCTGAAGACGACATTGCAGATTGGCGGATTCGTTGCACCATTAACGGCGAAAGCTTCATCATTGATGAGTGGCAACCAATTTATCTCACAGGCTTCAAACCGGGCAAAAACTGGGTACAGCTAGAATTACTCGATGAACTGGGCAATCCCGTTAATAACGCCTTTAACAACATAGTTAGGCTCATTACCTACGAACCAAACGGAACAGACACTCTTTCCCAGCTAGTTCGCGGCGAACTTTCAGCCGCCCTAGCACGCGGAATTGTCGATCCTAACTACACCCCCAAGACACCAGAACCAACACCTACGCCAACACTAGAGCCAGCTGTAGAGGCGACACCTGCACCTACCCCAACACCTGAGCCAGCTGTAGAGGCGACACCCGCACCTACGCCAACACTAGAGCCAGAAACAGTAGCCCCAACTGCGCCGACTTCTGAAGAAACACCGGCAACACCTACAGTTGAAGTTGAGCCTACCAAACCAGCAGAAACGGAGCCAATAGCACCGAAAGCATTAGAAAAACCGAGATTTGGAGGATTTTTCAATTGGTTCCGTCGTCCGGATACGGCACAGCCTTCACCCACGCCGCCAGCGCCAAATGCGATCGCAACACCAACCCCCCCATTGACTCCTCCACCAGCAGTTCAGAAGCCTGAAATGCCAGCGTTCCCGAAGGCTTTGGCACCCGAAACCCCCACATTGTCACCGACTAAATTAGACGAAAAAGAATCGGACAAGAGCGAATCATTCGATCGCCTCAAAAGCCCCAGCGCAGTTGAGCTACAACCCTACCCCAGTTTGCCGCCTACACTGCCAGAAATAATCCAAACACCAACCCCCCAATCGATCGCTCCCTCCACACCCCCATCTCCACCGGAAACGCCAATCTCACCCAAAGCTGAGCCAACTGAAACTCCACAAGAAGCAAAATCTGGGGAATTATCTAATCCTGCGTCCATTCCCACAATCATTGAAGTGGAAACTACCCCCAGTTTGCCGCCTACACTGCCAGAGATAATAGAGACGCCAACCCCCGAAGAGATCTCGGTAAGATCGAAATCTCTTCCACAGATCGATTCTCCAGCGTCTCAAACTGAACCCAAGGCTGAAGTAACCAAAACTCCTGAAGCCAAACCTAATCAATCAGTTGAAACTGCACAAGAATCGCCTAAAAGTTCAGGAACAACCCAAATTTACAAATTATTCCAGCGGTTCCGAGAGCCTAGAACACCAATTCAGTAATAACGCAAGTTGCTAGTTATATGATTAAGCACTTAGTAGTTAGTAGGTAAGTTGTTGCGCTTTAGCGCTAAAGCGCAACAACTTACCCATTACCCATTCCAAACAAGAGCGAATGCAAGTAACTAGCAATTTGATTTAATACCAGAAACCCCGGTTCTAAGGGCTTAGCAGTTTTACGTTTACAGGACTTACACAACTGTCATACTTAAATCAACTTGTAGGGTGCGTCAGAAGAAGTTATATACTTATAGAATAAGTATTTCAGCCTCTGACGCACCCTACTCTATGTGCTAGTTGCGTAAATCCTAGTTTAATTAAGCCCACCTACTTAAGCCATCGAAAAAGCCGAAACAAATTTTAAATCTAAAATCTAAAATTTTAAATTCCTCTACCTCTGCTATGCAAGCATAGCCAAGTGCGATCGCATTATGAACTATTGGGAGAAACTAACAGCCACAGAATTCTATCTACATTCTCTATCTCACCCACAATCCGTCGTACAGGTCGAGGCCATACCTTAACAAGAGTGGGTGTAGCAGAAATTTGATCTGCCTCTGCTTGCTCTGGATGCTTAAAAACATCAATTACTTTTAATGTGTACGGCTCATAGAGAGATTGTTCTAAAAGTTGATATAAAGTTTGGAGAATTCGCTCTGTAGAAGTATTATGCCCAGAAACAAACAAACGCAGTACATATCCTTGAGCTTCTGGCAACTTCGGCAACGGCGTGAATAGTTCTGGCTGGAAACTCGGATGAAGAACGCTATTTTCAAACCGCACCACTAAGTCATGTTCTTCCCACAGCTGAGGAAATTGATCGCGATAAGTTGCTAATACCATTGGATCGCACAATTCTTCAGGCCAAGGAGCGGTTTGCCAAACCAGGTCGTCGGTTTCAAAGACAGCATTCAGAAGTGTTTGATATCGCAGAACGGGGGGATAAGCTTCAGCAGAAATTCGCACTTGTCCCGATCGAGACTCTAACCACCTGTCGATAGTCGCCGTGTAGCACGGTACTAAGAAATGAGGCGGTTCTGATAGTCCCAAAATTTCCTGTAATCCTGTACATAAATTCAGGTGCCATCGATTCTGCTTATTTGGATCGATGCAATAGATTAAATCTCCCGCTGGTGTAAAAAGCGCAATACCTTTAAAAAGTTGTCCTTTGTCATTGGTCATTAGTCATTGGTCATTAGTCATTGGTCATTAGTCATTAGTCATTGGTCATTGGTCATTAGTCATTGGTCATTGGTCACTAGGAAAGGGAAGATTGCAGATTGCAGATTGCGGATTTAATTTAAATCTAAAATCTAAAATCTAAAATTTCTCGATCATTAGTTATTCGTAACAAACAAAGGACAACGGGGTTCCCAGGTATAATATCCCTGGGAACGAGACAAACGACAATTTAGACCCGGCCTCGCAGGAACTGAGCCATTTCGTTAGGAGTGGGAGATTTTTCCAAAGCTTCTTCTTCAGTAATTCGACCTTCCTGGTAGAGAGCCAAGAGAGCTTGGTTCATAGTCTGCATCCCGTCAAACTTAGACTTGAGCATGACTCCTGTAATTTCGTCGTATTTGCCCTGGATAATGTACTCTTTGATGGCATCTGAGTTGATCAGAACATCGTGGTAAGCTGCACGCTTACCATCAGTAGTTTTGCACAGACCCTGAGCGATTACTGCGATCAAGGATTCTGCGATCGCTACTTTCATCGACTCCTGCTCTTCTGCCGAGTATAGGTTGAGAATCCGCTCGATCGTCTTAACAGCACTATTCGTGTGCAGCGTACCCGCTACCAAGTGCCCCGTTTGCGCGGCTTTGAGAGCGGTGTTGACGGTTTCTTTATCCCGCATTTCCCCCACCAGAATCAAATCTGGATCTTCCCGCAAAGCTGCTTTCAAAGCATTGTCAAATTTCCGCGTATGCTGTCCGACTTCTCGGTGCTTAATCAGAGATTTGCGACTCGTATGGACAAATTCGATCGGGTCTTCGATCGTAATGATGTGCTTCGCCATATTCTTATTGATGTAATCAATCATGGCTGCCATCGTCGTAGACTTACCAGAACCCGTCGGTCCGGTCACCAAGATCAAACCCTTATGGTAATGGCAAATATCTTTGAAGACGGCAGGTAAGTTCAGCTGCTCCATCGTTAAGATATTGTTCGGAATCAAGCGCATTACCAACGAGGGGCCTCTCATCGACCCGAAAACATTGATCCGGGCCCGCGAGAATTCGTACTGCGTCACCCCGTCAAAATCTAGGGACTCTTCAAACTTCTCAATCTCCTCATCGCTCATCACCTCCTGCAACCAACTCATGAAGGTGGGGTAATCCGTTTCGGAGTAATCGGTAGGGATGATGTCGCCCCGCTTGCGAAAACGGGGCGCTTCTCCTACACCGGCGTGAATGTCAGAAATCCCGTTGTCAAAAGCGTTCTTGACAATTTCCGCTAATGTGGGCTGTCCTGATGAACGACCTCTACTACCCGGTGTCCGCCCTGAAACACTTGTCGCCGGTGCTGCTGGTGGCGGCGCGGGCGGCTGCGATCGTGGCGGTGGCCCTCCAGGTGCTATAGAACCTGGGGGAGGTGCTGTAGGTGCAGATCCTGCTGTTGGAAAAGGTGGGGCTCCACCCTGAGTCCTTGCGCCTGGTGGGGCTCCAGGAGGCCGAGAAGTAGTAGGCGGTACACCGGGATTGCGAGCCGTGTTAGGCATAGCGACAGTTTCGTCCGTAGGCCGCTGAGTTGTTCCTCCCGTAGATGTTTCAGGCCCAGGCGTTCTTCTGGCAGCAGGTGGTGGCCCTGGTGGCATACCACGGGGACCGGGCGGAGGTGGCATAGGTGGGCGCTGTGATTCTGTCATAGGTCTAGTGCTTCACCACACTGTGAGATTGTCGGTTTTTGGCGATAGATGCGGACAGACTTCTATCTTTTTTAAGTTTTCCCATAATTTGGCTTTGAGCATCATCAGTTTAATAGAAATATCGGGTTAAATCACGGAAATAAGTTTTGTGTAAAGTAGCTTTACGCTTAACAGCCTGATGTAGTTAAGTTTTTTTGCGGTTGTCTGCTTATCCCTCCTGAGAGTATTTTCAGGCCCAATCCCCCAATTTATTTTTGGGACGCTCATTTCGATCTGTAAGCCCAGGCCGAAAATTAATCAGCTATTTCCTTAGTTTTCCTTTGATATTCCAACTCTTGTTCCCTTTACTGTAAAAGTAGCTACAAAATTATGAGAAGCACAGCCGAAGTTATAAGAAATGTTAAGGGATTTGCTAGCATCTTAACCAATTAAGTTTTTTTAGGCGATCGGGAGAGATATATCCAAAGGCATAGATTATTAAATATTTTATCATTAACACTTACTACTTTAGGTAGAGGTGTAGCCTTAAAAGCGAGCGAGTCTTCCTGGAACATAAAATAATATCGTCAAATGTTAAGTTTATTTAAAATACTGTTCATCTTAATCGAAACTTTATATACTACTAAGAACAACGGAGCGATAAGCCCGGAAACAATAAACGGAATTTTACCTAAACCCAATTTTTTCTTTAACCCCAGGAGGGATAATTATGGCGTTAACAAAAAGCCAGAATTTAGTCACGGCCTATGGCTTTGCGATGATCAAAAGCTTTTTAATCTGGACATTTACCCTGTCAGTCTGCTTACTGGTAGTGGGTTTTCCATTAGTTATGGTGATGGTAGTGATTGGCTCTCTATTATCGATCGCTCTGCAATCGGTAATGCCAGTTAGTGCCGTGTTGCTGGTAGCCGGTGGTTTAATTGGCGCTAATGTTCTAGCAGTTATGGCTGGCGCTGCCATGCTCTCGCTCAAGGGCGTTCATCCTCATGAAGTCAAATGGTTAAATTGGCTGAGTGGAGAGGAAAATCCGCTTCATAATTCTGTGTATGCGGCCTGCCCTTTAACCTGTGATATGAATCTAAAATCCCCTGTCTAAAGGCCAATAGCTAGCCGTTGTTTTGAACGGTTCTAAGGCCCGGTAACACCGGGTTTTTTCATGGGAAAATTTCATTAGTCATTAGTCATTAGTCATTACCAAAAGGATAGCGGGAAAAGTCCCAAAATTATTTGGGTATAGTATTTTTAGGGCGAAATGCTCTTAAAACAACAACCTTGCCCAATTTGTTTAATTGGGATTTCACTACCGAAGCATCACCGACAACAATGATAATCGGTTCTGATGAGATGTACTTAGCGGCTGCTTTTAGCACATCCTCCTGTGACACCTGCGCGATCTTTTGGGGGTAGTTCCGATAATCCTCCAAGGGAAGTCCGATAAGTTGATAACTTGCTAGTCCATACGCTACATTAGCGGGAGTTTCCAGTCCCAAATCGAAGCTGCCCAAAAGCAGTCCCTTGCTGGCTGCCAGTTCTTTCTCTGGAATTGGCTGGCTGCGGATGGTGTTCAGTTCCTTGAGAATTTCGCGCAGCGCATCGCCTGTATATTGTTTGCCAACATCGGTTGTGACAAAAAACGTACCAACATCATTACTGCCATCATTCAATTCGCTGACAGCGCTATAGGTATAACCCTTGTCAACCCGCAAATTCTTGAACAAACGACCCGAAGGGCCTTCCCCCAAAACAGTATTCGCCACCAAGAGGGGATAACTGTCGGGATTGCGAGAATCTAAGCTAAGATTGCCAACCAGGATGGTAGTCTGCTCCGCCTCTGGGCGATCGATCAGGTAGATTGCCGAGGTATCGCCCATCTGATTGGGAGGATAGACCAAAAAGTTTGGAACCTGACCCGATTGCCAGTTGCCAAACACTCGTTGAGTTTCTACCTTTGCTTGGGCTAGAGTGATGTCACCCACGATTACCAACAGACTATTGTTAGGTTTGAAAAAGGTATTGTGAAACTGGATTAAGTCGTCACGGGTAAGCTTCTTCAACGTTTGGGTTGATGTGATAAATCCGTAAGGATGTTTGGGATAAGCAATGCGGCTGAACTGACGACTTGCCAACCACGAGGGATCGCTTTCTAATTCCATCAGATTAGTCAACATCTGGGACTTAGCCACATTAAACGCTGGCTGCGGAAATGTGGGTTTGAGTACTACATCTGCCAGAGAGTCGAAGGCAACTTCGGAATTTGGAGAAGGGAAATCGGCACTGACCGTCATCCATTCCAAACCAGCATCTGCACTCAGCGATCCACCGACTGATTCAACTCGTTCGGCAATCTCTGTGCTGGAGGCATCGATCGTCCCTTGAGTAATCACCTCTGCTAGTAACTGTGGCAAACCTTGCTTGTTGGCTGGAACCGCTACATCTGACCCTGCTACGAATAAGGATAGTTGCAGTTTCGGGATTTCGAGATCCTCAACAAAAATTGCTTTCAAACCATTCTTTAAGCTGAAGGTTTCATAGGGAGGTAGCTTGGTTTCTTTAGCTGGAAGAGGTTTGGGAGGCTGAGTACGACTAACCGTCCCTGCTGGCAGTTGTGCCAGATCTTCTGGAGTAGCGCTGCTGGGTTTGAGCGACTGGATACCTATAGGCACATCAATAGGTTCGACAAGTTTACCTGGATAGGTTGCCAATACTTCTTGACCACTTTTGAGGGTGATGAGGATGTTTGTCGGTTTTTGGCAAAGGTAAGTCTGGGCAACCCTTTGGATATCAGCGCTGGTGACCGCATTGAAGTTTTCCATATCCTTAACTAGGGCCTGCGGTGAGCCAAACTGATAAATAAATCGTTGAAACACATCTGTGGTATTCAACGCTGAGCCTCGTAATTCGCTAATTGTGTCAATTTCGATCATCTTTTTGGCACGAGCCAATTCTGCTTCCGTCACCCCTTGATCGATCGCCTTTCTAAGTTGCTCTTGCAGTTGGGACTGCACTGATTTAAGAGATTTATCGGTATTAGGTGTACCGGAAATTATCAATAAGGACGCACCCATATTTTCCGAGACTTCTGCTGATGCACTTGATGCCAAACCTTGCCGAATAATCTGTTGCTCAAAACGACTACTCTCACCACCGCTCAAAATATTGGCTAAGAGTGTGAGGGCATAAAAATCGCGATCGCCTCGTGGGGGTACAACTACGCTGTAGCTTACTTGGGGGAGATCGATGAGCGGATCGATGACTGTATCCTGATAACCAATTTGGCAGCCGGTTTTGGGATCGGTTTTGGTGACGGGAAACCGATCTGGCAGAGGGTATTGCTTCAAGATAGGTACTACTGGTTCACCAGGGGGGATATCACCAAAATATGCCTGTACTAGGGTTTTGGTTTGCTCAAAATTGATATCGCCAGCAATTACCAAGGTGGCATTGTTGGGAATATAGTATTTGCGGTGAAAAGCTTTCGCTTCCTCCAATGTGGCGGCTTTGAGATCCTCAATGCTACCGATCCCAGGACGTTCGTAGGGTAAATATCCCCGGAAAGGGACTTGACCGTAAAGGTAGTTGGTGCGACCGTAGGGTGGATTCAAGACTCGTTCGTTAAACTCTTGAATGACTACCCGCCGTTCGGTGTCAAATGCCTCTTGGGTAATATTCAGAGATGCCATGCGATCGCTCTCCAGCCACAGAGCCAAGGGTAGCTGATTCCCTGGTAACACTTGCCAATAGTCGGTGTAATCAGGGTTAGTAGAGGCATTGCTATGTCCACCCACTGCTTGAAGATAGGCATCAAATTCCCCCTTACCAACATTGTCTGACCCGCCAAACATCATGTGTTCAAACAAATGAGCAAAGCCAGAACGCTTTGGGGGGTCATTAGCTGCGCCAACGCGATACCAGATATTTACCGCTACTACCGGCGCTGAATCGTCCTTTGCCAAAACCACTCTCAAACCGTTAGATAGGGTGTAATCGACGAACGCTGGTATATAGTCGGCAACGTTAAGGGTAGCTGTAGGAGGTACAGCAGTGATTCCAGGGGGAATCACCGTTAATAGACACGCTGCTAAAAACCATGAGATACCTTTTTTGACTTTGTTCATTCCAATGTGTATTTCCCGATCGCTTGCCGGATGCCTGTAGGATGATGGCAGAACTTCTATTTGCACATTTGCTATCTACTCGTTTTCAATGCCGCAGCCACCCTTCAAAGTTTGTATTATTGTGGGAACCCGTCCGGAGGCGATTAAACTAGCTCCGGTGATTCAGCGCTTCAAAGGCTCCTCTTGTTTTGAGACGCGAGTGATTTTGACAGGTCAGCATCGAGAGATGGTAGATCAAGTGATGCAACTGTTCGATCTGAGCGCTGATGGGGATTTAGCCATTATGCAGCCCCAGCAAACCCTCACAGATATTATCTGTCGGAGTTTACAAGGATTAGAAACATTATTTCATCAGATGCAGCCAACTCTGGTGTTAGTGCAGGGAGATACCAGCACTGCTTTTGCGGCGGCACTAGCTGCATTTTACCAAAAGATTCCCGTGGGTCACGTAGAGGCAGGTTTGCGGACTGATGACCTGTTTAATCCCTACCCGGAGGAAGCAAATCGGCGTCTGATTTCTCAAGTAGCCCAGCTGCACTTCGCACCGACTTCCCTAGCTGTGGAAAATCTGCGGCGATCGGGTGTTGTGGGTGAAATTCACCAAACTGGCAATACTGTAATTGATGCCTTGTTAAGGATGGCACAACGCCAGCCTGCTTGTAATATTCCTAATTTAGATTGGCAGAAGTACCGGACCCTGCTGGCAACTGTTCACCGGCGCGAAAATTGGGGCGAACCATTAAAGGATATTGCCCAAGGATTTCTGCATATTTTAAGTAAATTCCCGGATACGGCTTTATTGTTACCTCTGCATCGCAATCCTACAGTCCGAGAACCGCTACAGGCAATGTTGGGCAACCATCCCAGAGTATTTCTGACCGAACCTTTGGATTATGCAGAACTGGTAGGGGCAATTCAGCGCTCTTACCTGCTGTTAACTGATTCTGGCGGACTACAGGAGGAAGCGCCTAGCTTGGGGAAGCCGGTGCTGGTGTTACGGGAAACTACGGAAAGACCGGAAGCTCTAGCAGCTGGTACCGCCAAACTCGTGGGAACCAACCCAACCCAGATTCTCGCCGCCGCAAGTGAGTTACTCAGTAACCCCAGTGTCTACAACGCAATGGCAACGGCTGTCAATCCCTTTGGCGACGGTCACGCGGCTGAAAGGATTTTGCAAATTGTCGAGCATTACTGCCACAGAAAAATTACTGACTGACCTTTGAAATTATTGGTTTGGTCGCCCACGGATGAATCCGTGGGGTTAATGACCTTTGTATATTGTTGCGCTTCAGCGTTCTTTAAGATAGCGCTGAAGCGCAACAACATACCTGGGACGCGATCGCAATATAGATAATTACGGGTTACTTTATACAAGCTTTACATTTTCGCGTCAAAATGCTGTCTATTTAAAAGAATTAGTAAAGATCGGATATTGCTTATAGCGATATCTCTTAAGTATCTATTAAAGTATACATCAACGAATTACGTAAATACACCAGATTTACTGACTTACCAGGGTATTTGTACATAAAGCCAGGGACTAACTTTCCTGGTAAATACTGATGTGACAATTTTGTAGCCACAACAATTATTTGGGAGGAATGTATATGTCGTTCAAGATTATGCCGCTGGGTGACTCAATCAGCTATGGAGTGGTGAATTCACAAGTAGGTGATACGGAGAGCGGGGGTTACCGTACCGAATTGTGGAACTTATTTGGAGCGGATAATTTTAGTGCGGATATGGTAGGTTCCGTATCCAGTGGCCCCACCAACATCGATCGAAACCATGAAGGACATAGGGGGTGGAGAATTGATGAAATTTCCAGTTCAGTGGATGGGTGGTTAACCACGTATCAGCCGGACGCAGTTATGTTGATGATTGGCACCAATGATATTTTACAGAATTACGATGTTAACAATGCCGACGATAGACTCGACGCACTGGTTGACAAAATCACCAGTAAAGTACCTAATGCACGGTTGTTTCTAGGCTCTATTCCGCCATCTTTTAAATACGCGGACGATCTAGCACAGGTTAATGCGTTCAACACACAAGTTCTCCAGATTGTAAATAACAATGTTTCTCAAGGCAAAAAAGTAACTTTTGTCGATATAAACAGTAAGCTAAACGAGAACGATTTAGCCGATAAAATTCACCCTACCATTGGTGGCTATACCAAGATTGCTAATGCTTGGTACGACGCGCTTCTGCCTTTTACCGATATAAAGAAAACCACCCGGATACAAGCCGAGGACATGACGCTGACGAATTATAGCGTCGAGTCAGGAAACAGTTCCGCTTTAGCCAGAAAGGTAATAAGTCTCGGCAATACCCCAAACGGTACCGCCTCTTTCCAGTTTTCCGGCACGTCAGGCAAATACGATGTAGTCCTGGGTTACTATGACGAGAACGACGGACAAGCGCAGCTGAAAGTCAAGATTGGGGGCAACCAGGTAGATCAGTGGACACTTAACCAAAACCTGGGCAGTGGATCGGCAAATAGCCAAACTAAGACGCGGCGAACTGTTGCCACATCTTTCACCCTGAATCAGGGAACAACGATCGAGATTCAAGGTACAGCAAACCAGGCAGAGTATGCGCGGGTGGATTACGTAGAATTAATCCCTAACGAAACATCTTCAACAGCAAGTTTATCAGCCGCAAACATTACAGAAGGCGACGGCACCACTCACACTTTCTCCGTCACTTATATGGATGATGACGGTGTGAATTTGTCTACCCTAGATGGCAATGATATTCGGGTAACTGGTGCAAATAGCTTCAACCAATTAGCGTACTTAATAGGCGTGAATCAAAGCGGCGCTGATGTAACAGGTTTTTACCGCATCAACGCCCCTGGTGGTAGCTGGGATACAGCGGACAACGGCACTTACAGTGTGGCGCTGCAAAACGGTCAAGTCAAAGATACTCAAAACAACGCCTTCCCAAGTGGCAATTTAGGAACATTCCAAGTCAACGTACCTCCGCCTTTGGGGAACATCCGCATTGAAGCTGAAAATATGCAGCGGACAACTTATCTGGTGGAGTCAAATACTGCCGCTTCCAACGGTCAGTTAATCAGTTTAGCTCAATCTGGTGGTTCAAGCGGCACTGCTACCACGACCTTTAACGGTGCTAGCGGCATCTATGACGTAGTAGTTCGCTACTTTGACGAGAACGATGGACAAACAACGCTGACGGCTAAAATTGGGGGTACTCAGATAGCGCAATGGACTTTCAACCAAAATCTGGGCAGTTCGGGGGCTAACAGTCAAACGGCGGTCATTAAAACGATCGCTACAGGTCTATCAATTAACCAGGGAACGACCATCCAATTACAAGGACTAGCAAATCAAGGTGAGTTTGCGCGAGTGGATTACATCGAATTTCTATCCGCAGGCGCAGCTCTAGCTATATCACCAGCTGACGTTACTGCACCGACGGCAAGCTTATCTGCTTCCAACATTACACAAGGAAATGGCACTACCCAGACTTTGACCGTTACCTACAGTGACAACGAAGGTGTGGACGTATCCAGCTTGGATGGCAATGACCTGGGCGTTACTGGGCCAAACGGCTTCAACCAGCTAGCAACTTTGGTGAGTGTGGACACCAATACCAATGGCACTCCCCGTACTGCTACTTATAGCATCAACGCCCCAGGCGGCACCTGGGATACGTTGGATAACGGTAGTTACACTGTGGCGCTGCAAAACGGTCAAGTCAAAGATACCAGCAGTAACTTTGTCCAAAGCGGTAACCTGGGAACGTTTCAAGTCAATGTGCCTCAACCGGCAGTCAACATCCGCATGGAAGCGGAGAATATGCAGTTGACAACCTACTTGGTGGAGTCAAATAGTGTCGGTTCAGGTAGTAAGGTAATCGGTCTTCCTAAAACTGGAGGCACTAACGGTACAGCTACTACGACCTTTACTGGCGCTAGCGGCACCTATGATGTGCTGCTGCGCTATTTTGACGAAAATGATGGAAAGGCTATACTGACAACCTCAATAGGGGGTATCCAGGTCGATGGACGCACCCTCGACCAAAATCTGGGGAGTGGTGCTGTTAATAGCCAAACGGCGGTAACCAAAACGATCGCTACAGGTTTATCAATTGACCAGGGAACAACCATCCAAATACAAGGGGTCGCAAACCAAGCTGAGTATGCACGAGTTGATTACATCGAATTTGTCCCTGTCAATGTAAGTACGATCGATGGTACTGAGTTTGCCGATACTCTGACAGGTAACTCACAAAATAACATTATTAATGGTTTTGGAGGAGACGATATCCTGATTGGTGGTGCTGGGAACGATAGCCTCAACGGTGGTGGCGGTGCTGATTTGTTCGTTTTGGCAGCAGGAGAAGGATCTGATGTTATTACTGACTTTGCAGGTGGTCAAGATCGCCTGGGATTAGGTGGTGGTTTAACTTTCGAGCAACTTGCGATCGCTCAAGGTACTGGTGCGAATCTGTACAATACTGTAATTGCGATCGCCAATAGCGATCAACTTATAGCTACTCTGACGGGCATTCAAGCTAGTACAATAACCGCTACTGATTTCACTGCTGTCTAGAATAGGGATTAAGCCGTTGTTAGCCCCCCCTAAAAAAGGGGGGATCTATGGGTAAGTCTTGTTGAAATGTGCGATCGCCTTTATCGAGTGCCATTCCTACTGTATTTTTAGGTTAGAGCTATACTGATATGTAAATTAAATTAGCTCTATGCCCCGCTTAGATACCTACCACGATATAGTCAGAGTTGCCCTTGTCAAAGATGGCTGGAAAATAACTCACGATCCTCTAACTATCGAATTTGAGGATCTGACTGTTTATGCTGACCTGGGAGCGGAGAAATTTATTGCGGCGGAAAAGTACGAGAGAAAGATTGCGATCGAGGTCAAGGCGTTTTTGAGTCCTTCACCTGTAACGGAACTGGAAAGGGCAATTGGTCAATATTATCTTTACTCTACGTTTATGGTAAAGCAAGAGCCTCAGCGAATTCTTTATCTGGCTATTCCTGAAAGGATTTATCACAACTTTTTTCAACGTCCGTCAATTCAGGTGTTTGTCAAGGAAAGAGGCATTATTTTTTTTATTTTTAATCCAGAGCGGGAGGAGATTGTTCTATGGAAAGGTTAAATCGTTATCGGCAGATTGCCCAGAGCATTATCGATGATTATGCTAAGTATAAGCCTAGTTATGGTGATGTTGAATTGCTCGTAATTAGTCAGTTAGATAATTACTTATTAATCAGTGTGGGCTGGAATGGCGATCGCCGGGTTCACAGTACAATTTTACACTTGCGAATTGTGGCTGAGAAGTTTTGGCTAGAGCGGGATGAAACGGAGGAAGGAATAACTCAAGATTTACTCGCTCTCGGTGTGCCCAAAGAGGATATTGTTTTGGCATTTCATCACCCAGAAGACCGGAAACTAAGTGAATTTGCGATCGCCTAAGAGTTATGAGGGAGGAATCGCATTCCTCATCCTCAATAAAGCGATCGCACCCACCATCTCCACCCCAAACAAAAAAACCCCCGTCAGGGGGCTATCTTTCTCTAGCCGCACATAACGGCATCAAGCATTTTAACCATCGCCAATTACAGGCGCACGCTTCATTTGCTGCAACGCCATCGGCAATTCAGTATTCGCTGGTTCCTTTTGAGCTAGTGTTGGCACCGACGCACGCAACCGCGCCGTCAGCTTCACCATTGTGGCATCATACATTTGGGTAACCATCTTGGGATAAAACCCAATCCCAATAATTGGCACCAACAGAGAAGCAATAATAAACACTTCTCGCGGTTCCGCATCGACCAAAGCTTCGTGCGCCACTAACTCCTTGTTTTCCGGGCCATAGAAAATCTCCCGCAACATCGACAGCAGATAAATGGGCGTCAAAATAACACCAACCGCTGCCAAGAATACCACCACCACTTTAAAAGTGGGATTATAAGCATCGCTGGTCGCAAAACCAACAAACACCATCAACTCTGCCACAAAACCGCTCATTCCCGGCAATGCTAAAGATGCCAGAGAACAAGCTGTCCACATAGAGAACATCTTACGCATTTTCTGACCGACGCCACCCATTTCATCTAACATTAAAGTGTGCGTCCGGTCATAAGTCGCTCCCACCAGGAAGAACAGACTTGCCCCAATCAAACCGTGGGAAATCATTTGTAGAACTGCCCCACTAATACCCAAATCGGTAAAAGAAGCAAACCCAATTAGCACAAATCCCATGTGAGATATTGACGAATAAGCAATTTTGCGCTTCAAATTCCGCTGAGCGAAAGAAGTTAGGGCAGCATAGACAATATTCACAACGCCCAAAATCACCAAAGCTGGAGCGAAAACTGCGTGGGCATCAGGAAGCATCCCCGCATTCATCCGCAGCAGGGCATATCCCCCCATTTTCAGGAGAATACCAGCCAGCAACATATGAACTGGTGCGGTAGCTTCACCGTGAGCATCGGGAAGCCAAGTATGTAGCGGAATAATTGGCAGCTTGACCCCGTAAGCGATCACGAACGCTGCATACATCAAAAGTTGGAAATTCAGGGCGTAGTCCTTAGCGGCGAGGGCGCTCATATCGAACGTTACCTTATCGCCGTAGAACGCCATCGCCAGCGCCGCTACCAAAATAAATAGCGAACCGCCAGCCGTGTACAAAATAAACTTAGTAGCTGCGTAAAGACGCTTCTTCCCGCCCCAGATTGACAGTAGCAGGTAAACCGGAATCAATTCCAGTTCCCATACTAGGAAGAACAACAGCATATCCTGGACGGCAAACACGGCAATTTGACCGCCGTACATCGCCAGCATCAAAAAATAAAACAACTTCGGCTTTAGCGTTACCGGCCAAGCTGCCAAAGTTGCCAGCGTCGTCATGAAGCCTGTCAGCAATACCAGGGGCATTGATAACCCATCGACCCCGACCGACCAATTTAAGTCGAGTTGAGGCACCCAGGCATAGCTTTCTACCAGTTGCAGATTTGGATTGCTTAAGTCGTACTGGGTGTAGAAAGCGTAAACAATCAGGGCAAAATCAATCAGTCCGACTATTAGGGCGTACCATCGCACCGTTTTGCCGTCTTTGTCCGGCACGATGGGTATCAGCAGGGACGCTGCGATGGGAAACAAGATTATCGTTGTCAGCCAAGGAAAATTAGCTGTATTCATTGGGAAAAAGGTAATTGGTGATTGTTAATTGCAAATTTCAGATTTGAGATTTCAAATTTGAAATCTCAAATCTGAAATTTGCAATTAACAATCACCAATTACCTTTTTCCCAATGAATACAGCTAATTTTCCTTGGCTGACAACGATAATCTTGTTTCCCATCGCAGCGTCCCTGCTGATACCCATCGTGCCGGACAAAGACGGCAAAACGGTGCGATGGTACGCCCTAATAGTCGGACTGATTGATTTTGCCCTGATTGTTTACGCTTTCTACACCCAGTACGACTTAAGCAATCCAAATCTGCAACTGGTAGAAAGCTATGCCTGGGTGCCTCAACTCGACTTAAATTGGTCGGTCGGGGTCGATGGGTTATCAATGCCCCTGGTATTGCTGACAGGCTTCATGACGACGCTGGCAACTTTGGCAGCTTGGCCGGTAACGCTAAAGCCGAAGTTGTTTTATTTTTTGATGCTGGCGATGTACGGCGGTCAAATTGCCGTGTTTGCCGTCCAGGATATGCTGTTGTTCTTCCTAGTATGGGAACTGGAATTGATTCCGGTTTACCTGCTACTGTCAATCTGGGGCGGGAAGAAGCGTCTTTACGCAGCTACTAAGTTTATTTTGTACACGGCTGGCGGTTCGCTATTTATTTTGGTAGCGGCGCTGGCGATGGCGTTCTACGGCGATAAGGTAACGTTCGATATGAGCGCCCTCGCCGCTAAGGACTACGCCCTGAATTTCCAACTTTTGATGTATGCAGCGTTCGTGATCGCTTACGGGGTCAAGCTGCCAATTATTCCGCTACATACTTGGCTTCCCGATGCTCACGGTGAAGCTACCGCACCAGTTCATATGTTGCTGGCTGGTATTCTCCTGAAAATGGGGGGATATGCCCTGCTGCGGATGAATGCGGGGATGCTTCCTGATGCCCACGCAGTTTTCGCTCCAGCTTTGGTGATTTTGGGCGTTGTGAATATTGTCTATGCTGCCCTAACTTCTTTCGCTCAGCGGAATTTGAAGCGCAAAATTGCTTATTCGTCAATATCTCACATGGGATTTGTGCTAATTGGGTTTGCTTCTTTTACCGATTTGGGTATTAGTGGGGCAGTTCTACAAATGATTTCCCACGGTTTGATTGGGGCAAGTCTGTTCTTCCTGGTGGGAGCGACTTATGACCGGACGCACACTTTAATGTTAGATGAAATGGGTGGCGTCGGTCAGAAAATGCGTAAGATGTTCTCTATGTGGACAGCTTGTTCTCTGGCATCTTTAGCATTGCCGGGAATGAGCGGTTTTGTGGCAGAGTTGATGGTGTTTGTTGGTTTTGCGACCAGCGATGCTTATAATCCCACTTTTAAAGTGGTGGTGGTATTCTTGGCAGCGGTTGGTGTTATTTTGACGCCCATTTATCTGCTGTCGATGTTGCGGGAGATTTTCTATGGCCCGGAAAACAAGGAGTTAGTGGCGCACGAAGCTTTGGTCGATGCGGAACCGCGAGAAGTGTTTATTATTGCTTCTCTGTTGGTGCCAATTATTGGGATTGGGTTTTATCCCAAGATGGTTACCCAAATGTATGATGCCACAATGGTGAAGCTGACGGCGCGGTTGCGTGCGTCGGTGCCAACACTAGCTCAAAAGGAACCAGCGAATACTGAATTGCCGATGGCGTTGCAGCAAATGAAGCGTGCGCCTGTAATTGGCGATGGTTAAAATGCTTGATGCCGTTATGTGCGGCTAGAGAAAGATAGCCCCCTGACGGGGGTTTTTTTGTTTGGGGTGGAGATGGTGGGTGCGATCGCTTTATTGAGGATGAGGAATGCGATTCCTCCCTCATAACTCTTAGGCGATCGCAAATTCACTTAGTTTCCGGTCTTCTGGGTGATGAAATGCCAAAACAATATCCTCTTTGGGCACACCGAGAGCGAGTAAATCTTGAGTTATTCCTTCCTCCGTTTCATCCCGCTCTAGCCAAAACTTCTCAGCCACAATTCGCAAGTGTAAAATTGTACTGTGAACCCGGCGATCGCCATTCCAGCCCACACTGATTAATAAGTAATTATCTAACTGACTAATTACGAGCAATTCAACATCACCATAACTAGGCTTATACTTAGCATAATCATCGATAATGCTCTGGGCAATCTGCCGATAACGATTTAACCTTTCCATAGAACAATCTCCTCCCGCTCTGGATTAAAAATAAAAAAAATAATGCCTCTTTCCTTGACAAACACCTGAATTGACGGACGTTGAAAAAAGTTGTGATAAATCCTTTCAGGAATAGCCAGATAAAGAATTCGCTGAGGCTCTTGCTTTACCATAAACGTAGAGTAAAGATAATATTGACCAATTGCCCTTTCCAGTTCCGTTACAGGTGAAGGACTCAAAAACGCCTTGACCTCGATCGCAATCTTTCTCTCGTACTTTTCCGCCGCAATAAATTTCTCCGCTCCCAGGTCAGCATAAACAGTCAGATCCTCAAATTCGATAGTTAGAGGATCGTGAGTTATTTTCCAGCCATCTTTGACAAGGGCAACTCTGACTATATCGTGGTAGGTATCTAAGCGGGGCATAGAGCTAATTTAATTTACATATCAGTATAGCTCTAACCTAAAAATACAGTAGGAATGGCACTCGATAAAGGCGATCGCACATTTCAACAAGACTTACCCATAGATCCCCCCTTTTTTAGGGGGGGCTAACAACGGCTTAATCCCTATTCTAGACAGCAGTGAAATCAGTAGCGGTTATTGTACTAGCTTGAATGCCCGTCAGAGTAGCTATAAGTTGATCGCTATTGGCGATCGCAATTACAGTATTGTACAGATTCGCACCAGTACCTTGAGCGATCGCAAGTTGCTCGAAAGTTAAACCACCACCTAATCCCAGGCGATCTTGACCACCTGCAAAGTCAGTAATAACATCAGATCCTTCTCCTGCTGCCAAAACGAACAAATCAGCACCGCCACCACCGTTGAGGCTATCGTTCCCAGCACCACCAATCAGGATATCGTCTCCTCCAAAACCATTAATAATGTTATTTTGTGAGTTACCTGTCAGAGTATCGGCAAACTCAGTACCATCGATCGTACTTACATTGACAGGGACAAATTCGATGTAATCAACTCGTGCATACTCAGCTTGGTTTGCGACCCCTTGTATTTGGATGGTTGTTCCCTGGTCAATTGATAAACCTGTAGCGATCGTTTTGGTTACCGCCGTTTGGCTATTAACAGCACCACTCCCCAGATTTTGGTCGAGGGTGCGTCCATCGACCTGGATACCCCCTATTGAGGTTGTCAGTATAGCCTTTCCATCATTTTCGTCAAAATAGCGCAGCAGCACATCATAGGTGCCGCTAGCGCCAGTAAAGGTCGTAGTAGCTGTACCGTTAGTGCCTCCAGTTTTAGGAAGACCGATTACCTTACTACCTGAACCGACACTATTTGACTCCACCAAGTAGGTTGTCAACTGCATATTCTCCGCTTCCATGCGGATGTTGACTGCCGGTTGAGGCACATTGACTTGAAACGTTCCCAGGTTACCGCTTTGGACAAAGTTACTGCTGGTATCTTTGACTTGACCGTTTTGCAGCGCCACAGTGTAACTACCGTTATCCAACGTATCCCAGGTGCCGCCTGGGGCGTTGATGCTATAAGTAGCAGTACGGGGAGTGCCATTGGTATTGGTGTCCACACTCACCAAAGTTGCTAGCTGGTTGAAGCCGTTTGGCCCAGTAACGCCCAGGTCATTGCCATCCAAGCTGGATACGTCCACACCTTCGTTGTCACTGTAGGTAACGGTCAAAGTCTGGGTAGTGCCATTTCCTTGTGTAATGTTGGAAGCAGATAAGCTTGCCGTCGGTGCAGTAACGTCAGCTGGTGATATAGCTAGAGCTGCGCCTGCGGATAGAAATTCGATGTAATCCACTCGCGCAAACTCACCTTGATTTGCTAGTCCTTGTAATTGGATGGTCGTTCCCTGGTTAATTGATAGACCTGTAGCGATCGTTTTAATGACCGCCGTTTGACTGTTAGCCCCCGAACTGCCCAGATTTTGGTTGAAAGTCCATTGCGCTATCTGAGTACCCCCAATTTTAGCCGTCAGCGTTGTTTGTCCATCGTTCTCGTCAAAGTAGCGAACTACTACGTCATAGATGCCGCTAGCACCGTTAAAGGTCGTGGTAGCAGTGCCGCTTGAACCACCAGATTGAGCTAAACTGATTAACTGACCGTTGGAAGCGGCAGTATTTGACTCCACCAGATAAGTTGTCCGCTGCATATTTTCAGCTTCAATGCGGATGTTCCCCAAAGGCGGAGGTACGTTGACTTGGAATGTTCCTAAATTGCCACTTGGGAAGGCGTTGTTTTGAGTATCTTTGACTTGACCGTTTTGCAGCGCCACACTGTAAGTGCCGTTGTCCGCTGTATCCCAGCTACCACCAGGGGCGTTGATGCGGTAAAAACCTGTTACATCAGCGCCGCTTTGATTCACGCCTATTAAGTACGCTAATTGGTTGAAGCTATTTGCACCAGTTACCCGAATATCATTGCCATCTAGGGTAGACAAATTCACACCGTCATCATCCATATAAGTGACGGAGAAAGTGTGAGTGGTGCCGTCGCCTTCTGTAATGTTTGCGGCTGATAAACTTGCTGTTGAAGATGTTTCGTTAGGGATTAATTCTACGTAATCCACCCGCGCATACTCTGCCTGGTTTGCTGTACCTTGAATCTCGATCGTTGTTCCCTGATTCAGGGTGAAAGATGTGGCAACAGTTCGCCGCGTCTTAGTTTGGCTATTTGCCGATCCACTGCCCAGGTTTTGGTTAAGTGTCCACTGATCTACCTGGTTGCCCCCAATCTTGACTTTCAGCTGCGCTTGTCCGTCGTTCTCGTCATAGTAACCCAGGACTACATCGTATTTGCCTGACGTGCCGGAAAACTGGAAAGAGGCGGTACCGTTTGGGGTATTGCCGAGACTTATTACCTTTCTGGCTAAAGCGGAACTGTTTCCTGACTCGACGCTATAATTCGTCAGCGTCATGTCCTCGGCTTGTATCCGGGTGGTTTTCTTTATATCGGTAAAAGGCAGAAGCGCGTCGTACCAAGCATTAGCAATCTTGGTATAGCCACCAATGGTAGGGTGAATTTTATCGGCTAAATCGTTCTCGTTTAGCTTACTGTTTATATCGACAAAAGTTACTTTTTTGCCTTGAGAAACATTGTTATTTACAATCTGGAGAACTTGTGTGTTGAACGCATTAACCTGTGCTAGATCGTCCGCGTATTTAAAAGATGGCGGAATAGAGCCTAGAAACAACCGTGCATTAGGTACTTTACTGGTGATTTTGTCAACCAGTGCGTCGAGTCTATCGTCGGCATTGTTAACATCGTAATTCTGTAAAATATCATTGGTGCCAATCATCAACATAACTGCGTCCGGCTGATACGTGGTTAACCACCCATCCACTGAACTGGAAATTTCATCAATTCTCCACC
The DNA here is from genome assembly GCA_949128025.1 of Oscillatoriales cyanobacterium PMM_0008. Lineage (GTDB taxonomy): Bacteria > Cyanobacteriota > Cyanobacteriia > Cyanobacteriales > Aerosakkonemataceae > Argonema. The sequence goes on along the minus strand of CASBRD010000153.1, from coordinate 24,091 downwards.
CCCTATGTCCTTCATGGTTTCGATCGATGTTGGTGGGGCCACTGGATACGGAACCTACCATATCCGCACTAAAATTATCCGCTCCAAATAAGTTCCACAATTCGGTACGGTAACCCCCGCTCTCCGTATCACCTACTTGTGAATTCACCACTCCATAGCTGATTGAGTCACCCAGCGGCATAATCTTGAACGACATATACATTCCTCCCAAATAATTGTTGTGGCTACAAAATTGTCACATCAGTATTTACCAGGAAAGTTAGTCCCTGGCTTTATGTACAAATACCCTGGTAAGTCAGTAAATCTGGTGTATTTACGTAATTCGTTGATGTATACTTTAATAGATACTTAAGAGATATCGCTATAAGCAATATCCGATCTTTACTAATTCTTTTAAATAGACAGCATTTTGACGCGAAAATGTAAAGCTTGTATAAAGTAACCCGTAATTATCTATATTGCGATCGCGTCCCAGGTATGTTGTTGCGCTTCAGCGCTATCTTAAAGAACGCTGAAGCGCAACAATATACAAAGGTCATTAACCCCACGGATTCATCCGTGGGCGACCAAACCAATAATTTCAAAGGTCAGTCAGTAATTTTTCTGTGGCAGTAATGCTCGACAATTTGCAAAATCCTTTCAGCCGCGTGACCGTCGCCAAAGGGATTGACAGCCGTTGCCATTGCGTTGTAGACACTGGGGTTACTGAGTAACTCACTTGCGGCGGCGAGAATCTGGGTTGGGTTGGTTCCCACGAGTTTGGCGGTACCAGCTGCTAGAGCTTCCGGTCTTTCCGTAGTTTCCCGTAACACCAGCACCGGCTTCCCCAAGCTAGGCGCTTCCTCCTGTAGTCCGCCAGAATCAGTTAACAGCAGGTAAGAGCGCTGAATTGCCCCTACCAGTTCTGCATAATCCAAAGGTTCGGTCAGAAATACTCTGGGATGGTTGCCCAACATTGCCTGTAGCGGTTCTCGGACTGTAGGATTGCGATGCAGAGGTAACAATAAAGCCGTATCCGGGAATTTACTTAAAATATGCAGAAATCCTTGGGCAATATCCTTTAATGGTTCGCCCCAATTTTCGCGCCGGTGAACAGTTGCCAGCAGGGTCCGGTACTTCTGCCAATCTAAATTAGGAATATTACAAGCAGGCTGGCGTTGTGCCATCCTTAACAAGGCATCAATTACAGTATTGCCAGTTTGGTGAATTTCACCCACAACACCCGATCGCCGCAGATTTTCCACAGCTAGGGAAGTCGGTGCGAAGTGCAGCTGGGCTACTTGAGAAATCAGACGCCGATTTGCTTCCTCCGGGTAGGGATTAAACAGGTCATCAGTCCGCAAACCTGCCTCTACGTGACCCACGGGAATCTTTTGGTAAAATGCAGCTAGTGCCGCCGCAAAAGCAGTGCTGGTATCTCCCTGCACTAACACCAGAGTTGGCTGCATCTGATGAAATAATGTTTCTAATCCTTGTAAACTCCGACAGATAATATCTGTGAGGGTTTGCTGGGGCTGCATAATGGCTAAATCCCCATCAGCGCTCAGATCGAACAGTTGCATCACTTGATCTACCATCTCTCGATGCTGACCTGTCAAAATCACTCGCGTCTCAAAACAAGAGGAGCCTTTGAAGCGCTGAATCACCGGAGCTAGTTTAATCGCCTCCGGACGGGTTCCCACAATAATACAAACTTTGAAGGGTGGCTGCGGCATTGAAAACGAGTAGATAGCAAATGTGCAAATAGAAGTTCTGCCATCATCCTACAGGCATCCGGCAAGCGATCGGGAAATACACATTGGAATGAACAAAGTCAAAAAAGGTATCTCATGGTTTTTAGCAGCGTGTCTATTAACGGTGATTCCCCCTGGAATCACTGCTGTACCTCCTACAGCTACCCTTAACGTTGCCGACTATATACCAGCGTTCGTCGATTACACCCTATCTAACGGTTTGAGAGTGGTTTTGGCAAAGGACGATTCAGCGCCGGTAGTAGCGGTAAATATCTGGTATCGCGTTGGCGCAGCTAATGACCCCCCAAAGCGTTCTGGCTTTGCTCATTTGTTTGAACACATGATGTTTGGCGGGTCAGACAATGTTGGTAAGGGGGAATTTGATGCCTATCTTCAAGCAGTGGGTGGACATAGCAATGCCTCTACTAACCCTGATTACACCGACTATTGGCAAGTGTTACCAGGGAATCAGCTACCCTTGGCTCTGTGGCTGGAGAGCGATCGCATGGCATCTCTGAATATTACCCAAGAGGCATTTGACACCGAACGGCGGGTAGTCATTCAAGAGTTTAACGAACGAGTCTTGAATCCACCCTACGGTCGCACCAACTACCTTTACGGTCAAGTCCCTTTCCGGGGATATTTACCCTACGAACGTCCTGGGATCGGTAGCATTGAGGATCTCAAAGCCGCCACATTGGAGGAAGCGAAAGCTTTTCACCGCAAATACTATATTCCCAACAATGCCACCTTGGTAATTGCTGGCGATATCAATTTTGAGCAAACCAAAACCCTAGTACAGGCATATTTTGGTGATATCCCCCCTGGTGAACCAGTAGTACCTATCTTGAAGCAATACCCTCTGCCAGATCGGTTTCCCGTCACCAAAACCGATCCCAAAACCGGCTGCCAAATTGGTTATCAGGATACAGTCATCGATCCGCTCATCGATCTCCCCCAAGTAAGCTACAGCGTAGTTGTACCCCCACGAGGCGATCGCGATTTTTATGCCCTCACACTCTTAGCCAATATTTTGAGCGGTGGTGAGAGTAGTCGTTTTGAGCAACAGATTATTCGGCAAGGTTTGGCATCAAGTGCATCAGCAGAAGTCTCGGAAAATATGGGTGCGTCCTTATTGATAATTTCCGGTACACCTAATACCGATAAATCTCTTAAATCAGTGCAGTCCCAACTGCAAGAGCAACTTAGAAAGGCGATCGATCAAGGGGTGACGGAAGCAGAATTGGCTCGTGCCAAAAAGATGATCGAAATTGACACAATTAGCGAATTACGAGGCTCAGCGTTGAATACCACAGATGTGTTTCAACGATTTATTTATCAGTTTGGCTCACCGCAGGCCCTAGTTAAGGATATGGAAAACTTCAATGCGGTCACCAGCGCTGATATCCAAAGGGTTGCCCAGACTTACCTTTGCCAAAAACCGACAAACATCCTCATCACCCTCAAAAGTGGTCAAGAAGTATTGGCAACCTATCCAGGTAAACTTGTCGAACCTATTGATGTGCCTATAGGTATCCAGTCGCTCAAACCCAGCAGCGCTACTCCAGAAGATCTGGCACAACTGCCAGCAGGGACGGTTAGTCGTACTCAGCCTCCCAAACCTCTTCCAGCTAAAGAAACCAAGCTACCTCCCTATGAAACCTTCAGCTTAAAGAATGGTTTGAAAGCAATTTTTGTTGAGGATCTCGAAATCCCGAAACTGCAACTATCCTTATTCGTAGCAGGGTCAGATGTAGCGGTTCCAGCCAACAAGCAAGGTTTGCCACAGTTACTAGCAGAGGTGATTACTCAAGGGACGATCGATGCCTCCAGCACAGAGATTGCCGAACGAGTTGAATCAGTCGGTGGATCGCTGAGTGCAGATGCTGGTTTGGAATGGATGACGGTCAGTGCCGATTTCCCTTCTCCAAATTCCGAAGTTGCCTTCGACTCTCTGGCAGATGTAGTACTCAAACCCACATTTCCGCAGCCAGCGTTTAATGTGGCTAAGTCCCAGATGTTGACTAATCTGATGGAATTAGAAAGCGATCCCTCGTGGTTGGCAAGTCGTCAGTTCAGCCGCATTGCTTATCCCAAACATCCTTACGGATTTATCACATCAACCCAAACGTTGAAGAAGCTTACCCGTGACGACTTAATCCAGTTTCACAATACCTTTTTCAAACCTAACAATAGTCTGTTGGTAATCGTGGGTGACATCACTCTAGCCCAAGCAAAGGTAGAAACTCAACGAGTGTTTGGCAACTGGCAATCGGGTCAGGTTCCAAACTTTTTGGTCTATCCTCCCAATCAGATGGGCGATACCTCGGCAATCTACCTGATCGATCGCCCAGAGGCGGAGCAGACTACCATCCTGGTTGGCAATCTTAGCTTAGATTCTCGCAATCCCGACAGTTATCCCCTCTTGGTGGCGAATACTGTTTTGGGGGAAGGCCCTTCGGGTCGTTTGTTCAAGAATTTGCGGGTTGACAAGGGTTATACCTATAGCGCTGTCAGCGAATTGAATGATGGCAGTAATGATGTTGGTACGTTTTTTGTCACAACCGATGTTGGCAAACAATATACAGGCGATGCGCTGCGCGAAATTCTCAAGGAACTGAACACCATCCGCAGCCAGCCAATTCCAGAGAAAGAACTGGCAGCCAGCAAGGGACTGCTTTTGGGCAGCTTCGATTTGGGACTGGAAACTCCCGCTAATGTAGCGTATGGACTAGCAAGTTATCAACTTATCGGACTTCCCTTGGAGGATTATCGGAACTACCCCCAAAAGATCGCGCAGGTGTCACAGGAGGATGTGCTAAAAGCAGCCGCTAAGTACATCTCATCAGAACCGATTATCATTGTTGTCGGTGATGCTTCGGTAGTGAAATCCCAATTAAACAAATTGGGCAAGGTTGTTGTTTTAAGAGCATTTCGCCCTAAAAATACTATACCCAAATAATTTTGGGACTTTTCCCGCTATCCTTTTGGTAATGACTAATGACTAATGACTAATGAAATTTTCCCATGAAAAAACCCGGTGTTACCGGGCCTTAGAACCGTTCAAAACAACGGCTAGCTATTGGCCTTTAGACAGGGGATTTTAGATTCATATCACAGGTTAAAGGGCAGGCCGCATACACAGAATTATGAAGCGGATTTTCCTCTCCACTCAGCCAATTTAACCATTTGACTTCATGAGGATGAACGCCCTTGAGCGAGAGCATGGCAGCGCCAGCCATAACTGCTAGAACATTAGCGCCAATTAAACCACCGGCTACCAGCAACACGGCACTAACTGGCATTACCGATTGCAGAGCGATCGATAATAGAGAGCCAATCACTACCATCACCATAACTAATGGAAAACCCACTACCAGTAAGCAGACTGACAGGGTAAATGTCCAGATTAAAAAGCTTTTGATCATCGCAAAGCCATAGGCCGTGACTAAATTCTGGCTTTTTGTTAACGCCATAATTATCCCTCCTGGGGTTAAAGAAAAAATTGGGTTTAGGTAAAATTCCGTTTATTGTTTCCGGGCTTATCGCTCCGTTGTTCTTAGTAGTATATAAAGTTTCGATTAAGATGAACAGTATTTTAAATAAACTTAACATTTGACGATATTATTTTATGTTCCAGGAAGACTCGCTCGCTTTTAAGGCTACACCTCTACCTAAAGTAGTAAGTGTTAATGATAAAATATTTAATAATCTATGCCTTTGGATATATCTCTCCCGATCGCCTAAAAAAACTTAATTGGTTAAGATGCTAGCAAATCCCTTAACATTTCTTATAACTTCGGCTGTGCTTCTCATAATTTTGTAGCTACTTTTACAGTAAAGGGAACAAGAGTTGGAATATCAAAGGAAAACTAAGGAAATAGCTGATTAATTTTCGGCCTGGGCTTACAGATCGAAATGAGCGTCCCAAAAATAAATTGGGGGATTGGGCCTGAAAATACTCTCAGGAGGGATAAGCAGACAACCGCAAAAAAACTTAACTACATCAGGCTGTTAAGCGTAAAGCTACTTTACACAAAACTTATTTCCGTGATTTAACCCGATATTTCTATTAAACTGATGATGCTCAAAGCCAAATTATGGGAAAACTTAAAAAAGATAGAAGTCTGTCCGCATCTATCGCCAAAAACCGACAATCTCACAGTGTGGTGAAGCACTAGACCTATGACAGAATCACAGCGCCCACCTATGCCACCTCCGCCCGGTCCCCGTGGTATGCCACCAGGGCCACCACCTGCTGCCAGAAGAACGCCTGGGCCTGAAACATCTACGGGAGGAACAACTCAGCGGCCTACGGACGAAACTGTCGCTATGCCTAACACGGCTCGCAATCCCGGTGTACCGCCTACTACTTCTCGGCCTCCTGGAGCCCCACCAGGCGCAAGGACTCAGGGTGGAGCCCCACCTTTTCCAACAGCAGGATCTGCACCTACAGCACCTCCCCCAGGTTCTATAGCACCTGGAGGGCCACCGCCACGATCGCAGCCGCCCGCGCCGCCACCAGCAGCACCGGCGACAAGTGTTTCAGGGCGGACACCGGGTAGTAGAGGTCGTTCATCAGGACAGCCCACATTAGCGGAAATTGTCAAGAACGCTTTTGACAACGGGATTTCTGACATTCACGCCGGTGTAGGAGAAGCGCCCCGTTTTCGCAAGCGGGGCGACATCATCCCTACCGATTACTCCGAAACGGATTACCCCACCTTCATGAGTTGGTTGCAGGAGGTGATGAGCGATGAGGAGATTGAGAAGTTTGAAGAGTCCCTAGATTTTGACGGGGTGACGCAGTACGAATTCTCGCGGGCCCGGATCAATGTTTTCGGGTCGATGAGAGGCCCCTCGTTGGTAATGCGCTTGATTCCGAACAATATCTTAACGATGGAGCAGCTGAACTTACCTGCCGTCTTCAAAGATATTTGCCATTACCATAAGGGTTTGATCTTGGTGACCGGACCGACGGGTTCTGGTAAGTCTACGACGATGGCAGCCATGATTGATTACATCAATAAGAATATGGCGAAGCACATCATTACGATCGAAGACCCGATCGAATTTGTCCATACGAGTCGCAAATCTCTGATTAAGCACCGAGAAGTCGGACAGCATACGCGGAAATTTGACAATGCTTTGAAAGCAGCTTTGCGGGAAGATCCAGATTTGATTCTGGTGGGGGAAATGCGGGATAAAGAAACCGTCAACACCGCTCTCAAAGCCGCGCAAACGGGGCACTTGGTAGCGGGTACGCTGCACACGAATAGTGCTGTTAAGACGATCGAGCGGATTCTCAACCTATACTCGGCAGAAGAGCAGGAGTCGATGAAAGTAGCGATCGCAGAATCCTTGATCGCAGTAATCGCTCAGGGTCTGTGCAAAACTACTGATGGTAAGCGTGCAGCTTACCACGATGTTCTGATCAACTCAGATGCCATCAAAGAGTACATTATCCAGGGCAAATACGACGAAATTACAGGAGTCATGCTCAAGTCTAAGTTTGACGGGATGCAGACTATGAACCAAGCTCTCTTGGCTCTCTACCAGGAAGGTCGAATTACTGAAGAAGAAGCTTTGGAAAAATCTCCCACTCCTAACGAAATGGCTCAGTTCCTGCGAGGCCGGGTCTAAATTGTCGTTTGTCTCGTTCCCAGGGATATTATACCTGGGAACCCCGTTGTCCTTTGTTTGTTACGAATAACTAATGATCGAGAAATTTTAGATTTTAGATTTTAGATTTAAATTAAATCCGCAATCTGCAATCTGCAATCTTCCCTTTCCTAGTGACCAATGACCAATGACTAATGACCAATGACCAATGACTAATGACTAATGACCAATGACTAATGACCAATGACTAATGACCAATGACAAAGGACAACTTTTTAAAGGTATTGCGCTTTTTACACCAGCGGGAGATTTAATCTATTGCATCGATCCAAATAAGCAGAATCGATGGCACCTGAATTTATGTACAGGATTACAGGAAATTTTGGGACTATCAGAACCGCCTCATTTCTTAGTACCGTGCTACACGGCGACTATCGACAGGTGGTTAGAGTCTCGATCGGGACAAGTGCGAATTTCTGCTGAAGCTTATCCCCCCGTTCTGCGATATCAAACACTTCTGAATGCTGTCTTTGAAACCGACGACCTGGTTTGGCAAACCGCTCCTTGGCCTGAAGAATTGTGCGATCCAATGGTATTAGCAACTTATCGCGATCAATTTCCTCAGCTGTGGGAAGAACATGACTTAGTGGTGCGGTTTGAAAATAGCGTTCTTCATCCGAGTTTCCAGCCAGAACTATTCACGCCGTTGCCGAAGTTGCCAGAAGCTCAAGGATATGTACTGCGTTTGTTTGTTTCTGGGCATAATACTTCTACAGAGCGAATTCTCCAAACTTTATATCAACTTTTAGAACAATCTCTCTATGAGCCGTACACATTAAAAGTAATTGATGTTTTTAAGCATCCAGAGCAAGCAGAGGCAGATCAAATTTCTGCTACACCCACTCTTGTTAAGGTATGGCCTCGACCTGTACGACGGATTGTGGGTGAGATAGAGAATGTAGATAGAATTCTGTGGCTGTTAGTTTCTCCCAATAGTTCATAATGCGATCGCACTTGGCTATGCTTGCATAGCAGAGGTAGAGGAATTTAAAATTTTAGATTTTAGATTTAAAATTTGTTTCGGCTTTTTCGATGGCTTAAGTAGGTGGGCTTAATTAAACTAGGATTTACGCAACTAGCACATAGAGTAGGGTGCGTCAGAGGCTGAAATACTTATTCTATAAGTATATAACTTCTTCTGACGCACCCTACAAGTTGATTTAAGTATGACAGTTGTGTAAGTCCTGTAAACGTAAAACTGCTAAGCCCTTAGAACCGGGGTTTCTGGTATTAAATCAAATTGCTAGTTACTTGCATTCGCTCTTGTTTGGAATGGGTAATGGGTAAGTTGTTGCGCTTTAGCGCTAAAGCGCAACAACTTACCTACTAACTACTAAGTGCTTAATCATATAACTAGCAACTTGCGTTATTACTGAATTGGTGTTCTAGGCTCTCGGAACCGCTGGAATAATTTGTAAATTTGGGTTGTTCCTGAACTTTTAGGCGATTCTTGTGCAGTTTCAACTGATTGATTAGGTTTGGCTTCAGGAGTTTTGGTTACTTCAGCCTTGGGTTCAGTTTGAGACGCTGGAGAATCGATCTGTGGAAGAGATTTCGATCTTACCGAGATCTCTTCGGGGGTTGGCGTCTCTATTATCTCTGGCAGTGTAGGCGGCAAACTGGGGGTAGTTTCCACTTCAATGATTGTGGGAATGGACGCAGGATTAGATAATTCCCCAGATTTTGCTTCTTGTGGAGTTTCAGTTGGCTCAGCTTTGGGTGAGATTGGCGTTTCCGGTGGAGATGGGGGTGTGGAGGGAGCGATCGATTGGGGGGTTGGTGTTTGGATTATTTCTGGCAGTGTAGGCGGCAAACTGGGGTAGGGTTGTAGCTCAACTGCGCTGGGGCTTTTGAGGCGATCGAATGATTCGCTCTTGTCCGATTCTTTTTCGTCTAATTTAGTCGGTGACAATGTGGGGGTTTCGGGTGCCAAAGCCTTCGGGAACGCTGGCATTTCAGGCTTCTGAACTGCTGGTGGAGGAGTCAATGGGGGGGTTGGTGTTGCGATCGCATTTGGCGCTGGCGGCGTGGGTGAAGGCTGTGCCGTATCCGGACGACGGAACCAATTGAAAAATCCTCCAAATCTCGGTTTTTCTAATGCTTTCGGTGCTATTGGCTCCGTTTCTGCTGGTTTGGTAGGCTCAACTTCAACTGTAGGTGTTGCCGGTGTTTCTTCAGAAGTCGGCGCAGTTGGGGCTACTGTTTCTGGCTCTAGTGTTGGCGTAGGTGCGGGTGTCGCCTCTACAGCTGGCTCAGGTGTTGGGGTAGGTGCAGGTGTCGCCTCTACAGCTGGCTCTAGTGTTGGCGTAGGTGTTGGTTCTGGTGTCTTGGGGGTGTAGTTAGGATCGACAATTCCGCGTGCTAGGGCGGCTGAAAGTTCGCCGCGAACTAGCTGGGAAAGAGTGTCTGTTCCGTTTGGTTCGTAGGTAATGAGCCTAACTATGTTGTTAAAGGCGTTATTAACGGGATTGCCCAGTTCATCGAGTAATTCTAGCTGTACCCAGTTTTTGCCCGGTTTGAAGCCTGTGAGATAAATTGGTTGCCACTCATCAATGATGAAGCTTTCGCCGTTAATGGTGCAACGAATCCGCCAATCTGCAATGTCGTCTTCAGGATTCTCTTGGGCTACAAGGTGGAGGGGAGCGTTGGTGAGATAGAAGTCAAGCATGATTGGCTCTGCCCCGTAGCTAGCTTGAGGACTGCTGTAAGTTAACAGTGGTTGGTCGGGGTTGGGGCTGTTGTCATCTGTCTTAGTAAATATGTGGAATGTAGTTTGGGCATAAGCTCCCTCATTTTTGAAGCTCTCATCCCAGGGGCGGGAGGCGAAAACCCTGATTGTGTGAGTGCCGGGAGCTAAATCTTTATAGATTAAAGGCTGGTTTGGGTCATAAACTGCCTGGTAAGGTTGGTTGTCCAGGAAGACTTGGAGATGGGGGCCCTGACCTAGTTGCGGATCTTTAAAGATGGGCAAGTCTTGAACCTGCAATTGCACTGTGACGGTGTTATCCTCTAGAACCTCGTTAGGTTGAGGACTGAGTACCGCCACTTGAGGCTGGTAAGTTTCCAATGCCTGACGCAGCTCTTGAATGACTTGGGGAGGTGAAACTTCCGCAATCTTTACTGCATTTTCACCCGATCCCGGTTTCAAGTCCCCAGGTGTCCCAGATGGGGCGGTGCGATCGCCACAAGCTGCCAAACTCAAAATTAGTACTGCTGCTATTACGGATGTAATTAGCCCTCTCGCAGCCCTCTTGCACCAGTTTGTATCAAACACTTAACACTCCTAAACAACCAAATTCTAAGCAGAGCGGGTTTATTTACCCGATGGTTACCTTCATTCACGGCCAAAGAGCCCCTATAAGCCATCCATACGAGACTATAGCCCAAAAGGCTCAACCCCTTCTAACTATTGCCTTCAAGCTCTACTAACTCTACTAAGTTGAAGGTTAACTTAACCAATTATTTAGTTTTGTGAATGAAATGGAAATACCCCTTGACTTTTTGGCAAGTAGTTATAGGTTAAAAGTAAATGTATGTCTTCGCTCTAGCAAATTTGAATTATTGTTAACTGCTGATCGATAGGTTGGGAGGGTAGTCATATAATTCATCAGAAGGAACACCCTCCCAGCAACGAGGTCGCCCACAGCACTTTAATAGTTCGGTCGGCGTCTTTTGTGGCCTAAGTGGTGGAGGGCTTCAGTTCAAAATCCTCAAAAGCGAGTTCAGACGAGTTAATCCTCGTGCCTTAGTAAAAAGAGAGGAGAGTCTTCATGACGAAAAGTCCTCCGGAGCGTGAGGCAAAGGTAAGGGTTGTAGCAGATAAAGATCCGGTTCCCACTTCTTTTGAAAAGTGGGCTCAGCCCGGTCACTTTGACCGTACCCTCGCCAGAGGTCCAAAAACCACAACGTGGATTTGGAACCTACACGCCAACGCCCATGATTTCGATACCCATACCAGTGACCTAGAAGATATATCGCGCAAGATCTTCAGCGCTCACTTCGGTCACTTGGCTGTCATTTTTGTCTGGTTGAGCGGCATGTATTTTCATGGCGCTCGGTTTTCCAACTACGAAGCTTGGCTAACCAATCCGACTGGGATTAAACCCAGTGCCCAGGTTGTTTGGCCGATCGTAGGTCAACAAATTCTAAATGCTGATGTAGGTGGCGGCTTCCACGGAATTCAGATCACTTCCGGTCTGTTCTATATGTGGCGTGCCGCTGGCTTCACAAACGGATTCCAGCTTTACTGCACTGCTATCGGTGGTCTGGTCATGGCAGCGCTGATGCTGTTTGCTGGCTGGTTCCACTATCACAAGCGGGCTCCCAAACTGGAATGGTTCCAAAATGTGGAGTCGATGATGAACCACCACTTAGCGGGGTTGCTAGGTTTGGGCTCTCTGGGTTGGGCTGGTCATCAGATTCACGTAGCTTTGCCGGTTAACAAGCTGTTGGATGCTGGTGTGGCGCCTGGAGACATTCCTCTGCCCCATGAGTTCATCTTGAACAAGGACTTGATGGCAGAGCTATATCCCAGCTTCAAGCAGGGGTTAGTGCCTTTCTTCACTTTGAACTGGGGTCAGTATGCTGACTTCCTGACTTTCAAGGGTGGCTTGAACCCGGTGACTGGTAGCTTGTGGTTGACAGATACAGTGCATCACCACTTGGCGATCGCAGTTCTGTTCATCATCGCTGGCCATATGTACCGTACAAACTGGGGTATTGGCCACAGCATGAAGGAAATTCTAGAGAACCACAAGGGCCCTTTCACAGGTGAAGGCCATAAGGGACTCTATGAGGTTCTGACGACTTCTTGGCACGCTCAACTGGCTATTAACTTAGCCATGATGGGATCGCTGTCGATCATTGTCGCCCAACATATGTATGCGATGCCTCCGTATCCGTACTTGGCGGTGGACTATGCGACGCAGTTGTCCATCTTCACGCACCATATGTGGATTGGTGGCTTCTTGATCGTAGGTGGAGCGGCTCACGGTGCCATCTTTATGGTGCGGGATTACGATCCGGTGGTGAACCAAAACAATTTGCTCGATCGAGTCCTCCGACACAGGGACGCTATCATTTCTCACCTGAACTGGGTGTGTATGTTCTTGGGCTTCCACAGCTTCGGCTTGTATGTCCATAACGACACCATGCGTGCGTTCGGTCGTCCCCAAGATATGTTCTCGGATACGGCGATTCAGCTGCAACCAGTGTTTGCACAGTGGATTCAAAATATCCACACTCTAGCTCCAGGCACTACTGCTCCTAATGCGTTGCAGCCTGCTAGCTATGCCTTCGGCGGCGGTATTGTTGCTGTGGGCGGTAAGGTGGCGATGATGCCGATCGCTTTGGGTACGGCGGACTTTTTGGTTCACCATATCCATGCGTTCACCATTCACGTCACCGTCCTGATCCTGCTCAAAGGTGTGCTGTTTGCCCGTAGCTCTCGTCTGGTTCCAGACAAGGCTAATTTGGGCTTCCGGTTCCCCTGCGATGGGCCGGGTCGTGGTGGTACTTGCCAAGTATCTGGTTGGGACCATGTATTCCTGGGTCTGTTCTGGATGTACAACTCGATTTCGGTTGTGTTGTTCCACTTCAGTTGGAAGATGCAGTCGGATGTATGGGGGACTCTGGATGCGGATGGTACGGTGTCTCACATTACGGGCGGTAACTTTGCCCAAGGTGCGCTGACAATTAACGGTTGGTTGCGTGACTTCTTGTGGGCGCAAGCTTCGCAGGTGATTCAGTCCTACGGGACGGCTTTGTCTGCTTATGGTTTGATTTTCTTGGGCGCTCACTTTGTGTGGGCATTTAGCCTGATGTTCTTGTTCAGTGGTCGTGGCTACTGGCAGGAGTTGATCGAATCTATTGTTTGGGCTCACAACAAGCTAAAGGTGGCTCCAGCGATTCAGCCTCGCGCTCTGAGTATTATTCAGGGTCGGGCTGTGGGGGTTGCTCATTACCTCCTGGGAGGGATTGCTACTACATGGGCATTCTTCCTGGCTCGAACAATTTCATTAGGATAAGGGCGAGGAGGATTTTGTAAGATATGGCAACAAAATTTCCCAAGTTTAGCCAAGATTTAGCGCAAGACCCGACTACTCGTCGGATTTGGTACGGGATTGCTACGGCGCATGACTTTGAGAGCCATGACGGGATGACTGAGGAGAATCTTTACCAAAAGATTTTCGCTTCTCATTTCGGTCATATTGCGATCATCTTTCTGTGGACTTCGGGCAATCTGTTCCACGTGGCTTGGCAAGGCAATTTTGAACAGTGGATTAAGGACCCGCTGAATGTGCGTCCGATCGCTCATGCGATTTGGGACCCTCAGTTTGGGGCACCGGCAGTAGATGCTTTCACGCAAGCTGGTGCTAACTATCCGGTGAACATTTCCTACTCTGGTTTGTATCAGTGGTGGTACACGATCGGTGTGCGGACGAACAATGACCTGTATCAAGGTGCGTTGTTCCTCCTGGTGCTGTCGGCGGTGTTCCTGTTTGCGGGCTGGCTGCACTTGCAACCGAAGTTCCGTCCTAGCTTGTCTTGGTTCAAGAGTGCTGAGTCTCGCCTCAACCACCATCTGGCTGGTTTGTTCGGTGTCAGTTCTCTGGCTTGGACGGGTCACTTGGTTCACGTTGCTATCCCGGAGGCTCGCGGACAGCACGTGGGTTGGGATAACTTCCTGTCCACTCTGCCGCATCCGGCTGGTTTGGCTCCGTTCTTTACGGGTAACTGGGGAGTATATGCCCAGAACCCGGATACGGCGGAACAGTTATTCGGTACGGCTCAAGGTTCGGGAACGGCTATCCTGACGTTCTTGGGTGGTTTCCATCCCCAAACTCAGTCTCTGTGGTTGACGGATATTGCTCATCACCATTTGGCGATCGCAGTTCTGTTTATCATCGCTGGTCATATGTACCGGACGAATTTCGGGATTGGCCACAGTATCAAGGAAATGCTCAATGCCAAGAATTTCTTTGGCATGAAGACTGAAGGCCCGTTCAACCTGCCTCACCAAGGGTTGTACGATACCTACAACAATTCGTTGCACTTTCAGTTGGGTATTCACTTAGCTGCACTCGGTGTTGTAACTTCTCTGGTGGCGCAGCATATGTATGCGTTGCCTCCCTACGCTTTCTTAGCGCAGGACTACACAACGGTGGCAGCGCTGTACACTCACCACCAGTACATCGCCGGTTTCATCATGGTCGGTGCTTTCGCCCACGGAGCGATCTTCTGGGTGCGGGACTACGACCCTGAGCAAAACAAAGGCAACGTGCTGGAGCGCGTCCTACAGCACAAAGAAGCGATTATCTCTCACTTGAGTTGGGTGTCGCTGTTCTTGGGCTTCCACACGCTGGGCTTGTATGTCCACAATGATGTGATGCAGGCTTTTGCGACGCCGGAGAAGCAAATCTTGATTGAGCCGGTGTTTGCCCAGTTCATTCAAGCTGCTCACGGTAAAGTGTTGTACGGCTTTGACACGCTGCTGTCTAACCCGGATAGTATTGCTTCGACGGCTTGGCCGAACCACGGTAATGTGTGGTTACCTGGCTGGTTGGATGCAATCAACAACGGCACTAACTCTCTGTTCCTGACGATCGGCCCTGGCGATTTCTTGGTTCACCATGCGATCGCTCTGGGTCTGCATACCACCACTCTGATCTTGGTGAAGGGTGCGTTGGATGCTCGCGGTTCTAAGCTGATGCCGGACAAGAAGGATTTCGGCTATGCTTTCCCTTGCGATGGTCCTGGTCGTGGTGGTACTTGCGATATCTCTGCTTGGGATTCGTTCTACCTGGCGATGTTCTGGATGCTCAACACGATTGGTTGGGTAACTTTCTACTTCCACTGGAAGCATCTGGGCATTTGGCAAGGCAATGTGGCTCAGTTCAATGAGTCTTCTACATACCTCATGGGCTGGCTGCGCGACTACCTCTGGCTGTACTCGTCTCAGCTGATTAACGGGTACAACCCCTACGGCATGAACAACTTGGCGGTCTGGTCTTGGATGTTCCTCTTCGGACACCTAGTTTGGGCTACTGGCTTCATGTTCCTGATTAGCTGGCGCGGTTACTGGCAAGAGTTGATCGAAACTCTGGTGTGGGCTCACGAGCGCACTCCTCTGGCGAACCTGGTTCGCTGGAAAGACAAGCCAGTTGCTATGTCTATAGTTCAAGGTCGTCTGGTTGGTCTAGCTCACTTCACAGTTGGCTACATCTTGACCTACGCGGCATTCCTGATTGCCTCGACTGCTGGGAAGTTCGGTTGATCTGCAACCTAGCTTTGTAGGTAATTAAACAAAGTCCCCTGCCTCGGCGCGGAGTTTACGCTTCGCGAACAGGCAGGGGATTTTTTAAATAGCAGTTAATTAAGAGGAGTGGAGTAAGTTTGTATGGCTAGATTTCCAGAGGAAACTATAACAACAGTCTTGCATTTACAGCGGCTGCTTCTTTTAGGAATTGATGAAGCCAAAGCAGCAGAAGCCGCTATTTTTGAACGGTATGGGGAGACAGATGCAACTGCTACAGTGTTAGAGCAGCTGCAAAATGCGGCAGAACGCTTAAGAGTCCCTTACTTAGGTCTGTTCCAGCTATTGCTGAGGATTGCTGAAGCTCAACCTATGGCTCCTCCTGCTATGCTGAATTCATTGGCTCAAACAATTGGGCGATCGCAAGCCGCCGTCGATGCTTCAGCAGCAAGTGTTCAAGAAGCTAAAAGGGATTGGAATATACTATGACTCAACAACCGAAACTTCCCGATCCAGAGAAAGTTAAAAAAACCGTTGCTATGTTACGGGAAAGCAATCACCAGCTTGAAGCTGTAGCTCTAGAAATAGATGAACTCATTGCTATGGTAGAAGCAGAGATCCGCAACAGCCCTATAAATGTTCACCGTAGGGAAAGGGCAAAGCGTTTAGCTGAGTCTGTTAATCAAGAATTGCCGGGATAAAGAATTGGGTTCAATAATATCTTGTTGGTCGTATTATCTCATTACGAAAGGCACTGTCTCATGAACGCAGACGCTATGAACAATACCTCAAGAACCGATTGGGCTAGAATCGACGCGATGAGCGATGAGGATATCGACACCTCTGATATTCCATCGCTATCAGGGGAGTTTTTTGCCAAAGCGCAATTGCGAATGCCCAAGTTGCCTGTAAAAGTATCGGTTCAAGTCGATTCCGAAACTTTTGCTTGGTTTCAAGCGCAAGGAGAAGGTGTCGAACAGCAGATGTCTGTAGCGTTGAAAATTTATGCTGAGGCACACAAAGCCGGTTCACCATCTGCGGCAAAGCCAGCATAACCCGACAAGCTAGGTATAGGTCGTAATTTCTCTTAATTTTCACTGGATCGAAATCTGGAAAAAACTGCTATAAAAAATATATTTTTATATAGATGAGAGTTTCGTCTATTTATTGTATGTGTGGGAATAGCATAAAGTTTCCTCCCCAGTTTGACTGCTGGGGTTTTTCTGTTAGTCTACAGCGCACGCAGCCTCTGATACCAAATCCGCAACGATTACCCGGATTTGGTATGAAACAAAAAAAATCCCATACCTGCGGGTAAGGGATTTGTGAAAATTTAGAGGTGAACTTCAGCCTACTTAGATAGGGTTTAAAACAAAACTGCTATTAAGCAGCATCGTTTTCAATGTAGATGAATAACAAACCCATAACTATCGTAGGCAACAGCCAGGTAATTACGGGGATGAGAATCCAGGGCAAGAAGGAAGCTGCGTATGAACCTGTCATGTCAAAATCTCCAAAAAGGGTAAAGTACTGCGGCTATTTTAAGAGATGTGCTGCCTTGAAGTACCCACCACTAATCGTAGTACCGATATAGTGGGGGGTCTTGGTTAAAAAGGGTTTAGTGATGAACTACACCACGGAAAATCGCATCTACGACACCGAAATTTTCTAGTAGGAAGTAGGCAACGAAAGCGCCTCCCATTGCACCTACAAAGAAACCAGCTGTCACTTGGCTCCAGCCGTCAGCGGTTTTCCATTGATCGGGAGCTTGAGGATTCGAGCTGGGTATAGTCTTTCCGTCTTGGAAAGAGGCGATCCCGTAAACGGACATACAGGCAGTCGCGATGAGAATCAACGCTAGACCTGAAATCAATCCGCCTAGATTGGCAGCTTCTGCATAATCGCGTAATGGACCGAACTTAACCCAGGGGCCGATCAGGAAATAGCCGTGAGCCATGCCAATTTCCAATCCGCGCAGGATAGGAGATAGACCTTTGCGGTAGGCTGGCAGATTACCGATGAAAGCCCTGGTAAAATCAGAATCGCTAATTGGGGTGGAAAGATGACCGACAAACGGGTCACCGTTATAGGGTTTGATAAGCTCTGTATCTCTGGGATCGGCCATATCTATTATTCCTGTTTGTTTGAGAATCTACAGAAGAACTTGAAGTACCGCTAAGACTGCCGGGAGATTTCTCAACGGTTCAGTTAAGCTCATATTCTAAGCAACGAGGGGTAGCCTAATCGCAGAATGAGTTCTGACCTTTACAAAAGTTCATCGGGGCAAGAATACAAACTATTCCTGATTCATTTTTTGTAAGGAAAGAACAACATCAAGTGATATATGTCAAGGACTAAAAGTACGATCGCGCCGGATGGCATATTGCGCCGCCTTTCCTAGCCATTCCCATCAAAACCGCTGACCAGTAGTGATTTCCAATCGGGCCTCGCCGCGATCGCTCAACCCAAAGTCGGCCCGAATTAGCCCCAAGGGCGATCGCACTCGTAATCCCAGTCCATAACCAAAACCGCTTCCTGGTTTATCCCGTATTACACCGGGTTCCCCAACCACCGTATCGCCAGATCCCAAATCCGAGGCGAAATCAGCAAAGACAACCCCTCCCACCCGCCAAACGATCGGGAAACGATATTCTACAGAACCCAACACATAACTGCGACCGCTACCGACTCCACCCCCTCCGTATCCGCGTACAGAATTGAAACCGCCCAGATTAAAGGCTTCAGCGGGTGGAAATTCGCCAAATATCGTGCCAGCCTGTAAATTAAAAGCTAACATTTCTGTCAATTCGGGATTTTGTGCTGGTTTACCTCTGCCGATTAAGTCGATCGGCACATACTGAATATAGTTGGCCCGCAGTCGGTTGATTAAAACATTGCCTAATCCAATCGGAATCGACTGTTCGGTGCTAAAAGTCAGGATAGAACCTTGAGTCGGATAGGAACGGCTAGAGCGTCTATCTCTACTCACCGCAAAAGATACCGTCACCAAATCATCAATCCCCTTACCGCTAAGAGATAAGGGATTGCCAAATTCATCCACTGGCGAAACCCGCCAATTGGCATCGCGAATACTAATCCGGGTGTAATTCAAACCCAGCGACCCATCCCAGTCATCAAAAGACCGCAAAAGCGCCACAGAACCGCCAAATCTTCCCTCCCGTGGATCGTCGTCGTTGAGCAAATCGATCTCATCGCCAAAGGTACGGGAAAAATTGCGACGGCGAAAAGCGCGAACGCTATATCCTAAGCGGTTTGATTCGCTGGCGCGATAAGGGTCGGTGAACTCTACATCAAATTGGGCATCTTGGCGGCTAATCTGTAACTTGCCACCTAGTTGTTGGTTGATCCCGCCTAGATTGGCGTCTCGATAGCCTACAGTACCGTAGATCCCTATATCATCGTTATTATAGCCAGCGCCGTAATTTACAGAAGGGTAGCGACGCTCCTTGATGTCGTAGATGATGGTAACGCCATCACTATCTGACACAAGAGAAACATCAACTTTGTCAATGAATTCCGATCGCCTCAGTCGCCGCAAGTCTGACTCAAGCACTCCTTGTCGGAACACCTGACCCGGTTTGAGTCGTAATTCGCCTAAAAGATAATCTTTGCGGGTACGACCCTCGATCGGTTCACCTTTGCGATCGACAAAGCGAATCTCGATATCTCTGATAACTGGGGATTGGGGATTGGGGACTGGGAAAGAATCATTTTTTTGTGCGATCGGCAATTGGTTATAATTAGCGATCGGCAATAAATCGTTGGCATTTGTGGAAGTACTGCCTTCAGGTGCTATTGCTTCCAGAGGCATTGGTGCTAAAACATGGGTAGCCAACTGCGGGGTAGGAGATGGGGAACTGGCGATCTGGGTAAGACCCAGATCTGTTCCACAGATCGCATCATGAGATTCCCAAATAGCCAGAGACGCCAAAGTTAAAATTGCCACAGTGTGAACACGCATAATCAATGGTTCATAGTTTAGGAAAAACAATAGAGAATATTGCCAAAGTCAATATACTTCATCCAATTCATCTGCGTTTATCCGCGTTTATCTGCTTTCATCTGCGGTAAAAAATCAGAGATTCGTATTTTGGCAAGAAGTCTAATGTCTACCACGAACAATGAACCACAAACCATAAAACAAACTTGATATATTATATCATGTCCTGTCAATCACTTATGATATCTGTAGGTTAGGCCCTTGGAACGAAACCCAACCCGAACTTAAAGCTAAAGTTGGGTTTCACTCTGTTCAACCCAACCTACGGCTAACTACAATTTAGATGCGTGAGAACTTATTACAGATTGAGTTTCGCGATCGTTTCGCGCAGAACTTGGCTAGAGTGTAACAGCTGCTGTTCTTCCTTGGGGGTAAGAGAGAGATTCAAAACCCTGGTAACCCCCTGACGATTCACTACCGCAGGTAGACTGAGGCAGACATCGTGAATGCCGTGCAAGCCATTAATTAGGCTGCTGACAGTCAAAACCCGGTTTTGATTGCGTAGGATAGCCTGTACGATTTGGGTGACGCCAAGACCGATCGCATAACTGGTGGCACCTTTGCGCTGGATAATCTCGTAAGCTGCATTTTTTACTTGTGTAAAAACTTCTTCCAGTTGCTTATTATCCTCCGATGTGCTGTCTGACAAACCGCGATCGCACAGCTGCATTCCCGCCACATTCACCTTACTCCACACCGCAACCTCACTATCGCCGTGTTCGCCGATGATATAGGCGTGCAGACTGCGGGGGTCAATCTGTAACTTTTCAGCCAAAAGATAGCGGAAACGAGCCGTATCCAGCACCGTACCGGAACCAATTACACTGGAACTGGGTAATCCAGATAGCCGCCAAGTCACATAAGTCATGATGTCCACCGGATTGGTGACAATCAGCAAAATGGCGCTGGGACAACACTTTACTACTTCCGAAATCAAACCTTTAAACAGTTCTACATTGCGCTGAACCAAATCCAAACGGCTTTCACCCGGTCTTTGCTTTGCGCCAGCAGTGATAATGACGATATCGGCATCTTGTCCATCTGCCAAAGTACCCGATCGCACTATGCTAGGTTCAACAAAGGGTAGTCCGTGAACTAAGTCCATCACCTCCCCTTCTAGCTTTTCGCGATTGACATCGACGATGATCATTTCATCCAAAGTATTTTGGATTAGCATCGAATAAGCGCAAGCCATACCTACTTGACCCGCACCAATAATTACGCCTTTGCGAGGACGGCGAATGGTTGTAGAGTCTTGATTTATTTCAGGTGAGGTTGTAAAGAATTGTTCAAACATATAAAGATTCACTGATGAATAAAGCAGGCGAAAGTAAGCGCAAGCTGCAACTTTAGTCGTTCTTATACTTTTTTACCATAAGTAAGGATGAACAAACTTAGAGCAGTTCCCGCTGTAATAGAGTACATTTTAAGTAGGGGCGTAGGGGCGAAGCATTCCGGTAATTAACCTCTGCATATAACCGATAAGTTATTTGCCGGAATGCTTCAGTCTTCGATCAGTTGAATATCAGCTTCACTAGGCTGCTTCATGGGTTGTACCTCTATCCCTAGAACAATTTATTATAACGCTTACCTATAAAAAAGGGTGGGCATTGCCCACCCTATCGCATGATACCACGAGCCGAGTCTGTATTAGGTTTTAATTCCTTCGGCTTCAGCCACTATAAGCAGCGTCTTCAGCACCGAGTCTGGGTTAAGACTCATCGAGTCAATCCCTTGCTCAACCAAGAAACGGGCGAACTCTGGGTAATCGCTAGGGGCTTGACCGCAGATACCGATTTTGCGACCATTCTTTTTAGCTGATGCAATACCCATCTGCACCATTATCTTCACAGCCTCATTGCGCTCATCAAAAAGGTGGGCAACCAAGGCAGAGTCGCGGTCTAGCATCAGAAGTCCCTGAGTCAAATCGTTTGAACCGAAGGATAACCCATCAAACTCTTCACAGAATTGATCCGCGAGGATGACGTTGCTGGGAATCTCGCACATCACATAGACTTGCAACCCGTTTTCCCCACGCACTAAGCTATGTTTCGCCATTTCAGCTAACACTTTGCGTCCTTCGTCCGGCGTGCGACAAAAAGGAATCATGGGAATTACATTAGTCAAACCCATTTCATCCCGCACCCGCTTCAGTGCGTGACATTCCAAAGCAAATGCGTCCCGGTATTTCTCATCATAATAACGAGACGCACCGCGCCAACCAAGCATCGGGTTTTCTTCTTTGGGTTCAAATTGCCGACCCCCCAAAAGATTGGCATATTCATTACTTTTGAAATCGCTCATCCGCACTATCACTGGTTTGGGATAAAATGCCGCAGCAATTCTTGCTACCCCTTGGGCTAATTTATCGACAAAGTACTGCGGTTTATCTTCATAAAGTGCGGTCATTTGGGCAATCTTTACTTGTGCAGATTCATCTTGCAGCTTGTCGAAGTGAATCAAAGCTAAAGGATGCACTTTGATGTGATTGGCAATAATAAATTCTAACCGCGCTAAACCGACACCATCGCAGGGAAGATGGGAAAGACTAAACGCTTCTTCTGGATTCCCCACATTCATCATTATTTTAGTGTGGGTGTGGGGTAAATTTTCTAGCGCTACTTCTTTTACTTCAAAAGGTAGCAAACCAGCATAAACTCGTCCTTCTTCACCTTCGGAACAAGAAACTGTCACCTCTTGACCTGTTTTCAAGATATCTGTAGCATCGCCAGATCCGACAATTGCGGGAATACCCATTTCGCGAGCTATAATTGCGGCATGACAGGTTCGGCCCCCTTTATTGGTAATAATGGCGCTGGCTTTTTTCATGATTGGTTCCCAGTCGGGGTCGGTTTTATCTGTTACTAAAACTTCTCCTGGTTGGAACAAATCGATTTTGCGAACATCCAGCATGAGGCGGACTTTCCCCTGACCGATCGCTTCCCCAACACTACGACCAGTAACTAGCACATTGCTGCGTTCTTGTAAATGATAGCTACGCAGAATGTTTTGCGATTTCTGGGATTGTACCGTTTCGGGACGCGCTTGCACGATAAACATTTCGTTGGTAATCCCGTCTTTTGCCCACTCAATGTCCATCGGCGTATACATACCGCGCACATCGCTGTAGTGGTCTTCAATTATGCAACCCCAGCGTGCTAGTTGCAAAATTTCATCATCGGAAAGTGCGAATTGCCTTTGTTCGTTGAGAGGAACTCGCTCGTTTTTCATTTGTTTGCAACCGCCAACATCGCAAACGAGTCTGTATTCTTTGCTGCCTAAACGTTTGTCGAGAATTGGGCGGAATCCATCTTTTAATGTGGGTTTGAAAACTAAATATTCGTCTGGATTAACTGCCCCTTGAACGACATTTTCTCCCAATCCGAACGCTGCTGTAATTAAGGCAGCATTTTTAAATCCTGTTTCGGTGTCGATGGTGAACATAACACCAGAGGAAGCTAGGTCCGATCGCACCATTTTTTGAATGCCGACGGAAAGGGCGACGCTAAAATGGTCGAATCCCCTGGCATGACGATAGGAAATGGCCCGATCGGTAAATAGTGATGCAAAGCATTTGTGACACGCACCGATGACGCTTTCCACAGCTTGGATGTTGAGGTAAGTTTCCTGCTGTCCGGCAAAACTGGCGTCGGGTAAGTCTTCTGCGGTGGCGGAGGAACGGACTGCGACTTCTGTTTCTGCGCCGTAGCGATCGCACATTTTCTGGTAACCTAGTGCGATCGCACCCCGCAATTCTTTCGGAAAAGGTGTGTGCAAAAGCAATGACCTCGCCTTTTTTCCCCGTTCCCGCAAGTTATTAACATCTTCCACATCCAAGTCGGCAAACAGTTCGCGCAGCTTTTCTTCTAAACCTGCTGCTTGGATGAAATAACGATAGGCATAAGCTGTAGTCGCAAACCCGTTGGGAACGTTGACTCCTTTGTGAGTCAACTGCTGGATCATTTCCCCCAAGGAGGCATTCTTTCCACCAACTAAGGGGATGTCGCCGATCCCAACTTCATCGAACCAGAGAACCAGAGATTTCTCTTTGGAGAACTGGGAAGACTTCTCTTGAGTGGCTATAACCATAGGTATTTCCTGCTATCTAGCCTCAGTCTAGCGATCGCCCGCAGAGGAATGGGTAAATTTAATCACTTCGTAATTTTATTTATAATTTCTTTGGGATCGCCTTTAGGGGTGCAGTTTTTGGTATAATGCTATACAAAATGCTATTTTTGGGGGCAAGGTAAGTCCCGCCAGCTATTAGCAGAGGAAAATTACTCTATTGATAAATGTGGCTTAGGAAGTAGATTTGTGAGTAGGCTATCTGAATTCACGACCTACAGGCTCCCCAAAGTCAATTTCACCATGTAAATTTTCAGGTGTTACTCGCTCGATCAT
>CASBRD010000152.1 GCA_949128025.1 Oscillatoriales cyanobacterium PMM_0008 | reverse complement strand
ATTTCGAGAACTCCCTTTAGCTGGCGTGTCAGTATACGAACTAATCGCAAACCTAGTGTTTCCGTGGTTTCTAGGTGAAAATCAGGTGGTAATCCGATGCCATTATCACTGATACTTAAGTGAAATTGCTTAGAAGCTAGTTGACTAAATTGAATGCCAACTTCACCTTTACTGCCTTGGGGAAAAGCATATTTTAGTGAATTGGAAACCAGTTCATTAATAATTAAACCACAGGGTATGGCTGTTTCTATATTAAAATAAATTTGGGCAACGTTAAGATTGAGGTGAATACCATTATTGGTGCAGCCGAAAGACTGTAATAAATTAGCGACCAAGCTTTGAATGTATTCGGCCAAATCAATCTGGTCTAAATGCTCGGATTGATATAATTGCTCGTGGATGAGCGCCATTGAAGATATGCGGTTTTGGCTTTCTCGAAATAGATCGATCGTCTGGGCGTCATTGATAGATTGGGATTGCAATTCGAGCAGGCTACAAATAACCTGCATATTGTTTTTGACGCGATGGTGAACTTCCTTGAGAAGTATTTCTTTCTCTTGCAGCGAGGCTTTGATTTGCGCTTCGGCTAACTTGCGATCGGTGATATCCTCCGCAATCCCCGCCGTGCGGTAAACTTTGCCAAATTCATCTTTAATTGGAAAAGATCGGTCCCAAATCCAGCGAATTGAACCATCGGGCTGCACGATCCGATATTCCACACTCGTGGACTCTCCCCGCACTTGTTTGGACATTTTCGCTAGCACTGTTTCCCGGTCTTCTGGCTCGATCGAATCTATCCAGGATTGCCGGTCACCATACAGTTGCTCGCAAGGGCGTCCCCACATTTGCTCGTAAGCTGGACTCACGTACAGGATCTCTTGGCCCTCTGGGGACAGCAGCCAGAAGACATCTTGAACATTTTCTGCCAGCTGGCGAAATCGCTCTTCACTTTCGCGCAAAGCTTCCTCAGCTCGTTTACGCTCTGTAATATCTCGTAAGGAAACAACATAAACTGATTCTCCTTCCCATTGGACTGGTACTACAGACATTTCCCCAATAGAAATTTCCCCTCTAGATCTAATAATGCCCAATTCCACTGTATTACTTACTGCGATCGGCAAGCCAAATTCTTGGCCGATGA
This sequence comes from Oscillatoriales cyanobacterium PMM_0008, assembly GCA_949128025.1. Taxonomy (GTDB): domain Bacteria; phylum Cyanobacteriota; class Cyanobacteriia; order Cyanobacteriales; family Aerosakkonemataceae; genus Argonema. The sequence continues at coordinate 1,392 of CASBRD010000152.1, read as the reverse complement.
GGTCTTCCGGCTGGCGGTTAAAAAGCTTTCCAGCGGCGGGATTGGCAAAACGGACTTTGCCAAAGCGATCGACAATTAACAAACCATCGAACAGATTGGCGACAATAGTATGCAGTCGGGCTTCGCTCTCAAACAAGTTGGCGATAATTTTTTGCAGTCGCGCCTCATTTTCTCGCAACTCTTGTTGGGCTCGTTTGCGTCCGCTGATATCTTCCACAACATTAATAAAATACTTCTGCTCACCCGCATTTCCACGCAAAAGCGATACCGTCAGATTGACCCAGACAGGAAAACCATCTTTACGGATGTAGCGCTTTTCCATTGAGTAAGTCTCAATTTCACCCGCCCATATTTGGCGGTAATTTACTAGGTTGTCTGAAATATCATCCGGGTGGGTAATCTCTTGGAAAGTCTTTTGTTGCAGTTCCTCTTCTGTATATCCTACAATATCTGCAAACTTCTGGTTGACTAGGAAATACTGACCGGATAACAATAACTGTGCTATACCGACCGCCGCCTGATTGAAAATGCTACGGAATCGCTCCTCGCTTTCCCGCAACTGTGCTTCTACCCGCCGTCGCTCGATAATTTCTTCTCGAAGCAACCCATTAGCAACCTTTAATTCGGCTGTCCTATGCTCTACTCTAATTTCTAATTGTTCTTTCGCCTGTTGCAGTGCTGCTTCTGTCTGTTTTCGCTCTGTTTCTTGCAAGTCACAACCGGATTGCAGACACTCAGTAATTTCTAGGTTATGTTCTAATTCCGATGTTCGCTCGTCACCATCTTTTGGTAAGTTTTCCATCGTTATTTATTTGCGTAAAAAATTTAACCCAAATAAAATTGCGGCAATGGTTCCAGAGACATTTATTTCTCCTGCTACTATTTTTTCCATCACTTTGGCAACTGGAATTAATTGTACTTCAATGTCTTCTGTGACATCCAGCTGCTGCTTGCCAGATAAATGAACATTTTCTGCGATAAACAGGTGAATTTTATTGGTATCTTTGATAGGATTATCGTATAAGGTTGCTAGTTTAATCATTTGGTCTGCCACATAACCCGTCTCTTCTTTTAGTTCCCGACGTGCTGCTGCTTCGCCGCTCTCTATGGCGGGGTCAAACCCCCCAGCCGGAAGTTCTAACAAAATTTCACCAATGGCGTGTCTATATTGACGAACAAAAACAAGCTCTTGGTTTTGGGTGACAGGAAATACTAAGGCTATATCCGGTCTGACAATGACAAAAAAATCGTCAATAATTTTGCCGTTGGGCAATTCGATTTCATCTTGCCTGATTTTCACCCATTCGTTGTCAAAGACGAGTTGCGATCTGAGGATTTGCCACTTTTCGATCATGGTAATATGTGATTGGTGAAGATAAAATTGTCATCGCT
>CASBRD010000151.1 GCA_949128025.1 Oscillatoriales cyanobacterium PMM_0008 | reverse complement strand
CTACTGCGTGGTTTTTGCTTAAGTAGTTAGTTAGTTTATGTAATGTGTTTAAACGGATATTAGCTATCTTTTGATGCAGACGAGCTAAGGCTTTGACTGCTTTAAACCTGTTGGCAGAATCTTTTTGACGACGTGCTACAATGCGTTGGAGTTTGGCTAATTTATGTTTGGCTTTTTGGTAAGACTTTGCACCAGTAAATATCTCTCCTGTCGATAGGGTAGCTAGGGTTTTTACTCCTAAGTCTACTCCCACTACATCCCGTTTTTTTGGTGTTGATTGGCTCTGTCTTTCTATTTTAAATGAGATAAACCATCGGTCGGCTTTTCTGCTAATGGTGACTGATTTCGGTTTTGTCCCTACTGGTAATCGCTCAAAAGTTTTCAGCTTTCCTAAGATTGGTACTTTGATGCTCTGGTGTTCTATCTGGATAGAACCATCCAGAGTAAATGAGTCTGTGTGACCTTTCTTTTTGAATTTAGGTAACCCTTTTACACCTTTGAAGAACTGTTTAAATGCTAAGGGTAAATGCCTTAAGGCATATTGGGGGGCGCATTTACTTACTTCGTAATACCAAGGATTTTGGGATTTAATGCTTGCTACGAGCCATTTATGCAGGTCTATGGCTGTGGGGAATTTAATTTTGGATTCTGGGTGAGAACGGTTGTGTTCTAAGACGGCAAGACATAGAGCCAAACCCTGATTCCAGGCGTGACGTGCTACGCCTGCGTGTTTGGCTAGAGATTGCCGCTGCTTTTCATTGACTTTGATTTCAGTTTTAAATCCCAGTAGCATAGCCGAATTTTACTATGGGTTTGGCAAGGGTGGCAAGGGGGTGAGGAAAAGTGAATGTTTGCAAGTAAATGTTAGGAAAGTGACTACTGTTGATCAATCCTTGCTTAAATGCGATCGCCCTGAATCGGATATCCTGGTTGTAAGTACGTAACGTCAGCCTTTGGCCGTGAGATAAATAATATTACTACTTATATGGGAGCTTGGAATTATGAAAGTTAGTTTGCAGCCTATATTGAACGATACCAATCTGGATGCGGCTCAATCGACGAGTCAGCGTCAGCTGGAGATTTCCGTTTCTGCTACGCCGGGTGAAATAGTAGAGAATGTGCCGCTAAACTTATGTCTGATTCTCGATCGCAGCGGTTCGATGAGCGGACGCCCCCTGGAAACGGTCAAACAAGCAGCCGGACGCTTGGTAGAACGGCTTAAAGAAGGCGATCGCCTTTCGGTGGTAGTCTTCGATCACCGCGCCAAAGTTTTAATCCCCAATCAAGTTATTGAAGATGGAGCTGCCATCAAACGGCAGATCGCCCAACTGAAGGCTGACGGCGGTACCGCAATTGATGAGGGACTGCGGCTGGGAATTGAAGAAATGGCTAAGGGCAAAAAAGACGCGATTTCCCAAGCATTTCTGTTGACGGACGGTGAAAACGAACATGGCAACAATGATAAATGCCTCAAATTGGCCGAATTGGCTGCTGGCTACAAACTGACGCTGAACGCTTTGGGATTCGGCACTCACTGGAACCAAGATATTTTAGAACAAATTGCTGATGCGGGTGGTGGCTCTTTATCTTATATCGAGCGTCCCGATCGCGTAGTGGAAGAGTTTGCTCGGCTGTTCGATCGCATCCAATCGGTGGGATTGACTAATGCTTACTTGCTGTTCGAGCTGATGCCAAAGGTGCGATTGGCAGAACTCAAACCCATAGCTCAAGTTGCTCCGGATACGATCGAATTGCTGGTACAACAAGAAAAAGATCGATTTATAGTGCGATTGGGAGATTTGATGACCGAACAAGAGCGAGTTATCTTGGCAAACTTGTATATCGGTCAGATGCCAGAAGGGCGGCAGACTGTAGTTCGCGTGCAAGTTCGCTATGACGATCCGGGCCAGGGTAAGGAAGCTTTACTCTCCCAAATCGTGCCAGTGGAGGCAAACTGCTTGCTGGCTTACCAACCGAGTATAGACCCAAAGGTGCAAAAGTCTATTTTGGCTTTGGCAAAATATCGACAAACTCAAATTGCCGAGACAAAATTGCAACAAGGCGATCGCGCGGGTGCTGCTACAATGCTGCAAACTGCCGCCAAAACCGCACTGCAAATGGGAGACAAAAGTGCCGCAACAGTGCTGCAAGTCAATGCTACCAGGCTGCAATCGGGAGAAGAACTTTCGGAAGGCGATCGCAAGAAAACCCGCATTGTCTCCAAAACCATCTTGCAGAGCGACTCTTAATTTTTGGTCATCAGACCACTGACCACTGACCACTGACTAATGCTCTCACACCTTCAAACCTTCAGCAGCTTGGGTACGCGCAAAAATCATCCTCCCAGCAGAAGTTTGTAACGCAGATGTTACAACCACCCGCAGTTCGCTGCCCACATATCTGCTGCCCTCTTCAACCACAACCAAAGTGCCATCATCCAAATAGCCGATCCCTTGACTGGGTTCCTTGCCTTCCTTAATAATTTTCAAGTCGAGGTTGTCGCCGGGTAGGTAAGAGGGACGAATTGCCTGCGCTAGATCGTTGATATTCAATACGGGTACTTTCTGCAAGGTGGCAACCTTACTGAGGTTATAGTCATTAGTCAGCAGAGTGCCATTAATCTCTTGCCCCAAACGCACCAACTTGGCATCCACCGTCGGAATATCTTCGTAGTCAGCAGAGTGAATTACAATCCGCTCTGGGTAAGTAGTCTTCATGCGGTTAAGGATATCCAGTCCTCGACGCCCCCGAACTCGCTTTTGATCGTTAGAGGCATCGGCGACTTGCTGCAATTCCCGCAACACAAACTGCGGCACGAGAATTTGGCCTTCCACAAAACCAGTATCCAGCAACTCTTCAATCCGACCGTCGATAATGCAACTGGTATCTAATACTTTAGTAGCAGCAGGCTTAAGCGTGCCTTCTGATACCAGCATAGTTTCCACTGTATTAGGATTAATCAGCCGCAAGAAACCCCGCCCGTGGGTATCTGCAAGATTTATACCAGAGAAGGCAAACATAATACTGCCCAAAACGGCGACCAGCGGCTTAATAAACGCAAAATCCGTCGGAATCGGCAGTAAGAAAATTGGCGCGAGCATTAAGTTAGCAACGAGTAGCCCCAGCACCAAGCCAACTGAACGAGTCAAGAGGACATCCACCGGCATTTCCCGGACTTTCCGTTCCAAACGCCGATAGGCCGTCTGCACGAAAAGCCCCATCGCGATTCCACCTATGACTCCAAACCCGGCGAAAACCAAGCGCAAACCTTGCAGATTGGTCACCTGCACCAGCGCCCAGCTCGGTATCAAGTCAATGATGTAGAAGCCGACCCCAGCCCCTGCTGCCATGAATGAAAGAATAATGATTGCGTCAAGCATTGTTTTAAGCTGATTAGGATGAGTGTTTCCATTCCCAGGCGGGATTAAGAAACGATTAAAATGAATGTCAGCAGCTGATATTTGTACGGTTCTATTATATCTTCGATTCTCTGGCCGTCTCTCTTTGGGATTAGTTCTCTAAAAACCTTACGAACTCAAGAGTTGAGCGTTATTTTCATGAATTCAATTGATTTGATTTACAACTTTTAATGAAGTATTTAAGAGAATTTTTGAGAAATTGTCTGTGGAGTGAGAAACCGGGTTTCTAATTCCAGGCTTACCCAGCTTTTTGATTAAACCCCAAGAAACCCGGTTTCTTTGGCTTCACCACAGACTTTTCAAACACTCTCTAAGGATTGTGCCGTTATTTTGCGTTTTGTTGCAAAATTTGTATTCATTTATAAGTTATGGTATAATAATTCGATCGATTCACCAACGTGAAACCAATTCCTAGTTCCGCTTACATTCACATTCCTTTCTGTCGGCGACGCTGCTATTATTGCGATTTCCCGGTTTCTGTAGTGGGAGATAAGGCTCGTGGTGAGAACTCTGGCACGATCGTACAGTATGTTGAGATGTTATGTCGGGAAATTAAAATTACACCAGGATTGGGAAAACCCCTGGAAACAGTTTTCTTTGGTGGTGGGACTCCTTCGCTGCTATCAGTAGAACAACTAAGTTACATAATGGAATTACTTGTGCATCAGTTTGGTATTGTCGCTGGTGCCGAAATTTCAATGGAGATGGACCCAGGCACGTTTGATTTGGCACATTTAAAGGGATATCGGGATGCGGGAGTAAATCGGATCAGTTTGGGGGTACAAGCTTTTCAGGATGAACTGTTAAAATATGCGGGCCGATCGCATACCGTCTCTGATATCTTTGCAGCAGTTGAGTTAATCCGTCAAATCGATGTTCCAGACTTCAGCTTAGATTTGATTTCTGGACTCCCGCATCAAACTCTAGAACATTGGCAAAATTCCCTAGAGACAGCGGTTGCGATTTCCCCCACCCACATCTCCGTTTATGACCTTATTGTTGAGCCTGTTACTGCCTTTGCACGTCAGTATAAACCCGGTTCTCAGCCTTTGCCCACTGATGATACCACAGTCAAGATGTATAAGCTAGCGCAACAAGTGCTGACGAGTAACGGTTATCAACATTATGAAATTTCTAATTATGCCCAGCCCGGACATCAGTGCTGCCACAATCGAGTTTACTGGGAAAATCGCCCTTATTATGGTTTTGGGATGGGTGCGGCGAGTTATTTTGGCGGGCAGCGCTTTACAAGAGAGCGGACAAGGCGAGAATATTATGAATGGGTGACATTTGGATGTGGGATCGATTGTCCCCAAATCTCAGCAAATGATATTCTGTTAGAAACTTTAATGCTGGGCTTACGCTTGGCAGAAGGGTTAGACTTGTCAGCTTTAGCTCAGCAGTTTGGGGAAAAAACTTTAGAGCAGATTTGGAAGTGTTTGCAGCCTTACTATCGTCAAAGTTGGGTAGAAATTGTAGATATAGATGGGAAAGCTATTGATATTTGCAATGACAAAAAGTTATCGTTGTCTGGACAGTTAAGATTAACCGATCCAGAAGGTTTTTTGTTTTCTAATACTATTCTGGCTGCTTTATTTGAGCAACTAGAATAAGTACATTCAGTAGTGCCTTCTCATATCTGCGTTTATCTGCGTACCCTGCGGGAAGCCGCTATCGCGTCTACATCCCTCTTCATCTGCGGTAAAAATTTAACCAACGATACCAACAGACAATTTTAGGATATCGCTCATGTACTACCGATGCAAGCGGACAGGATATAACCTAACCTGATGTGATAAGCAAAGCTGATTAATTTTGCAAATGCTTGGTCGATCGGCAATTGTCCTGGCCCAATGCCCAAACTAACCTCAAAAAACGTGGGCAATGGGCAATTTTAACTTAGGCAAATTATCGATCGCGATCTTTGCAAAGATTAAGATTGATTGACTCTGAGCCTTCTTGCGACATTAAAGGTAAATTTGCAACAAGAGACATGGCTGGAAAAGCAATAGATAACAGCGCCTCTGGCGCTCTCATTCTCATTATCCCCATCGCGCTTGCGATCGTCCTCCTGTTCAAAGTTTGGCCAGTGCTGCTAGCGCTGGTAATCTTGGGCGGTAGTGTCAGTATTTGGCAGCGCTATCAATGGCAAAAGTGGAGCCGACAACTTGACCCCATCTTTCATCAGCTCATCCAGGAAAACCGAGGGTGCCTTACCGTACTGGACTTGTCAATGAAAGCCAACCTCTCTGGTACGGCAGCGAAGCGGTATTTAGATGCTAAAGCTGAGGAATTCGGTGCCCAAGTTCGAGATTGGGAAGACAAGGGCAGGGTGTATTACTTTATCACCGCCAACACTTTAGGTAGCATATTTGACGACAGTACCCCCAACTTCCTACTTGAGAGCGAACCGTATACTGCTGAGGTTCAAGAGTCTTATTCAGTGCCACCACTGCTTTGGGAGAAGCCGATAGAATCGCCAACCCAGGCAGACCAACCAGCGCCCGCACCACTTACACAGGAGAAACCACCAGAACCACTTACACAGGAGAAACCACCAGAACCACTTACACAGGAGGAACCACCAGAACCACTTACACAGGAGGAACCACCAGAACCACTTACACAGGAGGAGGAACCACCAGAACCACTGACTTCTGAGGAATTAGCACAACCAATACCTAAAAAGCACAGAATTCTTCAATCCCTGATCCAATCCGAACTTGCCAGACGACTCGACGTTCATTCCAGCACTGTTCTTAAACGTAGAGACGATTCAGACTTCCCAGAGTGGAGTCGCAGCAGAGATCCAGAAGGAATTGCCTGGGAATACTCATCAGACACTAGAGAGTTTTATCCAATGGAGAACCAGTAGTCACTCATTCAAAAGTCACTCATTCAAAAGTCAAAAGTCACTAGAAGGATTCTTCCCCCCTCTCTTCTCTCTTCTCTTTTCCCTCTTCCCTCTTCCCTAGCCCCAATCCCTATTTTTTTTGACTTTTGACTTTTGACTTTGTTGGTTAGTTCTCAGAATTGTCAAAAAAATCGAGCGCAATTCCTAGTTTTGTTTTATAGTCTCTCCGCAGATTTTTCTGCGGACGAAACGCTGCCAACTGACTTTCTTGCTCGCCAAACTTCTAGACTGAGGATGCAGGCAAGCAACCACACCAGTCCCGCCGCATAGCCAGCTACCACATCGGTAGGCCAGTGGACGCCCAGATAAAGCCGACTCAAACCTATAGCAGTAATTAATAAAAATGTCAATATAAAAATCAATATCCACCAACGTTTGAATTGAATTGCCAGCAAATAGCCGATCGCGCCGTAAACTACCAGGGAAATCATGGCGTGACCGCTGGGGAAGCTGTAGGAATTTAATTCGAGGGTGCGTTCCCACAGAGCGGGTCTAGCACGAGCAAATAAGTCTTTAAGCAAATAATTTAAGCCGATCGCACCCAAAGCTGCGATCGCCAGCGTCGTTGCTTGGGGTCTGCAATCCAGAATCAGCAACCCAATCCCTACTAGCAGACATACGCTCAGCAACACTACCGGCTCGCCCAGAAACGTAATTCCGAGCATCACTCGATCGAGCAGGGGCGTGTGCAGATTTTTCAGAGTCAGTAAAATCGTCGTGTCAAACTTGTCGGTTTCCTTTTCGAGTACTTCCTCTGCTAGAGCGGCAAATCCCCACAGCGACAAAGCTGCGAGAATCAGCCCCCCAATCCGAATCGTGGAGAGCAGAGGCAGTAGCTTGGGACTGACCTTTTGCTGCCAGATCCGAAGAATTTGCTTGCTCAGTTGACGCAGGAAGTGGAAAGGCATTGTCTAATCTAACCTTTTAACCGATTGTAGGGACATTACAAGCCTAAGATAGCTTTTTCCAGGTTTGGGTAACGACATCGCTCAGCCAACGGCGTTGCTCCTTGTCCAGAAGCCTGTCGTCAGCTAGTAATTCAGCGGTTAACTGGTCTAAAGATTTGCCCTGGGAACGGGAAATCTTAATCACACCTGCGATCGCAGCTGCGACTATTTCTTCATCAACAGGTTTTTGCCTTAGATCTGCCACTTCTTGAGGGCTGGCTGGAATAGGATAATTCATGGCGAATTCACAGAGGTATCTAGTGGTTTCAGAAAAATGAGAAAATTGTAAAGTTTTTTAAGACATCGTTTAGTATCCGGAAGTGTACCGTATTTTGATCCCTTGTCAACTCTGTCTTGTTAAGTAGGTTAACCAACACCGCGATCCCCAAAAATGAAAGAAATTCTGTATTTAGAAATTCCCACCCCGGATACAGGTGCCGTCCGTGCTTGGTTACAAGAGGGATTTGAACCGGGCTGGGGCGAAAAAGCGATCGGCCCCGACGGCTTTCGCCTCAGATTCCCTCATACTACAAACCATGTGACAAATATTCCCGAAACCCCAGAACTTGTGACTTTCGTCTGGTCAGTGCAGCGAACGACATATTTAAAAGTCTTCCGGTGGGCAGATAAGCCTGTCCCCAGAGAAAGGGAAATCTTGCAAAACCTGACTAGAGAACTCAGAACTAAGTTTCCTCATCAGTATCCGCAACCACCAGCCATTGACCTGTCGGAGCAAACCATCTTTGAGGCGCTGGCTCCCTATTATCCCCAGACAGTTCGCTACTTCCAGAAAATGCCCAAGGGCGAATTCGATCTCAGGCGCGTCTACTGGTGGGAACAACGTTGGCGTGAAGGTGTCCGCAATCCCCAGGAACCCAAGCAAGTT
>CASBRD010000150.1 GCA_949128025.1 Oscillatoriales cyanobacterium PMM_0008 | reverse complement strand
TCCTTACACCGCAATTTATCTTTGATTTTAGCCGAATTTCAACTTTATTTTCCTAATTTCCAATCTTCGCCGCCCGCTAATTGAGTGACTTCTTCCGATATCGCCGCACGCAATGTCTTAGCCGATTGAGAATAAGTCAACTTGAGGAATTTATTCGCTATATTTATAATCTCATTTTTATCTACAATTTCCATAAGTTGCTGGGGATTATAAGCACCATGAGCGACTTCTGCACTGGCCGCAAAAATTGCATCTTCAAAAGCAGTTTCAAACATATAATCCCATTCGTCTTGATTAAGATAGTAAGAAGTTTTATTCTCTTTCAGGTTGAGAGATTGAATTTTCAGAATCGAGTCGCGAATGGAAACTACCCAAGAATTAGTTAGGCGCTGCTCAACTTGGTTTTTGATTAAGTGAACCAGCATCCTGACAAGAAAACTCTCGATATTTTGCAAAATGCCTTTCTTACTCATCCATTCTAGTTCATCTACTAGGATTAAAGCATCGTCATAGCGTCCTTCAAGGATGCAATTCTTTAAATCTAGGAGTTCTTGAGTCATAATCAGTCTCACTCGTTGCGATACTTGATAGTTTAACTGTACAAAGCCTATCTACAAGGGCGCTACTCAATACTAGGCGGAATTTCTTTTGATTTCTCTTCCATCAGGGATGAGATCGAACGCTTTCCCTTTTCCCTCCGCCGAACATTTAGGGGATTGTTGCGATTTTGCGCTTCTAGTTCCGCAATTAATTCATCCAATATCATTATTTGACGATCGAACATTTGGCAGATTTCGCGCATCCTAGCAACGGAACGCGCTCTCGTTTCTGGATTATGATAATTATTTTTAATTTATAAGCCCGCAGCCTAAAGGCTGGGGCTACAGAAACAAAGCCTACCGACCCATGCTATATATCAGTGACATTTAGATTAGCTGATGGAGCCTTTTTCCCCTCAAGGCGTTCCCGACGTTGGCGACGAAGTTGAGCTTCTGCCATTGCAATCAGTTCATCTATTTGCAAACCGACAAGATCGAGCTGTCGGTTGCTTTCGCGCAATTGTTCAAGACTTCGCTTTCTCGTCTCTGCATCAGGGATTTTTGGTTGCTCGCTCATGGTAGGTTCCAATTCCTTTTAATTTCTCGAACACTCGCCAGGGAAGCATCACGGGCAGCTTCTGTTCGTTCGATGGTCTGTGCTAATAAATTTAGCATATCAGCAGGAGCGATCGGTTGAATTTCTAGAATTCTCAACAAAAGCTTATAAAGCCCAGAGTAACGAGCGTTTAGCCGTTGTCTGGCACTCTGAAGTTCCGCTAGTTCGGGAAGCGTTTCTTCTGTTTCTCCCTGTCGCTGGAAAAGCGCCCATTCTGCTGCTGCTGCTTCCTCAATGCCTTCGCCTAACTGTCGCTGCAAGGTAAAGATAGTGGTTAAGGTTTCATCTGAAAGTTTAGCCATTATATTTCGTTTTCGACAACAACTTTAGATAATACAATGAATGTTGAACGCGAATGTTAGTTCGCTTTTATATAGCGTTTTCAAATGAGTCGCGAACACATATTTAATAGTGAATGTTGGGTTACGACGCGGCAAAAGATGTATCTGTGAGCATTATTAAGTTAATTACCGCGTCTAACCCAACCTACCATTGTTTATATCTCAAATGGAAACACTATATAATATTGTAAAACAATATATACAGAATTGCGATCGCAAGTTAAGCTATTACGCATCTAAATCCAATACAAAGACGGGCAGGATGCCCATCCCACAAGAAGTTCAGAAAAACTGACGGTCATTTTAGATGCGTAGCAGCTTATAATATATGAAAATACTTGATAACAAACCAACCTATCAGGAGCATCTCATGCCACTCACAATCGTCTGGCAACAAGGTAGCACCAACCCCGACAACCGCAATAACTTCTCTGCGATCAAGGAATGGTTTGCCAGTCTCAACAGCAAAGAAATCACCTGGCGGCAGCGATTAATTCCCCCTACGGCAGATGTCAGGGAAATTGACTGGGAACCTCAGCGGTTTGATGAGGTATTTGCAATCAGAAATCCCGAAATTCGCGGCATTACTCTGTATTGGCAAAAACCGGATACTCAGCAGGAACGCAGCACTACTCCTCACAAACTAGAACTCGATAGTTTGCGTCAGTATTTGTATGTTTATCCTCAGTCTCAAAAAGAAGTTGCGATCAGATTAGGGCTACAAGAAGTCATTTATCAGACTATTGAGCTAACAAATCCTCAGTTGGAATACGGCAAGAAAGGTGAAAATCATGTTGTTACTCTACGAGACGCTCAGCAAAAGTTGGAAGTGAAAGTTACGCTCAATCCAGAAAATTTTAAACAACTAAAGCAACAACTGCCATAGCGATCGGGCCTGTAAAAAGTCTTGAGCGATAGTGTAAGAGTGATATCCGGAGATTGTCTGTGGGAATCGTTGGTTAAATTTTTACCGCAGATGTAGGCGCTTCGCCTTCCCGTAGGGTAGACAGATGAACGCAGATTAACGCAGATAAGAATAAGAACAGGAATTTTTTAGGTAACTGATTCTACCGAAAAGGTTAATTCAAAAAGTCGGGTTGCTGTCGTGCGATCATTTCGTACAGGGGCTGGAAACAAAACCAACCCATATAATGGGAACCTACCTGAGTGTAGGTCAGGCGTGCGGTGTCGCGTGCGATCGGCACTGGCTTTCCAACTGCTTCAGCCATAAGTTGAGTTTGGCACGATCGCTCCATTGTAATGAACCACCACGCCGCTTCATCAACCGATTGACCAACAGTTAAAATTCCGTGGTTACGCAAAATTAGCGCTTTCTTCGGGCCCAGGGCGTTCGCTAAGCGCTTGCCTTCTTCCGGCTCCAGCACAACACCTGTATAGTCGTTAAACAAGTTGTGGTCTTGGTAAAAGGCACAGGAATCTTGAGTGAGGGGGTCGAGGAGGCGTCCCAAGCTCGACCAACTTTTGCCGTAGAGGGAATGAGCGTGGGCAGCTGCGACGACATCAGGACGAGCTGTGTGAATCTTAGAATGGATGGCGAAAGCGGCAGCGTTGACTTGTTTGTTACCTTCTACTACCTCGCCTTTGTCGTTGACAAGCACGAGGTCTGAAACTCGGATATGCCCAAAGTACATCCCGAACGGGTTAACCCAGAAATGATCGCTCAGTTCCGGGTCGCGAGCGGTGATGTGCCCAGCTATACCCTCGTCAAACCGATAGCGGGCGAAGAGGCGAAAGGCAGCGGCGAGGCGCTGCTTGCGATGCAGGCGTTCGTCTTCTACACTTTCAAATTTTGGGGGTTTGGGCAAATTTAATTCGGGCATGATATAGCTAGGGGCTAGGGACTAGGGACTAGGGGCTAGGGTCAGAAGGGTTTAGAATCAAGGGCTTCAGGAGATGTCACTTCTTCAACTTCTAGTTCATGGCTATTTCAATAGACATCTCCAGAAATTAAAGGTGCGTTACCTGTAACCCTTGTAGAGACGTTGTATGCAACGTCTCTACATTCTATGAAAGGAGATGTCTAATGAACCACAAACGATGAACAATGAACGATAAGGAAGCCAACGGACTAACGGTTCTATACGACACTCGGCATTAGTTTTGGCGTACCGTAGGAGTGCGGCGCACGTTATTATTGGTGCTGCCCTGCCGTACAGTAGGAGTGCGACGCACGTTATTATTGCTGCTGCCTTGGCGCTGCCCAGAAGGAGTCCGGCGCACGTTATTATTGCTGCTGCCTTGGCGCACAGCAGGAGTCCGAGGCACGTTATTATTGCTGCTACCTTGGCGTCGAGTGCGGGGAGTGGGTCTTTGTGGATCGGAACGCGGACGTTCTCTAACTTCTGTGTTGCTTGGATCGGGTACTGATACGACCACGTAGGGCGAGACAATTTCTTCAGCCTGTCCGGTACTGACTAAAGCTCGATAAATCAACGCAGCTACTTCGGCTCTAGTTGCCAATCGATCGCCATTGAGAAAGTTAACATTGGGATAACTTACTACCATATCCCGCTCAGTAACTGCGGCGACGAGATCGCGATCGCTTTTTGGGATCGCGGCGATATCTCTGTACACGCGCAAAATCCTGTCGGCTCCTCTGCTGGGAGAATACTTCAGTCCTCTTCCCAACGCTACCAAAACGTCAAGACGAGAAACCTTTTGGTCGGGGTTAAAACCAAGGCTGGAATTAGTTTCCAAGAAGCCCATTTCATAAGCTTCTTGAATGGCTGGATAAGCCCAGTGGTTAGTCGGCACGTCCCTAAAAGCCACAACATCGCGAACTTTATTGCGATCGAAAGCTTTACGCAAAATCGAGGCGAATTCGGCTCGCGTTACGGGAGCGTTGGGGCGATAGAGTCCGTCGGGAAAACCTTCGAGGATCTGTTTAGCCACCAGTTGTGCAATAAAGCTTCTAGCCCAGTGATTCGATGGTATATCGGCAAAATTCGCCTGGATTTCCGGGGTAGCTTGAGGCGCTGGCGGTACTGGCGATCGCGTAGTTCCCGACAAGCGACTAACGTTGTAGCTAGAGTTATTGTTGACGTTAGTTACAGCGCCTTCCTTACCCGGCACAGTGGTGAAAACTCTAGGCAAATCCGGTCTGAAAACGCTAATAGCTTGATTTGTGACCGCTTGTTCGCCACCGCTAAAAGAGTTGGGATAAACGCTTGTGCGTGACGGTACTGGCAATCCAGCTACCTGGAACCAAGTGAGGCTATTATTTGGCACGCCGTTTAGGAAAGAGACTCGCTCTTCACCAGCCCTTGTGCCGGTGATGATGGTGTAATAATCGTAGAAATTTGTACCTTGGTCGAGGGAGCCGTCGCGATCGGCATCAATACCGTAGACAGTCCGCACCATGCGGTATAGAGATGCTTGTTCGGGAAAAATTAGGTTAACGGCTGTGTTTTGTGCTAAGAGTTCAAACTCGGTAAAACCAATCAGGCGATTACTAGGATCGTACAGGCGCACGACAATGCGATCGCTCGTATTCATTCCCCCCGTAAACATAGCTCGTCTATCCAGCCGATATCTATAGTCGCCGATCAACTGCTCTGGTGCATAGCTGTTGCCGTTTTTAGGCTTTAGGGACACACGAGCGACTACATCGGAAAGCGTCGCTGATGGTTGTCGAATAGCCAGACTGAAACTGCTTTTACCTTCCATGCTGACTTGACGAGGGGGCAGCTGTAACGCCCGTCGGGGGGGTGTAGACACAGTGCTGCTTACCTGCGGCACAGGGGTCACAGGCGCTTGTGGGGGCGTAACTACCTCAGTTCTGCGAATCACAGGTTCTTGTGGAGCGGTAAATATCTCAGTTCTGCGAATTACAGGTTCTTGTGGGGCTGTAACTACTTCAGTTCTGCGAATCACAGGTTCTTGAGGAGCGGTAACTACTTCAGTTCTGCGAATAACAGGCGCTTGTGGGGGCGTAACTTCAGTTCGGACGCCAAGTGGTTCCTCAATCAGGGGAGGTTTCTGATTTTCGGGGTTAGCTGCTTGATTTTGGTCAATAACTATTTGAGGCAATGGCTCTCTTGTCGATGGTCTAGAAGTCGTTGCTGTTGCCTGTCTGCGTGCTGGAGGCGGCGACAGGCGAGTAGGGGGCGG
>CASBRD010000149.1 GCA_949128025.1 Oscillatoriales cyanobacterium PMM_0008 | reverse complement strand
TTTTATTGCCGTAGGTTGGGTTGAACAGAGTGAAACCCAACTTTAGCTTTAAGTTCGGGTTGGGTTTCGTTCCAAGGGCCCTACTACAGATATCATAAGTGATTAACCGGACATGATATTACCGGGTTTCTAAGGGCCTAGCAGTTTTACGTTTAATTATGCCCACCTACTTAGTAGAGTTACCATTAGTTATGCTGAATAAAAAAATAAAAAAAACTACTGCCGGTTCAAACCATGATTGCATTTCCAAGATTAAAAATGTCAAAATTTAGATTCTCTGCCAAAAATAATGAAGGTTCGACATTTATGCTGAGAAGTGAAAGTGAAGATAAAAAATTAATCCAAACAATGTTGTGCGAAAGCCGAACACGACTGCAATCGATCCTAGATAACGAACCAGAATGTGTGAAGTTGGTAAGTATTGATGGCATATTGCTGGAAATGAATCAAGCGGGTCTGGCAATGGTTGAAGCAAAATGCCTCGAAGAGGTGATGGGAAAATTTGTCATCGACTTGATCCATCCAGAAGATCGTGCGGCATTTCAGGAATTCCACCAATTAGTTAGTGAAGGGAAAACCGGAAAATTACAATTCCGGATACTTGGATTGGGTGGTGGCTTGCGTTGGATGGAGACGCATTCATTGCCGTGGCGCAACTTTTATGGCGACATAGTTGGGGTGCTTAGCATTACCCGTAACCTGACTGAGAGCAAACAAATAGAACAGGCTTTGATGGAAAGTGAAGAACGTTATCGACAACTGGTGGAATTATGCCCTAATGGAATTTTTATTGAATGCGAGGGCAAATTTGTTTTTGTGAATAGGGCAGCTGCTAATATTTTCGGTGCTGCTAACGAGGCGGCGCTGATTGGAAAACCAATCCTCGATTTTGTACATCCGGACTATCGAGAAATTGTCCTAGAGCTACTACGACAAATCAGAGAGGAAAAGAAGGAAGCTCCTTTACTGGAGGAGAAGTTGCTCCAACTTAATGGAACAGTCATTGATGTAGAAATAGCGGCAATTCCCTTCAATTATGAAGGGAAACCAGCGGCTCAAGTAGTAATCCGCGATATCAGCGAACGGCAAGCCGCGCTTCGCGATCGCAAACGAGCTGAGGAACAACTGCGTTATTATGCCTTTTACGACCCGCTGACCGGACTGCCCAACAGAGCTTTGTTCCTAGAACAGCTGGAAAAGCTGATCGATGTCCAGCAGAAAGACACAGGAGTAGAGGCAAAATACTCGATCGCCAATTTTCCATCCCCGTCGCCCCAGTTTGCTGTTCTGTTCCTGGATTTGAACCGCTTCCAGATTGTGAAATACAGCCTGGGACACCAGTTGGCCGACGAGCTGATCATTGCCACAGCTAAGCGACTCCAAACTTGCTTGCGATCGACCGATTTTGTGGCGCTGGTGGGGTTGGACGAATTTGCCATAATTCTTAGTCCTCTAAGTGAAAAGCAAGAAGCGATCGACATAGCAAACTGCATCTACCAAACATTACAATTACCTTTCAAGCTTGATGGGCGCGAAGTCTATGTCACTGCCAGTATTGGCATTGCCTTGAGTGCGATCGGTTATGACCGACCGGAGGATTTTTTACAAGCGGCTGACACAGCTATGCACACCTGCAAGCGCATCAAACAAGCTCCTTATGCAGTTTTTGAACCAGAATGGCACGTTGGCGCACTAAAGCTATTGGAGTTGGAAACAGACTTGCGGCAAGCTATTCAACGTCGGGACTTGCAGGTTTACTACCAGCCGATCGTATCGCTCAAAAGCGGTCGGATTAGTGGATTTGAGGCGCTGGTGCGCTGGGAACACCCGACTAGAGGCTTTGTTCCCCCAAGCGAGTTTATCCCATTGGCAGAAGAAACCGGACTGATCGGCGAGATCGATCGCTTTGTGCTGCGGGAAGCTTGTCGCCAGATGGGTTTTTGGCAACGGGCTTTTCTAGCCGAAGTACCATTGACTTTGAGTGTCAATCTGTCTGGCTTTCAGTTGTCGCAACTCGCCTTAGTCGAGCAAATCGACCAAGTTTTGGGGGAAACTGGCATACAGCGCTCCACTTTGAAGCTAGAAATCACCGAAAGCAAATTAAGCGGAAATATGGTTTCCGAAAAAACGATGCTAGATCGGTTAAAAAAGTTAGGCATTCAGCTTGCGATCGATGATTTTGGCACCGGATATTCTTCTTTGGCGCGTCTGCACCAATTGCCGATCGACACTTTGAAGATCGATCGCTCGTTCGTCACAAATTTGGGTGTTGATAGCGAGAGTTTGGAGATTGTTCGCACCATCATCACCCTCGCTCACAGTTTAGAGATGGATGCGATCGCAGAAGGTGTAGAAACCCCCCAGCAACTCGCGCAACTCCAGGCACTGCAATGCGAATACGGCCAAGGATACTTTTTCTCTAAGCCGATCGCCAGCGAAACTGCCTGGGCATTGCTCAATCGTTTTCATCTACCCTAAACAAAGACAACTGGGGTCTGATGATTATTTAACAAAGCCCGTTAATTTTGATGAACTATTGCAAGCGATCGCCGCTCACATCAAAAAAAATAAGGTATCCTTAGATAGTATTGCTTGCTAATAGGATGAGATTTTTACCAAACCAGATTAGTACAAAGCTGCACTCGCTGTCAATTTTGATTGCCGGGGCTATTTTAATAGCAACGCTGATAATGTGGCAGGGGCTACTAGCTCAGGATAACGAGCAGATTCGACAGTTAGTGCAGCTGAAATCATCAGTCGCACAAACTGAAATTACAGCCCTGGTAGAATCTCACATCAAAGCGCTGGCTCGGATGGTTAAGCGCTGGGAAATTCGAGACGGAACACCCAGAAAAGAGTGGGAAGCAGAGGCAAAATCTTACATAAATGACTTTGGTGGTTTCCAGGCGATCGAGTGGGTAGATCCTTCATTTCATGTCCGCTGGATTGTACCACTACCAGGTAATGAAGCTAAGCTAAACCTCGATATTTATTTTGAACAAATACGGCAAATTGCTCTAAAAAAAGCCCGAAATAATGGGAAAATAACTGTTAGTAACCCTATTAAATTTTTTGACGAAAGCAAAGGATTTTTAGCTTGCCTGCCCATTTTCAAAGGCGAATCCTTTGACGGGTTTATCATTGGTGTATTTCAATTTAAACCGTTAATTGACATAATTTTAAAAAATCATTCCCTCGATGAATACGCGATCGCTATATTTGACGGTAAAGAACAAATTTACACACACAATGCCCAGAATAAGCAATACCAACAAAAATGGAGCGAGCGAATAGAAATTAATCTTTATGATGCCAAATGGCAGATCCAAATTTGGCCGACACCAGAATTGCTAAAAAAACCCCAATCCCGTCTCCCAACAGTAGTATTGATAAGCGGATTGCTGACAGGTTGGATACTGGCGTTGGCAGTATATTTTGGACAAACGGCAAAGCTTCGCACTAAGCAGGTCAAAATTATCAACCGAAAGTTAGCAGAAGAAATAACTCAACGAGAACGAACGCAAGAAAAACTGCAAGCGATCGCCACACTTCAGCAAGCAATTCTGGATAGCGCCAATTACACAATTATTTCCACAACAGTAGACGGCATAATTTGTACCTTTAACAGCACCGCCGAACGATTGCTGGGATATACAGCAGCAGAAGTAATTGGCAAAACAACTCCTGCCATTATCCACGACAAAGATGAAATCGAACAACAGGCAAAAGCACTATCCCAAGAACTTGGAATTACAATTGAACCTGGCTTTGAAGTATTTATTGCCAAAGCACGCCGTAAAGAAATGGATGAGCGTGAATGGTCTTATATTCGTAAAGATGGTTCCCGCTTTCCAGTGCTGTTGTCAATAACGACAGTGCGCGACGACGCCGGAAATATCACAGGATTTATGGGCATAGGTAGCGATATCACCGAACGGAAACGCTCAGAAGAAGCTTTCCAGAAAACGTTACAAGAACTGGCATTTCAAAAATTTGCTGTAGATCGGGCGGCGATCGTTGCCATAACTGACGATCGCGGCAGGATCACCTATATCAACGAAAAATTCTGTGAAATTTCTCAATATTCAAAAGAAGAACTGATCGGACAAACCCACCTTTTAGTAAAATCCGATTATCATCCTCCAGCTTTCTTTAAAGAGCTTTGGTCAACCATATCTAGTGGCAAGGTGTGGCAGGGGGAGATGAAAAATCAAGCTAAGGATGGCACATCTTATTGGGTAGATACAACAATTGTCCCTTTTTTAGATAGCCAGGGAAAACCATTTCAGTACCTTGCAATCCGCTTTGACATCACCAAAACAAAACAAGCGCAGGAGGCACTACAACAACAATTTCAACGAACTTTGCTGCTTAAGCAAATCACCGAACAAATTCGCCAGAACCTTGAGAGCAAACAAATCTTTGAGACAGCTAGCACTTTGCTAGGTAAGGCGTTTGGTGTCGATCGCTGCTTGATTCATACCTATGTGGCGTTACCGACTCCTGAAATTCCGTTTGTTGCCGAGTATCTTGAAGCCGGTTACGCATCCGTTCTCAATTTAAAGATTTCCGTACTTGGCAATCCTCATGCAGAAAAGATGCTCGCTCAAGATCGATCTGTAGCCTCCCCAGATGTTTACGCCGAGCCTCTATTGAAAGAGAGCGAACCCATCTTGCGCCAGATGGGGTTGAAATCTATGCTGGCGATTCGCACTTCCTACCAGGGTAAGCCCAACGGCGCAATCTGCTTGCATCAATGCGCTTACTTCCACTACTGGACAGACGATGAAATCGATCTGTTGGAATCCGTCGCAGCTCAAGTCGGAATAGCCCTTGCACAAGCTAATCTACTGGAGGAAGAAACCCAACAGCGCGAAGAACTTACTATCAAAAACTTTGCTCTGGAACAGGCAAAACGAGAGGCAGAAACAGCAAATCGGGCTAAAAGCGAATTCCTGGCGATGATGAGCCACGAAATTCGCACCCCTATGAATGCAGTTATAGGCATGACAGGATTGCTGCTGGATACAAACCTCAATCTCCAACAGCGCGACTTTGTAGAAATCATTCGCTCAAGCGGCGACGCCTTGCTTACGATCATTAACGATATTCTCGATTTTTCTAAGATTGAGTCTGGCAAGCTGGACTTAGAGACACAACCCTTCAACCTCCGCAGTTGTGTGGAAGAAGCTTTAGATCTGCTGGCTCCGGCAACAGCTGCAAAGAATCTAGATTTAGCTTATCTAATTGAACCCCAGACACCAGCTGCGATCGTCGGGGATGTGACGCGACTGCGGCAAATTTTAGTCAATTTACTCGCTAATGCGGTCAAATTCACAGAACATGGCGAAGTCGTCGTTTCAGTAACAGCGAAACAATTGGAGATTGAAGAAGAAAATTCTCAATCTGAAATCTCAAATCGGAAATTTGAAATTCAATTTGCAGTCACCGATACAGGAATCGGTATTCCCCCAGAGCGAATAGAGCGACTATTTAAGCCCTTCAGCCAGGTTGATTCTTCAATGACTCGCCGATATGGCGGGACTGGATTGGGCTTAGCAATTAGCAAACGCCTGAGCGAAATGATGGGGGGCAGAATGTGGGTGGAAAGCTGTGTAGGACAAGGTTCTACGTTTTATTTCACGGTGCTGCTCCAGTCCGCTCCCGCTTCCCTACTTGACTTTCAGATTCCGCCTGGGCCGCATTTAGCTGGCAAACGGCTGCTAGTGGTGGATGACAACGCTACTAACCGCAAAATTCTCACTCTGCAAGCGGAATCTTGGGGAATGCAAGTTCGATCGGCTTCTTCCGGCTGGCAAGCTCTGGAATGGATTGTTGCTGGAGAGCAATTTGACATTGCAGTTTTAGATATGCAAATGCCAGAGATGGATGGCTTAAGTTTGGCAGCGCACATCCACTCTTTACCAAGCTGTCAGGAACTCCCCTTGGTGATGCTGAGTTCTTTGGGCAGCATTACACAAGAAGAAACCGGAGAAAAAGTTAACTTCGTTGCCTTTTTGAGTAAGCCAATTAAGCAATCTCACCTTTACAATGTTTTCGCTCGGATCTTTAGCAAGCAACGGATCTCAGTACGTTCTTCCCAATCTTTACCGCAGCAATTCGATCCGCAGTTAGCAAAACAGCTACCTTTACGTATTCTGCTGGTGGAAGACGTTTCGTTAAACCAGAAGGTAGCTTTGCAGATGCTACAGAAGTTGGGCTATCGCGCCGATGTTGCCAACAACGGTTTAGAGGCACTGGAAGCTTTGCGTCGCCAGCCTTACGATGTCGTCTTCATGGATGTGCAGATGCCAGAAATGGACGGACTGGAAGCGACTCGTCGAATTTGTCAGGAATGGCCTGACAATTTTAGATTGGAGTCTGCGGATGAGAGTCAGAAATTTTTTGACGATCGAAAGGAAACCAATAATCCCAAATCTAAAATCCCAAATCTAAAATCGAGTCGTCCTTGGATTATTGCGATGACTGCCCATGCTATGCAGGGCGATCGCGAAGAGTGCCTCAAAGCTGGAATGAATGATTATATCAGCAAACCGATCCGAATCGAGGCGCTTGACCAATCTTTGAAAAAGTACGGACAAGTAGCGGCGCTGGGTGTAGGCAACTGTTCACCACACCCAGTCAAGAGTCAAGAGTCAAGAGTAGCACAGGCGATCGATCGCCAGACGTTCCAAGCTCTAAAGAAAATGCTATGCGAAGATGGAAGTACAGAAGTTTTCGCAGAGATCGTTGACAGCTACCTGGAAGACGCGCCCCAAAGACTGCAAGCTATTATTAATGCCGTTGCCCAGTCAGATGCCTTCACACTCCAACTCTCAGCCCATGCCCTTAAGTCTACAAGTGCCACCCTTGGGGCAATTACCCTTTCTGAAATATGCGGCGAATTGGAAACAATGGGCAGTACCGCTAATACCGCTGGTGCATCTAAACTGGTAAGCCAACTCGCGGCAGAATACGAACGAGTAGAAGCTGCTTTGCAATTAGAACATCCCCGTTGGCAAGTATGATTAATCCTAATTTTGAGAACAATCCGCCCCTGATTCTTGTTGTAGATGATGAGAAGACCCTCCGAATGTAGCAAAGTGCTGAATGCTGAGTCCACACCCGCTGCGGGCCTTAGAAACCGGGTTTCTAAGTGTTCAGTTTATTTACGCCCACCTACTACCAGCCTTAACCAAAAACAATTTAAGACTGTAAGCATCTCTGTTTGATATTACTAGATGAAGAACTTTTAGAAGATTGATAAATAGGAATGATGATCGCAAACTCTGTTCCTTTTCCTAAATCCGATTCACAAGTTAAAGTTCCCCCATGTTTGTCTACCACAATCTGATAGCTAATGGATAATCCCAAACCAGTGCCTTTGCCTATAGGTTTGGTAGTGAATTGGTAGTCAAACAATTTCTGCTTCACCTCTGGCGAGATACCAGGGCCATTATCTCGAATACAAATTTTGATGTACTCACCTCCCTCCAAGACAATTGTGCGAATGATAATTTGATTGGGGTTAGCCTGAATATCTGCAAAGTCGCGCCCAAAGTTTTTTTCCTCTAAGGCATCAATAGCATTCACTAAAATGTTCATAAATACCTGATTTATCTGTCCGGCATAGCACTCTACTAAAGGTAAGTTGCCATACTCCTTAATAATTTCAATGGCTGGATGTTCCGGCTTTGCTTTCAGTCGATGTCCCAGAATCATTAAGGTGCTGTCTATTCCGGCGTGGATATCTACAGCTTTTTCTTCGGCTTGATCTAATCGGGAGAAATTCCGCAACGACAGCACAATTGCTTTAATGCGTTCGATGCCTACCCGCATTGAGTCAAGCAATTTAGGTAAATCTTCCTCAATAAATTCTAGTTCAATTTCTTCTATTTTCTGCTGAATTTTTGGCGTTAATGTTGGCATCTCTATTTGACATATTTTAATCAGGTTTAGTAAATCTTTAACATAACTATTGGCATATTCTAAGTTGCCATTTATAAAATTAACTGGATTATTAATTTCGTGAGCTACTCCTGCTACAAGTTGTCCCAGGCTAGACATTTTTTCCGTTTGAACGAGTTGGGTCTGAGTTTGTTTTAAACTTCTCAGCGCTTCGGATAATTCAGCCGTCCGCTGTTCTACTCGAATTTCCAACTCGTGCGTAAGTTTTTGCAAAGCTGCTTCGACTTGTTTGCGTTCGGCGACTTCCTGTTGAAGTAGTCGATTTTGTTTGTCGAGTTCATCTTCGGCTAATTCCCGACTTTCTTCGCTTAAAACTAACCACCAAGTTCCAATTCCGGTTAATAATATTAACGGAACATATAAAGCTAGAAATACTTCAATAAATAAATAATGGTATGATTGTGATATTTGTGGCGATCGCCATACGCCTAGATAGTACACTAATGTGAAAATCAAAGCAAATAATCCCGAAATTAACGAAAATATCTCGACAAATTTAATAATCCTAATTCCGTTTTTCGGGGAAAGTTTGTTGCCGAAAATTAACCGTGATATGGTATTTCTCAAATTCGCTAAATTTTCGTTGGAGGTTTTACAGCTATCGTGGCACTGAGCATCCAAACTGCAACATAACGAACAAATCGATCCATCATATACTGGGCAGTAAGCGGTATCAGCCGGGGCGTAATCTTGCTCGCAAATACAGCAAGTTAAAAGGGAATCAGAAGTAAAATTGTGGGTATGAAGATTTGGTCTGGCAATATAGTATTTTCCTTTGGTGATGAACGCGATCGCAGGAGAGAGAACAAAAGCCAAACCCAAAGCAATGAAAGGAGAATAGGCTTGGGCATAAATGCCAAAAAGGCCGACAAAAGCGGCGATCGCTACGGCTGAAGCGATCGCCATCGAGCCAAATCCGACGGGATTAAAGTTGTACAGATAAGCTCGTTTGAATTCGATATAGGAGGGACTCAATCCTAAAGGTTTATTGACAACCAGATCGGCGACTACAGCTCCTACCCAGGCGATCGCAACATTAGAGTACAATCCCAAGATGGCTTCTAAGGTGTGAAATACTCCCAATTCCATCAAGAGTAATGCGATCGCTACATTGAATACCAACCAAACCACCCTTCCTGGATGACTGTGAGTTAGTCGGGAGAAAAAGTTTGACCAAGCTAAAGATCCTGCATAGGCGTTGGTAACGTTTATTTTGATTTGCGAAATGACTACAAAAAAGGTAGCAACCGATAAAACTACATCAGGACGGGAGAACATATCGGCAAATCCCGCCATATACATATAGATGGGTTCTTTAGCAAGGGATAACTCCACGCCGCGATTAATTGCCAAAGAGGCTAGAAAAGCCCCCCCTAATTGCTTTGCACCTCCTAAAATAATCCAACCTGGCCCAGCTAAAATCACCGCTAGCCACCACTGGAAGCGATTTTCCTTTTTGCGATCGGGC
The DNA here is from genome assembly GCA_949128025.1 of Oscillatoriales cyanobacterium PMM_0008. Lineage (GTDB taxonomy): Bacteria > Cyanobacteriota > Cyanobacteriia > Cyanobacteriales > Aerosakkonemataceae > Argonema. The sequence continues at coordinate 10,151 of CASBRD010000149.1, read as the reverse complement.
AAAAATCGCAGGTAGTCCACCTGTTCCCCAATCTGAGCAATTAAAGAGAACGATACCGTTGCGGCTGCGCCAAATAACAACGGGTCAAAACCAGCACCACTCGGCGAATTTCCCGCAAAGTTCAGCCAATTGTTAATCGCATTTGGTTCTTTATGGAGAACAAAAATATACGGCAAAATCATTAAGCTTAGCCAGATGGGTTGCGTCCATAACTGCAACTTGTTGATTAGCGTCACGCCATAAAAAACTAAAGGTATAATTAATAAAGAGCAAATTATATAGCCAATTGCTAAAGGTAAATCAAAATATAGTTGCAATGCCTGAGCCATAATCGCCGCTTCTAAGGCAAAGAAAATAAATGTGAAGGACGCATAAATTAATGAGGTAATAGTCGAGCCAATATAGCCAAACCCCGCACCCCTGGTTAGCAAATCTATATCTATATTGTACTTAGCAGAATAGTAGGCGATCGGTAACCCTGTCAGGAAAATAATTGCACTGACAACTATAATTGCCCAGAATGAATTAGCAAAACCATAATTAATGATTAGCGAACCGCCAATTGCTTCTAATGCTAGAAAAGAAATGCCTCCCAGGGCCGTGTTAGCTACTGAAAATTCTGACCATTTCCGAAATGATTTAGGCGCGTAGCGCAGAGAATAATCTTCGATAGTTTCATTGGCCACCCAAGTGTTATAGTCTCGTCGCTCTTTGACAATTTTTCTAGTAGTTCTAGTCATTTTTCGGGCCTGAACTTCCTAACTGTATACATTACCGAAACAGTAGTTAGCAGTTTCTGTACAAATACTACTTATAAACTAGCAAATATGGAATACGTTTTCTGTAGTCTAAGATACTTAGGCTTTGCCGCATATTTTTAAACATTTTAGTAACGCAACTTAAAAAATAAAATTAAAAATACTTCAATTTTATTTTTTCTACTTCTATATAATTTTAGCTTTATCCAATTTTCATAAAATATCGCCTTTAATGGCGTAAATTCACCATTAATTTATTTATACTTCGCACGAGCATATTGCTACAGGGGCGTGGCCATAATTAACCTTACAACTGAACACCAAGAAACCGGGTTTCTAAGGGCCTGGCAGCTTTACGTTCCTTGTCCCCCAAACATAGAGGAATGTAGCGGTAACAGTACCAACCACAATGCCCCTCTCTATTCCCACACCCAGTACTGCCAAAAACGTCACCAACAGGGAAGCAGCATCGGCTTTGTTATAGTTCCAAATATCTTTGATTGCGGCAATATCAATCAACTTCCAAACTGCGACGATAATAATTGCGGCGAGTGAAGCTTGCGGCAGAAAATAAAACAAAGGCGTGCAAAACAGAACTGTGAAAGCAACTAATAGGGCAGCGATAATAGAAGCAAGACCCGTATTAGCACCAGCAGCAAAATTCACCACCGAACGGCTTAAACCGCCCGTGACTGGATAACCGCCAGTTATTGCTGCACCCAAATTAGCTACTCCCAATGCTACCAATTCCTGATTACCATCTACATTCTCGTTGCGGAAACTAGCTAAAGATTTGGCAATAGCAATACTCTCCATAAAGCCAACAAAGCTAATGGTAAGAGCAACAGGCAACAAAGCCTGCCAGAGGGTTGCATCGAAAGATGGCAAAGTTATCGGCGGTAAGCCAGGGGGAATTGTGCCGACAATTTTAACAGCAGCATTCTGATTTAATCTCATTCCGTAAACCAGTAGCGTTCCTAAAAATATTACCACTAAAGGTGCTATCTTGGTCGTAACCATTGTCATCGCCTCAGATATTTTCCAGCGTTTAAGCTGCACTTCCAAAAAACTGTTGAAATAAATTAAAATTCCAATACTACCCAATCCAATACACAGAGTTACAAAATTTGTTTCGCTCAGGTGTTGGATGAGGTAAAACAATAACTTGTAAAATTTATCGGTTTGGGGAATGGTAATTCCCATAAAATCTTTCAGTTGAGTAATAGCAATTACCAAAGCTGCTGCCTGAGTAAAACCAGATATGACCGAATGGCTAAGAAAGTTGACCAAAAAACCAAGTCTGGTTAATCCCATTCCTAATTGAATGATCCCAACCAACATTGCCAGGGTTAATGCCAAAGCCAAATATTCTGGAGTGCCTCTGTCTGCTAATTTTTCCACACCAGTGGCAACCAGCAGGGACACCATTGCGACGGGGCCAACTGCCAAGGTGCGCGTTGAGCCGAGTAGGGGGTAGAGTATGAGGGGAAGAATGCTGGCGTAGAGCCCTACCTGGGGCGGCAAACCAGCCAGAAGGGAATAAGCCATACTCTGAGGCACAAGCATAATGGCGACAATAACTGCTGCCATGAGGTCGCCGGGTAAGTCTTGTGGGGAATAATTGAGAAGCAACCCTAGCCGAGGCAGATAACGGCTTAAGTCGTTCGGTTCAACTTGGTTGGGAACTTCAGCAGCTTGTGGGTTGTTCAATTTTCGTTAGCGATAGTATCTTAAGCATTATTACTCACTGAGAAGAAAGAAAGATTAAATCCTATAAAGTGAAAAAGGTAAAAATAATTCAATAATCCTCAAGAGAGAACCCCAGTATGCACCTGAGTGAAGTCACCCATCCAAACCAGTTGCACGGTCTTTCGATTCATCAGCTCAAGCAAATTGCCCGTCAAATCCGGGAAAAGCATCTACAAACCGTGGCAACCAGCGGTGGACACCTTGGGCCTGGTTTGGGAGTGGTGGAACTGACTCTAGGGCTTTATCAAACCCTAGATCTCGATCGCGACAAAGTAATCTGGGATGTGGGTCACCAAGCCTATCCCCATAAGATCATCACAGGTCGTTACAGTCGCTTCCACACGCTGCGCCAGAAACACGGCGTTGCCGGTTATCTCAAGCGTTGTGAGAGCAATTTTGACCATTTTGGAGCCGGACACGCCTCCACGAGTATCTCAGCAGCCTTGGGTATGGCTCTGGCGCGGGATATGAAAGGCGATAACTTTAAGGTGGTGGCGGTAATTGGCGATGGTGCGATGACGGGCGGTATGGCGCTAGAAGCGATCAACCACGCCGGTCATTTGCCCAAAACCAACTTGCTGGTAGTCCTCAACGACAACGAAATGTCGATTTCGCCCAATGTCGGTGCGATTCCGCGCTACCTCAACAAAATGCGCCTTTCTCCGCCAGTGCAGTTTATCACCGATAATCTGGAGGAGCAATTCAAGCATCTTCCCTTTGTCGGCGAATCTCTGTCTCCAGAATTGGCACGCATCAAAGAAGGGATGAAGCGTTTGGCAGTTCCCAAAGTTGGCGCGGTGTTTGAAGAATTGGGCTTCACCTACATGGGGCCGGTGGACGGTCACAATCTGGAAGAACTGATTGCTACCTTCAAGGAAGCGCATCAGCATTCTGGCCCAGTGCTGCTTCACGTGGCAACAACGAAAGGCAAGGGATATGAAATTGCCGAAAAAGATCAGGTTGGCTATCATGCTCAAAGCCCTTTCAACCTCGCTACTGGCAAACCAATTCCCGCTAGTACACCCAAGCCTCCTGCTTACTCGAAAGTGTTTGCCCACACTTTAGTTAAACTGGCAGAAAATAATCCCAAAATTGTCGGTATTACTGCGGCGATGGCAACGGGAACTGGTCTGGATAAATTGCAAGCTAAATTACCTAAGCAATACATTGATGTGGGTATTGCGGAACAGCACGCTGTTACTTTGGCAGCTGGTTTGGCTTGTGAGGGAATGCGTCCGTTAGTGGCAATTTATTCCACTTTTCTACAACGCGGCTATGACCAGATTATTCACGATGTTTGCATTCAAAATTTGCCAGTCTTTTTCTGTTTAGATCGGGCCGGTATTGTCGGTGCTGATGGCCCAACGCACCAAGGGATGTACGATATTTCTTATCTGCGCTGTATTCCCAATATGGTGCTGATGGCTCCCAAAGATGAGGCAGAATTACAGCAGATGGTAGTGACGGGGATTAATTACATTGATGGCCCGATCGCAATGCGCTATCCTCGCGGCAACGGTTACGGTGTACCCTTGATGGAGGAAGGTTGGGAAGGTTTGCCGATCGGTAAAGCAGAAATTCTCCGTTCTGGCGATGATGTGCTAATGCTAGGTTATGGTTCGATGGTTTATCCCGCCATGCAAGCGGCAGAAATTCTGTCAGAACACGGTATCGAAGCAACTGTGATTAATGCACGGTTTGCCAAACCGATCGATACTGAGTTAATTGCACCTTTGGCGAAACAAATCGGTCGGGTTGTTACTTTGGAAGAAGGCTGCATTATGGGCGGCTTTGGTTCGGCAGTGATGGAAAGTTTGATGGAAAATGATGTGGTGGTGCCAGTCAAACGTATTGGCGTACCGGACATTTTAGTCGATCATGCTGAGCCAAAAGAGTCTTTTGCCGAGCTTGGTTTGACACCTGCTCAAATTAGCGATCGCATTCGCAGCGCTTTCTTTAGCAAGCAACCTTCTGTTGTTAGTTAATCGGTCAGTTTTTAACCGCAGATGAATGTAGATGAACGCCGATAATTATGTGTGTTTGTTTGTGTTTATCTGCGGTTAGTTGTCTATTCCAAATCAACGAGACGTTTACGTTTATGAATCCAGTTTTAATAGCTGTATTACTTCTGCTATTCTTTAGCCCATTTCTATTGATTAGCTATCAGACATTCATCAAATTGGGCTTGATCTGGAAATTGCTTTTGCTACCAATAGGTTGGTTTGTTGGGCTGTTAATTGGGGTGATATCTGGAATTTTTCTGACTGGACTACTTGAGTGGTTGAGTAATTACAATCAGCCACCTTCAGAATCAGGGTCAATGGGTGGAGTAGCATGGCTTGGTATATTGTTGATTTTAACATTGATCCTGAGTGTCTTTTCTACTGCCATCTCTACTTGTCTGACTGCAAAGTTATTTTTAATAATTGGTTTTTGATGGTATGCTATAATTTGTATATCAATAATTTTGTCAAATGTCTATGAGTTATCGCAACATCATTACTATTGAGCCAGGTAAACGTGGCGGTAAGCCTTGTATCAGACGAATGCGGATTACCGTATACGATGTTTTGGGCTGGTTAGCAGCTGGTATGTCTGTGGCAGAAATTTTAGATGACTTCCCAGAATTGACAGAAGAAGATATTAAAGCTTGTCTGGAATTTGCAGCGGATAGAGAACGTCGTTTGATTGCGATAGTGGGCGAAACTTGAAATTACTATTTGACCAAAACTTAAGTCGGAAGTTAGTAACTCGGTTAGCTGATATCTTCCCAGATGCTAGCCATGTTCAGTTTCATGCGCTGACAGATGCAGACGATAGCGAGATTTGGGAGTTTGCGAAAATTGAAGGATTTTGTATTGTTACTCAGGATGCTGACTTTGCAGAAAGGAGTCGTCTTTACGGTTCACCACCAAAAGTAATTTGGCTGCGGTGTGGTAATACACCGACAAGCAACGTAGAAGCAATACTTCGATCTGGGGCAGAGGCAATTCAAGAACTTATGAGTAGTGCGATTTTGGATTGTCTTGAGCTTTACTGATCGCCAATTTTCCAATCAAATAAATGGTTTTAAAAACTCGCTTTTGACTAAATAGAGGCAAAGAAAACCCTAATTAACTTTCCTCTCAATATCCATCCCAGATAGCGGTTTACAATCTACAAAACTGACTGAATCTGGATCGAGAAAACCAGATATCGCCATTTCTAACACAGCCTCTACCGGATATTCAATTTCTGCTGAGTATGCAATCAACGCCTGCTTAATTTTATTGGGAAGCGCATCAAGAAAAACATTTGCGGCGACGGGTGATAAATGTTCGGTTGCAGTTTCCATTATGCTTTATTCCTCTTGCCTGATACGAATGTTATAGCATGGTTTAACTGTCTGAATCATTAGGGCTTCAATTTCGAGGGCTTGCAACCATAACTGATAGGTTAACACCGTTGCAACTATTCTTACATCATCTGGGTTGAGGCGATCAATAAATGCCCAAGCTAATGCTTTATGCCCACCTCGTAACCGTTGCCTGATATTAACAGCTTTCCCTATATAGAGAATACCCTCAGATTGATGGCGAAATGCGTAGATACCAGAGCGGGCAGGTATGCTTGCAAACTCACGAGTCAATGGGTGACATTCTATAAATGGGGTAGAGTAGAAAATTTCCAGAATTCTCTGTGCTTGCCCTCTCACGAAATCGCTTGGCAATTCATCCCCCTACAACAGCAATGACTCTACACCACAGTTAAACAGTTTAACCCCTACAGCCCCTACCCAGAGCAAACCACAGATTGCTTGCCTTCAGTTTCCTACCCCGCCAGCGCCAGGTATCGAATCGCTGGAATGACGAGTTTTCGTAGGAAAGGAGGTGGAAAACAAATCTTTACATTCCGCGAAAACCTTTATATGCTACAGTTTATACCAAATCCGCAACGATTACCCCCTTTATGTCTCTAGGCTGTAGAGACGTTTCATGAAACGTCTCTACAATGTTTATGCCAAAAATTAAAGGGGGTAACAAACCCGGATTTGGTATTACAAGTCTTGATGCGAGAGAAGAAACCACCAAAAAATCCCCCACCACAACCAACCCCCCTCATCCATCGTCCACTGACCAAAACTTAAGTCGGAAATTAGTAACTCGGTTAGCTGATATCTTCCCAGATGCTAGCCAGAGGCAATTCAAGAACTAATGAGTAGTGCGATTTTGGATTGTCTTGATCTTTACTGACAACAAAATTTTTACATCAATATTGTAATAGTAATATCCGGTTTTGTTACTGGGAATCGTAGATAAAATTTTACCATCTGTGGTAAAAAAGGTAGGTTGTTGCGCTTTAGCGCTAAAGCCAGTATTGTCAGATAATAAACTAAGCGATTTAATTTAAACCATGACATCTACTACTTCCCCAGTTTATCCAGTTATTTGGCAAGATGACCGCGTTTTACTCATCGAGCAAAATCGTCTACCAACTGAATACACTTTTGTCGAAATTAAATGCTGCGATGATATGGCCCACGCCATTAAAACGATGATTGTACGCGGCGCACCAGCTATCGGCGTAGCCGCAGCTTACGGGATGTACTTGGGTGCAAGAGATATTCAAACCGAAAGCCGCGATGAGTTTTTGAATCAGTTGGAAAAAATTGGCGAAACGTTGGCGCAAACTCGTCCGACTGCTGTTAATTTATTTTGGGCAATTCAGAGAATGTTGAATACTGCCCGTCAAACTTTGGGGCCAGTAGAATATCTAAAAAGTGTTTTATTAGACACAGCGAAAAATATCAACGCGGACGATATCCAAACTTGTCAAGCAATAGGGGATAATGGTTTAGCAGCTTTACCAGCTAATCCCGAAAAGTTGACTATTTTAACTCACTGCAATGCGGGTGCTTTGGCAACTGCTGGCTACGGTACGGCTTTGGGGGTGGTGCGTTCCGCCTGGAAATCTGGACGTTTGGAACGGGTATATGCTGATGAAACTCGTCCCCGTTTGCAAGGGGCAAAACTAACAGCTTGGGAATGCGTGCAAGAAGGTATTCCGGTTACTCTAATTACCGATAATATGGCGGCTCATTGTATGCAGCGGGGTTTGATTCATGCTGTGGTTGTGGGTGCTGACAGAATTGCCGCGAATGGCGATACTGCTAATAAGATTGGTACTTATAGTTTAGCACTTGTGGCGAAAGCGCACAAGGTTCCTTTCTTTGTTGCTGCACCTCTTTCGACGATCGATTTTTCGATTAGTAACGGCAGTAAAATTCCGATTGAAGAACGAGATCCCACGGAAATTTATAAGGTAGGAAATACGATGTTAACCGCAGAGGGTGTAGAGTTTTACAACCCAGCTTTTGATGTCACGCCTGCTGAATTGATTACCGCCATTATAACAGAATATGGCGCAGTCGCTCCCGCTGAGTTACAACAGTTTCAGGTGAAACAAGTAGTTTAGTTGATAGTTCATAGTTGATTGTTCATCGATCTAGCTATGAACTATAAACTATGAACTATTTTTATTGTACATCTCTGTAGCCGGTAAAAATTGAGAATTCGCTCAAGTCGATGAGATCTCAAATATAGCGTTTTCAAATGAGTCGTGGACACATATTTAATAGTGAATGTTGGGTTACGACGCAGTCAAAGACGTATCTGTGAGCATTATTAAGTTAATTACCGCGTCTAACCCAACCTACCATTGTTTACATCTCAATTGGAAACACTATAGTCATAGGGAAAGTCAGGAATTAGCTAGCTGTTCCAATTCTGAAACCACTCGATCCAATTCGTCAATTAGAGGCGATGACCAAGCTTGGCGAAAAGCATTTACTAAAGCGCGATAATACCAAAGACTTCCTTCTCTACCGCCCTTAAATCTTTCCCAAACTGACTCTCCCAACACCCGATAATCTTTCAAGATCGATCGCGCATTATGCAGTTTATCCGATGCCGAGACTAATAGCACCGATGGGGAAGCGGTCGGGATGTGGGCAATATAAGCTTCTTTGCGCTGTCGCCAGGGGGGTTTGGGGGTGGTGTCGGAGTCTGTGCAACCATCCACAATTGCTGTGACGGTATCCCCGAAGTGACGGCGAATTTCTGACCGCGTGGCTGCACCGCCTTGATCTTCTATGGCATCATGGAGTAAGGCTGCGATCGCTTCATCCTCATTAGCCCCATATTCCAAGGCTATACTGGCCACACCTAACAAATGTGCAACGTAAGGAACTCCACTCCCCTTGCGGACTTGGTTGGCGTGCAATTGAGTGGCAAAAACGAGTGCTTCTGTAAAGCGTTCGGAAAGAATCATTGAAATTTATGTTTGGTTTTTGGTTGATATTAGCTTATTAATGGAAGAATCGTTCAATCCAACCTACTATGACTAAAAATTTTCGTGGAACTGTGCATAAAGTAGGATGTAGAAGTTTGTGTGCCAGGTGTAAGATTTTCAAGTGCGATCGCATAGAGGTAGGAAATCGCTATGTCAGGCCCAACTTCTGATGGCTTTTACGATTTAACTTCCAACTCTGACAATTTTCAGCTGACTTCCGGATTACTAGCTGGGTATTTATCGAGTGCAATATGCAGCTTTAGGTTAAAGAAGCAGTTAAATATTGATTCGCATCCCTGAGAATTTGCTTGCTGGGGTCGAATGTGATCAGTGCGATCGCACTTTCGCGATCGGCCCAAGTATAGTTTTGAATCTCCTCTTCCTGGTAGGTAACCGTTGCTGACTGCACCAATGCTAGAAAGTAAGTTACTGTTTTATCAAACGTTTCTCCATTTCGCGTAAAAGTGTAGTGTTCCGCAAACGAAACTCCCTCTACCAAAGTGTAGTCAGAAATTCCCGTTTCCTCCACGAATTCGCGACAAGCAGCTTGCACAGGTGACTCACCCTCAACAGCGTGTCCCTTGGGAAATCCCCAGTGTCCCGCCTGGTGTTGAATCAGCAAAAACGAATAGGTATCGCCTTGGCGCAAAATCGGGATAATGCCAAAAGATTCATCTTTAGGAATGTTGGAATCAATCATTTGAGTTATAACTACTGTTAACTATAAATTTTTCTATTGGTTTACCCAACTCAGGTACAATCAGTTCGGAACTTTCTAGATCGTATCCGAAAGCCTCTAGTTGCGATTTCAGCAAATCAAGGGCATCGTAATAGGTAAAAATTGCTCCTCGAGCAAAAGCTGCATCCGCTTCTGTCTCCGACTTTTCAGCTTTGCGTAAATATTGAGTGTACTTTTCTTGCAGTAAGGTAATGTAGTCTTTGACAAAGTTATGAAGTTCTCGATTCACTATCCTCTCTCCTGAAGTATTCCTTCCAGAATCATTTTTTGTTTTTGCTGACGCGCAATATCGCTTAACCATTTATCTTCAACGAGTGCGCGTTGTTGTCTGGGGTCGAGGCTGCTAAAATTAGGAATGTGTAACTCAGGATTTTGAATCCAGCTTTCATGTTCAGCAATGCGTCTTTACAGAGAACGAATGGATCTTTGTATTTCCGTGTCCGGTTTATTGACATATTGATTGTAAAATCCAGAATGCTTTCCTCCCGCTTTGGCTATCTCAAAAGGATTTGACACTTTTACATTATCCTGATTTATCAAAAATGTAACTGTTTTAGGGGCTAGGGGGCTAGGGG
>CASBRD010000148.1 GCA_949128025.1 Oscillatoriales cyanobacterium PMM_0008 | reverse complement strand
TATAGCAACCGCTTTCGTCGGTTAAGCCATAAATCTGGGGTAGGGGCGAAGCATTCGGGCATATAATTTATTGGTTAAAACCGAAGATTTACTACCCGAATGCTAATGCCTCCGGCACGCACTCGCGTTCGCCCCTACTGCCAAGAGTCGCCTTGGCGGTTGCTATATGTTTAAGCATAAAATATTCTGGATAAGCTTTAGCGTATCCAGAATATTACCAATAAATACTGGTTTGGGATCTCCTCACCAAAATCTATCCAACGCTCTACAAAAATAGATATAGCTAGAGGCTAGGGATAGGGGCTAGGGGAAGAAGGGTCTAGAATCAAAGGTTTCAGGAATTAAGAACGTCCTAGCTATATATCTGAAAAGATGCGATCGCTCCTCTACTGTTGTGAAAGTTACAGACTGGGTGAGGGATGAGTTGGAAAATGTCGTGCTGGTCTATGCTGGCGAGAATGGGACTGCCGACCTGACAAGTCGAGACTGCCCCAATGTCAGGAATTGTTATCCTTGCGAGCTACTCAAAAATGAAAAAATTAAAAAAGCTTTATAAGAACGAGATTACTAACCTTTCTTTACAACTGTTAAGCCTCACCAGCCTCTTATTAGGAATAAGTGGGTGGGCATTAAACAACCCCCTCTTAGCCCAAATTGTTCCCGATGCCACCCTGCTGAATAATTCGATCGTCACCCCTGACGGCAACAGCTTCACCATAAATGGGGGAACAACCGCAGGCAGCAACTTGTTCCACAGCTTCCGAGAATTTTCCCTTCCCACTGGCAATACAGTCTTTTTCAACAACGCGACGACCATTAACAATATCATCACTCGCGTCACCGGAGGGCAAACCTCCAACATCGACGGATTAATTCGTGCCAATGGTACAGCAAATCTATTTTTAATTAACCCCAGTGGCATTATCTTTGGTGCCAACGCCAGACTGGATATCGGTGGCTCGTTTATTGGCTCAACAGCTAGCAGTCTCAAGTTTGTCGATGGCACAGAATTCAGCGCCACGAATCCCCAAGCTTCTCCTCTACTAACCATTAATGTTCCAATCGGCTTACAATTTGGGCAAAACCCTGGCACTATTAGCGTCTCAGGCAGGGGACATAATGTAACGTTTCAAGGCATTCCTGATTCTACGCCTCTGCAAAGTCCCAGTGACACCCAAGGGCTACAGGTTAAACCGGGTCATACCTTAGCCTTGATTGGTGGGTCGCTAGCCTTAGATGGTGGAATCCTCACAGCAGAAAGCGGACGAATTGAGGTCGGCAGTGTGGGTCAAGGGCAAGTGAGTCTCAATCCCACTACATTGGGGTGGACTTTGAGCTATCCACAGGTGCAAAACTACGGAGACATTCACTTCTCTGCTGGGGCATTGCTGGATGCCAGTGGCGGCGGCGGAAGCGGTATCCAAATAGTGGGACGGCAGGTAACAATGAGTGATGGCTCCCTCGCCTTCACGAACACTCTAAACTCTTTATCCGGAGGAGCGATCGCTCTTTTCGCCTCAGAGTCGGTAGACTTGAATGGAGATAACCCCAAAGGCATTGCTAGTGGCTTCTTCAGTCAAACGGTGGGGGGAGGAGATGGCGGGAAGATTATGGTTGCCACGAACCGTTTGATGGTCAGGGATGGGGCAAGAATAGAGTCTGTTTCCTTCAGTACAGGAAATGGGGGCAACATCACTTTAGAAGCTAATGATTTCGTACAAGTTATTGGAGCCTCAACATTTAGCGAAGGGAGTTTAAGTGCCATCCAATCGATCAATTCTGGTTCTGGAAATGGGGGAGACGTTACCCTATCTACCAACCGCTTCCAAGTTATTGATGGAGGATCTCTAGCAGCTATTACCCTATCTGCTGGGGCAGGAGGTAATGTGCATTTGAATGTCGCTGATTCTTTGGAAGCGATCGGATTTAATCGTGTTAGTCCCACATCAAATCGCTTCCGAAGTGCAATTTTGACAGAGACAATTGGCTCTGAAAAAGCTGGCAATTTGACGATCGATACATCCAGATTGACCATTCGAGATGGAGCGCGTATTGGTGCTAGTACTATAGCCAGTGGCCCAGGGGGAAATTTAACAGTCAATGCTTCTGAATCGATCGAAGTTAGCGGAGTTGGCAATGGGACTTCACTGATTAGCTTGCTGTCAGCATCAGCTTTAGCCAATACTCCCTCTCAAAGATTTTACGGACTGCCTCTCGTGCCTTCTGGAGATGCTGGAACTTTGACCGTTAATACGCCAAGATTGATTGTCTTTGACCGCGCTCTAGTTGGTGTAGACAATCAAGGGTTTGGTAATGGTGGCGATCTGAGGATAACAGCAGGGCGGATTGTTGTAGATAGAGGAGGACGCATAACTGGGGCTAGCACATCTGGTGAAGGAGGTAATATGAACCTCAACGTGAGAAACTTTATATTGCTACGTAATAACAGCCAAATTACAGCACAAGCTGGAGGCACTGGCAACGGCGGTAACATGATTATTGACTCGCCGTTTGTTGTTGCTAAGAAAAATGAAAATAACGACATTATCGCCAACGCTTCGGCGGGGAATGGGGGTAGCATCAATATCACCGCTAAAGGAATTTTCGGGCTAGTGCAAACTCGCGGCTCCCTCAATGACTCCCTTAGCGAAATCAACACCAGTTCCCAAACGGGGATTGATGGGGTTGTGGAGATCGACAACCCGAATGTAAACCCTGCTTCGGGATTAGTGGAATTACCGCAACAAGTCACTGATGCTAGCAACCTAGTAGTTGTCGGATGTGGGGCACAAAGAGGCAATTCCTTTAGATTTACCGGACGCGGAGGCTTACCTATCACTCCTTATGATCCCCTCAGCGGTTGGTATACCACAGGAGTGGGAGTGGGAGAGGGGGGGAGTCGGGGAG
>CASBRD010000147.1 GCA_949128025.1 Oscillatoriales cyanobacterium PMM_0008 | reverse complement strand
GGAGTACATTTTAAGTAGGGGTGTAGGGGCGAAGCATTCCGGTAATTAACCTCTGCATATAACCAATAAGTTATTTGCCGGAATGCTTCGCCCTTACTTATGTACCTCATAACAGCGGTAACCCCTGTATTTCACTCGGTAATTAACTTGTGCTACGCATCTAAAATGACAGTCAGGTTTTCTCTTGCTTCTTGTGGGATGGGCATCCTGCCCATCCCACAAGAAGTTCAGAAAAACTGACTATCAAATTAGATGCGTAGCAGCTTATTCGCTTACTAACTCACTAGGTTCTCCAGGATAAAAACAATCGTCCAGAATCTCCATCAAGTTGTAGGGACAATTTAGCGGAAAGGTTTGAGGAGGCAAGTCAGTTTCTCCCATTGCTAAATCTCTGCTATTTTGATATGATTCTAATACAGCATCTTCCAAATAAGACTTTAGGCTTGGGTTATCTTTCAGCAGTCGTAATGTATCGCGGCGCTGCACGCGAATCGTGGCTAGCCAACTGCGGCTGCGGCGTTGTGGTTGATACTCCCATTTCAGCAAATGTCCAATTAGCAAACTCAAACGATTTCGCAGTTCTTGGCGTTGTTGTTTGCCCAAACATTCAATCTCCTCTATCAAATTTACCAGGTCAAGCTCGTTCCACTGACGATCGCGCAATAAGGAGGCTTGTGCTTGCGTCCAACCATAGAAATCTCTTTCGTAGAGGCTTGGTGCAGGCTTGGCTGTGACTGGGTTAGTTTTCGGTACATACATCTAGATTCTCTAACCTCAACATTAATAAATTTACTTTCTTCTTGTTAAATTCCCCAGCAATGAGTTCCATACTTTCACTATTATTTCTTCCAGCCACAACATCGCCATATCGAGCAATTCTAATATATTCTCTAAGGGGTGCTTCACATATCCTGCTGGCTTCGCTTTAATTTCTATCCAATCTGACTCGGAATTATCATAAGATTCGCGTCCGCCTCTGGCAGTTTTCGCGGCTTGAACTGCCATCTCATCCGTAATGCGATCGCGCTTTTTCTGCCGCCCAGATGTAGGGGCAGATTTTCCTGGATTTTGTTCGGAAAGTTGACTTCGGGAATGGGAAGTGTTACTATTAATGGAACGGGTATTATTTGGGCGAACTTCCGCATCTGAATTAGAATTATTTCCGATATTCCTTCTTTTTTCTTTTTGGGCAGATTGAGAAGCATGGGATTCAGGTTGCCTCGCAATTACCTGCTTAGATTTCAAAGAAATATTATTGCCAGCAGCAACGCCCGTTTGTTTAGACGGCGGTAGAGAAGCCGGGGTAGCAGAACTTTTTTTGCCAGGTAATTGGCGTAAGTTTTGGGATGTCTTGGCTACAGAATCGCCAAAGAGATCGTTTGGTGTTAGCCAAGGTTCTGCACTGGTTTCTTTAGTTTGGGAATCTGGTCCGATCGTCTGCGTTTCCAACCACCAATCGGATAATAATTTAGTCCAGTTAAATGGGAATCGCTTTCTTGACTGTTCGCCATCAGAACCGATAATTGGTGGAGTTACTGTTTGTTGTTCTGAAGAAGTAAGTGCTGGGGTTGTTTGGGAAGGTAATTTCACAGCGCGATCGGCCCCAAAAAAGTAATCAACCGCCGCCTTGATTAAAGATTGAATTTTCAACTTCCGCGCTTGAAAATCATCGATATCCACATTTGGTTCTTCGCTGACCGTAAGATGAGAATCAATCAAGCGACTTTTTACCAATTGCAGGAATTCCTGACTGCGATGCACCACAGATGTAGTTACTTCTGTCACCACGGCGAGATTGCCTACTTCCAGTTCAGCAATCGTGCGATCGAGGCTATAAATAAAAGATGGAACGGCAATTTCTCGATCTTCTTGTACAGGAGTTAGCCTTAGATTGGCAGAGACATTAGGATTATCATTGTTTTCTGGGTAGATAACATCATTGTCTATATATTTTGCCGATGCGATCGCAGACCCTTCAATCCGAAGTTGTAACTCCTGACTCTTGACTTTTAATTCCTGACCTTTTAGTTTTAACTGCTGAGTTCTAGTTTCCAGATTGACAAGTAAGGTTTCTTCTTGAAACAGATTGACGAGAGTGGCGATCGGTCCCGTTTGCACCCAAGCCATCAATTTTCGGAACAAGCGAATTGGTGCTAAAAGATTTGGGCGGTCTTCTAAAAGAGACAATTGATTGATAACTTTTGTTTTAGCATTTCGAGCTAACAACTGGTCATGCAAGTAGCTAGGTATTTCAAACCTAATTTGCTTGAAGACTTCTTGCTGCTGTTGGGGAGTCAAAATGTCCAGAATTTCATTGTCAGCGGTAACCAGTACCAAAGTTCGCGTCTCAAGTCGCGAAGCAATTCCCTGAATTGCCAGGTTTTCTTCAGTTGTAAGACTAACATCGACATCTTCAACAGCGACTACCTCGTCCGCAGATAAATCCACGGGTATTGTAGGGGTGAAGCATTCCGAGGATAATTTTTTAGTCGAACCCAAAGATATGTTAAGAAATGCTTCGCCCTTAATGGTTTCCAGCACTCGCTGAATTGGCGTGTCAGAAGGGGGAAGATTTTGGGAGGCAGAATTATTTTGCTGTAACGTTTGCTGTAGTTGCCTTTGGGCCAATCGTACTGCTTGAAATCCGAGATACACTGGGTAAAGTAGTATCTGGGCTGCCCATGTCGTACCAACTCGAATATGTCTGAGTACGCGATCGCCCTTGTCTACCAAGCGACGGGACTGCCGGGACAAGAAATTTAATAATCTGCTGCGATAGCGACCGGCGGGAGAAGGCATAATCTTATGGAGAAAGGCTGCGTCAAACCTACAGCTTTTTTATTGTACACTTATAAAAGCAACTTTGAGCGTCACTTAACGTTATAGACGACATTTTGATTCTGACTGCCGCGCCGTAGCCCCAGTGTCTCGTCTGCGATCGGAAGGAAACTCCAGCAATATTTTATGCCAAATGACAGCAAAAGATAAAGACATCGATTTATCAATTGAAAAACTGCGCCAGCTAACTCAGGTCGATGTGCTGTCAAATTGGCGATCTAGTACTGTTGACTTAGATGGGAATGCGATCTGGGAATGCGATCGATCTGACTTTTCACAAGATCTGGAAAAATCAACCCTAAATCTAACTCCCCAACCCCCGCAGCAGGAATATTCAAATTCCCAACATCTCTCCTTGGAACAGAGAGATTTTTCAGATGTTCTCAAAAGTAATAAGAATCGATATTCGGAATTGCCGGTTGTTCAGATCAACGCCAAAGGACATATTGCCTGGGAACGCGGACGGCAAGTATTATGGTTGGCACAAAAATTTGTAGTTCCACAAGACTTGCAAGGATATCCTTTAGAGGGATTGACATTACGATTGGCATTAACTTGGTGGGCGGAAGACGCTCAAATTTTTCTCAACGGTAAGTTGGTGCAGTCTGGCGATTTATTTGATTATTTTACACGGGTAGTTCTCAGTTCGTCTGTAACCCCAGGCGAAGAAATTTTAGTGGCTTTGCGCTTGGTTAGTCCGGGTCACGATAATGGGGCGTTGATGCGATCGCTCTGCATTTACGAATCTAGCGATAACAACCGTATCGAACCAGGTTTTGTCGCCGATGAGTTAGCCGTATTGCAATGTTATGTAGAAACTTTCAATCCAGAAAATGTAGATTTTTTGAATATGGCTGTTGCTGAGATTAACTGGTCAGCATTGCCAGATGTTAGAGAATTCGATCGGTCCCTCTTTTCCATCCGCCAAACTCTTCAATCCAAAATCCCACATCCCAAATCCAAAATATATTTGTTGGGTCATGCTCATTTAGATATGGCTTGGCTATGGCCGGTGAACGAGACTTGGATAGCTGCCCAACGTACCTTTGCATCAGCTTTACAATTACAAGAAGAATTTCCAGAATTAATATTCTGTCATTCTACTCCAGCTTTATATGCCTGGATCGAACAACATCGCCCAGACTTATTTGCTGATATCCAAAAACAAGTTAAAGCCGGACGCTGGGAAGTTGTCGGCGGAATGTGGATCGAACCGGATTTAAACTTAATTGCCGGTGAGTCGATCGCACGACAAATCCTCTACGGTCAGCGCTACGTTCAAGCGAAGTTTAATCAATTGAGTAAAGTTGCTTGGTTACCGGATAGTTTTGGTTTCTGCGCGACTTTGCCTCAATTTCTCAAACAAGGCGGTATTGAATATTTTGTTACCCAGAAGTTGGCATGGAACGATACGACTAAATTTCCTTATGGCATTTTCTGGTGGGAATCTCCGGATGGCACGCAGATATTCAGTCTCATGTCTGCCTTAATAGGCGAAAGTATCGATCCAATTAAAATGGCTAAATATGCTGTTGATTGGGAAATCAAAACTGGGTTGCGAAATGCTCTTTGGTTACCTGGTGTTGGCGATCATGGCGGCGGCCCGACTCGCGATATGTTGGAGGTAGCTAAACGTTGGGGAAAATCTCCTTTTTTCCCTGAACTGGAGTTTACTACTGCTGAAGATTATTTGTCATTGGTCAGTAAGAACCCCCCCCTCTTTCCCCCCCCGTCTACAGGGGGGGATGACAGGAGTGAGAATTACTCTTTGTTTTCTGAACCGTTTACGGATGGGGATGAAACTGACAAAGAAAAAACGAATATTCCCGTTTGGAATGACGAACTGTATCTAGAATTCCATCGCGGTTGCTACACAAGTCACGCCGATCAAAAACGTTGGAATCGTCGCTGCGAAGGATTGTTATACCAAGCCGAATTGTTTTCTTCTTTGGCAACTATAATTGCTGGGATAGATTATCCCAAAACTGAATTGGAAGATGCCTGGAAGAAGGTGCTTTTTAATCAATTTCATGATATACTGCCGGGAACATCGATTCAGTCAGTTTTTGTGGAGGCGAATCGAGTTTGGCAGGAAGTAGAGCAAGTTGGGGAAGAGATATGGGATAGGGCATTGAGTGCGATCGCATCCCAAATCGCCTTGCCCCCAGCGCCACATCCAGACGCCTTACCTCTCGTCGTCTTTAATCCTCTCAACTGGGACCGATCGCAAGTCGTTTCCGTCCCCCTACCGACAAAGCTGCATTGGCAAGTTTACGACTTGTCAGGACATCCCTTACCATCCCAGTCTGACGGCAAAATGCTGCTATTTGTCGCAAATAATGTTCCGTCAGTGGGTTATCGCCTCTTCTGGCTAACTCCCCAAGAGGCTGAAAAGCTCAATCCTGCGTTGGTAACAGCTGCTATTTCGCCAAAAGGCACAGAAACAAGCAAATCTAACATATCTATATTAGTACAAAATCGCGAGTTTGTCCAAAAAGATAGTTTGAACCAAAAAGATTGGGTTTTAGAGAATGAATTATTGCGGGTAATAGTCGATCCTGAGACTGGTAATTTATCGACGCTTTTCGATAAAGTTAATAACAAGGAAATTCTCGACGAAGCCGGAGGGAATCAACTACAAGGATTTCAAGATAGCGGTCAATATTGGGATGCTTGGAATATTGACCCCAACTACGCACAACACCCCTTACCTCCAACTGTGCTGAAATCAATTGAATGGATAGAAAAAGGAAAAGTGCAGCAGCGTCTGCGGGTTATCAGAAAATTGAATGAATCTGAGTTTTGTCAGGATTATGTGCTGGATGTGCGATCGCCAGTTCTCAAAATCGTTACAACTGTAAACTGGCAAGAAAGTCACGTATTGGTAAAAGCTGCTTTTCCTCTTAACTTAACGGCAGATTATGTCACCTACGAAATTCCCTGCGGTGCAATTCAACGGACAACCATATCCCCAGAAGCAAGAGAAAAAGCAAAATGGGAAGTGAGTGCTTTGCGCTGGGCAGATTTGACTCAAATAGAAAATGAGGAAGAATCCAACCAATTGCCAATCTACGGCGTGAGTTTGCTGAATGATTGTAAATATGGTTATGACAGCCAGCCAAATCAATTGCGTTTAACGCTTTTACGGAGTCCTAGTTGGCCAAATCCAGAAGCCGATCGAGGTTGTCACGAATTTACTTATGCCCTTTATCCTCACAAAGGCAGTTGGCAAAAAGCCCATACAGTTCGACGCGGATATGAATTAAATTTACCTTTACAACCGATATTGCTTCCAGCAATGAGGGAAAATATCGATTCGCACCTACCACCTGTCGGTCGATTGTTAGATTTATCGGATGAAAATCTAATTTTGATGGCGTTTAAACAATCGGAAGATTGCCCAAATAAGTGGATTTTGCGATGTTACGAATGCCACGGCGAAGAAGCAGAATTGAAGTTGCAGAGCGATGTGGGATTGGAAATTGTGGAGTCTGTTAATTTATTAGAGCAACCTGTCGATATGCCTGAACTATCACCTGATGGTCAAATCTTGAGGATTTCGCCTTGGAAAATTGTCAGTTTCAAGGTTGTGTCGGAAATAAACAAGGAAATTATAACCAAATATGGTATGATGAAGTAATTTACACGAGCAACATCAAGACATCTATGAAAATTCAAGGCAGAGATGAAGCAAAAATAATCTTTTGGATTGCGATCGCATCTGCCTTGACAACGATTAACTTTCTTATCCCGCTGCCAGGGAACGCACAAACTTCAGGCGAATTCAGAATACACTGTATGAGTAGGATTATGTACTCTGCGAATCGCCGCCGATCGGAGATAACTGAAAGCGCTGCGATCGCAGCTTGTCAAAACGCCACAACCGCCGAAGAAAGCGTAGCTATAGGCAACTGTGTGAAAGATACTATGTACAATTCTAGCGGTCGCATCAGGGATGGGATGAGCGCCGCTGCTGCTGCTACCGTTTGTCAAAGAGCTACAAATATAATTTCCAGTCAACAGATAAGTAAATGTATGAGAAATACTATGTACGACACTCGCAGTCGCCTGCGCCAGGGCATGACCGCAAACCAAGCTGTCAGACAATGTAGCCGTTCGTGATCAGTCTAAAAACGACTGCGATCGCGTAATAATCCGTCAGACAGTCCTATGGGAGCCAAAAGGCAGAGACTAGAGCGATCGCAACCTCAGACCAAAGACAGTTACGCCTGACCTCGCATAGCTTTATTATGAGGTATAAGAGATAGTTTTTTGAGGATTTAATCATGGATAAGGAAACAAAGAAAAATATACAATCTGCTGCCGATACATCTGACAGAGTTGCAAGCAATATATACGACCCGCACATCGTCCCTGCTGAAACCGCAGCACGCCAAGAGCGGGAAGGCAATAGCTTCAAGACAGTTCCCTCACTAGAGAGCGAAGAAGAAGCAGAAACAAACACTCAAACAGATGACGAAAGCATTCGCACCACAGACGGCTACACAGTAGACAAAGAAGGTCTTCTGAATAACTACGCGATCGAACCGGAAATGTACATCAACGAACCCGGTGACTTAAGGGAAAAAGAACAAGCGCTTGCTGCCGAACGCGCCGACCAAATCAAGAATTTGAAGCAAGACGAGCAAGGAAAACTGACAATGGAAGACGACTCGCGTCCCAAAGGACCAGGAGCTATATAGCTTCAACGTCCTTTGCTTTATTTAGCAAACAATAGACCTCTTGCAAAATATTTAGAACCCCACCCTAACCCTCCAGTGTTAACCCAGAGGGAATTGCAGCGCTTTTCAGGTGAGTAGGTACGCGAAACCCGGTTTCTTCAAGAAACCGGGTTTCTGGGCTGTACTTCATCCGACTGCAAGCCGCTGTATAATCTTTACCCCTCCCTGTGGCGGGGAGGGGGTTAGGTGGCGGGGCAAGGATTTTTACTAAATTTACCCCGTGATATTAGGCGGGGCGATAACAGCGGTAACAAACTGTCACAACTTTGTAACAGGGACGATAGACAACCCGATGTACCCGATGGCGTGCATAACGCCGATGATGCTTGTATTTTAGAGCCCGCTTAGTCCGAGGCCCAACGATCGCATCCTGGTACAGTCCCTTGTGACTTTGGAATCGGATCACGGCATTTGCAGTGATCGAACCAAAATAACCAGTTGAACGCACGTACCGGGGGAAGTAGCCCAAGCGTTTTAACTTATTTTGCAATTTAAAGACTTTATAGCCGTAGTCGCGGTATCCCACTGCTGCCTGGGCTTGATCGGAGATCCCCAAGACGCCCAACGCGATCGCAAAAGGCAGCAAGTAAAGCCATGCTTGCGTCGAGAACTTTTTCCAGTTCAGCCCGTCGAATACAGGAGCGTTATCTTCGCTCTTGACCGACTCAATGAGCGACGATTCCTCATAAGCCGAAGCACAGTGGATATATGCCAGTGTTTCCATAGCCAATTTCTGTCCTTGTTGTGGGTTTCTTACCAGGGTTATTCTTTTTTTGAGAATAACGACTGAATTCTAACCCCTATTTTTGCCGTTTAGAGCCGTTGTGGAGCTATATTAATATTTTGTAATAAAAGTTTATTAGTTAAACTAACTTTAGAATAAATATTCTCCCTTCAGAAAGATGCAATGTGGGTAATATAGCAACCGCCAAGGCAGTTAGGACGTTTTTAATTCCTGAAACCCTTGATTCTAGCCCCTTCTTCCCCTAGTCCCCAGTCCAAGTGTCCCTAGTCCAAGTGTCCCTAGCTATAACTCAAAAGTTGTTTCATCACATCCCTAACGCCTAACTAAAAAACCCGCCTGGTAGGGCGGGTGCGAATAACGAAATTTAACTTACTCCCAACGGTTGTGGAAGACTATGTATAGTGGGAAGGCGTTGCATTGCGGGATTAATCTTAACTCAAAACCGAAACGTCAATTCCGCAATGCGAAGCCCCTACATAATCTTGTGGCCCGAACGGAGTAACCGCTGCTGCACTTCTGCTGCAAACCCCAGAGTGAGGTTTACGGACAGATGCAGTTGTGGAAATTATAGGCAGTATTTTCTGGTTTGGGGGCCAACGATACCATCAGCCCTGACTCCGCAGGCGCGTTGTATTTTCTTCACAGACCGTTTGGTGATGGAGCCGAAATACCCCGTTGCACGTACCCGGCGAGGGAAGAAGCCGTAGTATTTCAGATTTCGTTGCAGACGTACCACATCATAACCCCGCTTCCCGTGACTCAGATTTCGTGCATACGCCTCGGCTGGGACAGAGAAGCTACCGAAGCCAACGACAAGGGGTAGTAAAAAAAGGCACGCGCGGCTGGAGAACTTTTTCCAGTTCAGTCCCTCAAATAGTCGAGATTTAGTCTCAGTCTTGACAGATTCAGTTGAGGATGATTCCTCATAAGCCGAAGCGCAATGGAGATAAGCGAGGGTTTCCATGAGAATTTTTTGATTTTTGGGTACTTAATCACTCGGAGATGCACTGTTTAGAATTGGTGCATCCTCTGCGTAATTTCCTGTGCTTAAGATCCCGCTCCGGGTGTTTTAATCTTTTTTTACAAAAGTTTATACCTTAGCCGAATGACACTAAGATAACTAGAAAATAGGGAATAGGGGCTAGGGGC
>CASBRD010000146.1 GCA_949128025.1 Oscillatoriales cyanobacterium PMM_0008 | reverse complement strand
GAACAATCGCCAATCGCCAATCCCCAATCGCCAATCCCCAATCGCCAATCGCCAATCGCCAATCCCCAATCCCCAGTTGACCCGACCGAACGGGTGGCGACTGCTGGGATTCGCGTTGCACCAAATGGAGAACCGATCGCGCCTAAAGAAGCGATCGCTATGCGCCAAGAGCTACAAAACCTCCTCGGTCGCGTGGAAAGCGCCATTTTAGCTGTTAACTCCGCCAGTCTCAACCCAGGAGTGCAGGTTGCTGGAGCAGCGGCGGAGCCGGGTAGAAAAGAAACTATTCCCGTCAGATCTTCTTCAACCGTTGCCTCTACTTCTCCAATTAGCACTCAAAACACAGCACTTGGCACTTTACAAAATGCACGAGAAGTGCTACAATCTCTACCCCAATTGATTGCGAAAAGAGACTATGCCACAGCTAGAAGTCAATGGCTGCAAGCACGGTCTAACCTCTGGAACCTTTATCCAACCTCTAGCCCTATACTTCAATCGGAGATCCGGGCTATCTGGCTCGATCGCGGTTCGATCGTTCAAGCTGGCTCAGAACGCGGCTTAGCCAAGATTTTTGATGGGCTCGCTCAAGCGGGAATTAATACCGTCTTTTTTGAAACGGTCAATGCAGGCTACACCATTTACCCCAGTCAAGTCGCGCCAGAACAGAACCCGCTCACAAAGGGCTGGGACCCCCTAGCTGCCGCCGTTAAGTTAGCTCATGAGCGGGGTATGGAATTGCACGCTTGGGTTTGGACTTTCGCAGTCGGTAACCAGCGTCACAATGCTATTCTCAACCAACCCGCTGACTATCCCGGCCCAATTATCTCGGCTCATCCCGATTGGGCTAATTACGATCGCCAAGGTAGGATGATTCCGGCGGGACAGACGAAGCCGTTCCTAGACCCAGCAAATCCTGAAGTGCGGCGCTATTTACTAACTTTGTATGATGAAATCCTCAGCCGCTATAACGTGGATGGATTGCACCTCGACTACATTCGCTACCCGTTTCAAGACCCCAGTCGGGGAGCCACCTACGGCTATGGAAAAGCGGCGCGTCAGCTATTTCAGGAAATGGCTGGTGTTGATCCGATGAAGATTTCTCCGAGCAATCGCCCAATGTGGCAAAAGTGGACTGAGTTTCGTACCAGTCAAATTAATTCTTTTGTGGCGGAAGTGTCCCACATGGCCCGCCAGCGCCGCCCCAATTTAATTATGTCGGCTGCCGTTTTCGGTTATCCCGTACAGGAACGAATTCAAAAGTTGCAACAAAATTGGGAAGTTTGGGCAAAAAGAGGCGATGTGGATTTGGTGGTGCCGATGGCTTATGCTCAGGATACCAATCGTTTCTCCCAACTTACCGCACCCTGGCTGAGTAACCCAGATTTAAGCTCAACCCTGGTATTGCCGGGGATTTTGCTTCTAAACTTACCGGAAATAAGTGCGATCGATCAAATTCAGTTTGTCAGGGATCTGCCAAACGGTGGTTACTCCCTATTTGCCTTCGAGCATTTTAGCAACCAACTGCGATCGATTTTCAATCGCACCCAAGGCAACAACGGGGCTACCTCGAAAGAACCGATTCCCTACCGTCAGCCTTTCGCCGCCTCGGCTTCTAGTTTCGCCTCTCTCCAGCGGGAATGGGGTTTTCTGGTGCAAACAAACCAACTTCAGATGGCAGAGGGAATGCGATCGTCTTTTAGCACTCAAGGCTCAGCACTTTCAACTGCTTTAAATCAACTAGCTCAACAGCCAAATACGTCTAATTTCGCAGCAGCAAGGAATTCTTTAAAATCATTCCGTTCGCAGTTTCGCAACTGGATGAGCCAGCATTCTACGCAGAATTCCTATCAAGTTCAAACTTGGGATAACCGTCTAGCTAGTTTGGAAAAACTACTAAATTATGGTGAACGAGTTTTATTAAATCGACCAAACACTTCTGCCGATCGACGTTAGTTAGCAAAAAGTAGAGTTGGCATTGCTCATCCTGTTAAGCTTTTGTAGGGTGAGTTACACTGCGTTAACGCACCTAAAACCTACATTCCGCACCCTCAAGTGTCACAGCACAAATTTTTGGGGACTGGGGACTGGTAATACCAAATCCGGGTTTAACTACCCCCTTTTTAACGAACCGCCAAGACGCCTTAGCGTGTTCATGCCTTCAGGCTTTAGCCATGCGCGATAGCGCTATAGAACGCCAAGAAGAAGAGGAAGAGAAACAGGGGGGTTAGGGGGCAAGGGGTTAGGGGGCGAAAAGCGTAAGTTCTAAAATAGATGAATCTAATGCCGGAAGTGCCAGATAAAGCGCTATATTTCTCTCAGTGAAGTCAGCGTCGGAAGCAAGCAGTGCCAAGAATAATTGCGATCGCTAACGGTAAGGGAGGAGTAGGTAAAACTACTACAGCAGTCAATTTGGCTGCTACCTTCTCGGAGAAAACACGGGTTCTTCTAGTTGATGCAGATATTCAAGGTTCTGCAACTTGGTGGATTGAGCGGAATAAGGAAAAATGGGGTTTTGATTTAGCTCAAGAGACAGACCCAAAACTTTTGGGTGGTTTAAGTAAGATAGAAGGGTATGATTTAGTAGTGGTGGATACACCTCCGGCGCTGCATTCGGAAGCATTAGCGGCGGTTGTGGCGATCGCAGATTACCTCCTTTTGCCCACACCACCAGCGCCAATGGATCTGGCTGTACTGATTGAGACAGTACGGGAAGCAGTCCTGCCGGTGGGAATTGCCCATCGAGTGCTTCTGACTAGGGTGGATTCCCGAAGTTTGGGAGAAGCGCTGGAGGCGCAAAACACCCTCATGGAGTTGGGAATTCCCGCCTGCAATGCCTTTGTCCGTGCCTACAAAGCACACGAACGAGCGGCGCTTGAGGGGGTGCCTATTACTCAATGGCGAGGCAATAATGCACGGGAAGCTCAAGCAGATTACCGCCGCGTGGCTAATGAATTAGAGCGTGATTGGAGGAAATGATGGCTACTAGAAAACGGATTTCAGATTTGCTACGCCAAGAGGCGCAAAAATCCCCAGAGGCAGAAGATACACCTGTTATCGACACCACGGCTGAGGAAGTTGTAGAACAGGATGCTCAAGCAGTAAAGGAATTATCAACAGATACAAGTCCAACTACGGCTGAGTTAGAAGCGACTATAGTGGAGTTGAAAGCAGCTTTGGAGCAGGCACGCCTACTTGAGCAAGCGCACCAACACGAAGGTTCTCTACAGCAGCAAGTTATCGATTTACAATCTGAATTGACTGAGCAAAAAACTGTTGTACAAAAGCTACAAAAAGATTTAAAACTGGTTGATAAGCTAAAGGCAGACCTTGAGCAAACGAAAAAAGAAGCTTTGCAACTAGCCGACGCTAATTCTAAGCTTATTGAAGAAATCAATGATCTGAAAAAAGAGAGTAAGGAGAGTAAAGAGAAAGAGAGTAAAGAGAGTAAAGAGAGTAAAGAAAGTAAAGAAAGTAAAGAAAGTAGAGACATCAAAGCCCTCACGTACAAACCAATAGAGCGTAAAATAGGAAAAATGGCACCAGAAGGAACTAAGGAACCTGACTTTGCCGTTAATACTTGGTTGCTTTAATGAGGGGCTAGAAAAGTTAAAAGTCAAAAGTAGATAGGGATTTAGAACTTCAAATTTAAGAAAAGCAAATATAAAATTCTTCAATTTGAAATCGTAAATCTAAAATTTTAAATTCTCCCCCCTGTCTCCCAAACAAAACTCCCCAGGATTTTCGAGATTCTCGTTATCCTGGGGAGTTCAGATTTAAGATTTCCGATTCATTACAAGCTAAAATGTGATAAGTAGGTGGGCGTAAATAAACTGAACAACCAGAAACCCGGTTTCTCCAAGAAACCGGGTTTCTTTAGCCCGCAGTTTTACGTTTAATTATGCTCACCT
The DNA here is from genome assembly GCA_949128025.1 of Oscillatoriales cyanobacterium PMM_0008. Taxonomy (GTDB): domain Bacteria; phylum Cyanobacteriota; class Cyanobacteriia; order Cyanobacteriales; family Aerosakkonemataceae; genus Argonema. The sequence goes on along the minus strand of CASBRD010000146.1, from coordinate 10,584 downwards.
ACTTATCATGTCCGATGATATCGGCCTTGTCTGTGGGAATCATTGGTTAAATTTTTACCGCAGATGAAGACAGATGAACGCAGATGAACGCAGATAGGAAAAGAGATTTTTTAGCGTCCAGATGCTACCGGATACGATCTGAAATCTGAAATTGATTAAGCAGGTTGGGCTTGTCTCTGAAGCAAGTTGACAATGGAGGTTTTTAGCAGCAGTCCCACTAGCACACCGTTATCGCGAATTACAGGTAGCTGAGTTATGTTTTGTTGTTCCAGGAGTGTGGCAACTTCTAGCAGCGATCGATCTGATTTTACAGTGTTGGATTGTTCGATCGATCGCATTATTTCGCTGACTTTAATTTGCGGCCAAAGTTCGAGAGAAACGGTTTTGAGGTCTTCAACTGCGATCGCACCTACCAACTGTCCCTCTTCATTGGTAACTAAGAACTTCTGCCAGGTAGTTTGACCGATAACGTAATCGTTAGCAAACTGTCTGAGAGAGATATTGGCCCAGACAATCGGACTGTTGGGTATTACGGCGTCTTCAGCGGTCAATCCGGCGAGCTTATCCTGCACTGTAGCATACTGGGCAGACTGACCGGCGTTTTGCAGCAAGAACCAACCGACTAAGAGATTCCAGAAGTTAGCGCTACTGCCATATAGTACCAGAGGCAGCACCCCAGAGGCGATCGCAATCCAACCAAAGATTTGACCGACGCGACTGGCAAATACAACACCTTTATAAGGATTGCCGGTGACTTTCCATACAGCAGCTTTGAGGATATTGCCGCCATCCAAAGGCAAGCCGGGAATTAAGTTAAATAGCGCCAAAGCCAAGTTAATTGAGGCTAGCAGTCCTACAATAGCTGCCAGAGGCCCTGAAATGCCTGTGCCTAAGCCAATGGCTGTGAAGATACCGAATAGTAGTAAGCTGACTGCTGGGCCTGCGATCGCTACCCAAAATGCCTCAGATGGCGTTTTGGACTCTCTTTCTAAATTTGCCAAACCACCAAACAGAAACAGATTGATTGATTTAACATCAATTCCCTGGCGCATGGCAACAAAGCTGTGTCCTAATTCGTGCGCCAAGACGGAGGCAAATAACAGTAACCCTGTCATTAATCCCAGTACCCAAGGCGATGGCCCGCCCAATCCTGGAAAATTAGCCGCTAATTCGCTTCCATAAGTCCACGTTACCAAACCCAGGATCAAAAACCAGGATGGATGGATATTGAAGGGAATGCCAAACAGGTTGCCAACGCGAAAAGTGCCGTTCATAAGGCTCCTCTAATTTCAGCTTTGAGAGTTTTGTTTTCCTCTCATGCTTTGATTGTAACGGAATGTAACAACGCTTTTAATATTTCAACTATAGTGGTAGCCGTCCATTAAGGTTCGGTTTAGCGAACGGTGCGTAGCGAACAGTACATAAGGTGGGCATTGCTCACAATTACTGCTAAGGTTTTGGGTAGGGGCGAAGCATTCGGGCAGAAAGTCTTTGGCTGTAGCCATAAATTATCAGCCCGAATGCTTCGCCCCTACAGATATATTTGCAAAAATGGAATAATCCCCAATTACTGTAGTAGGGTAGACACTGCTTACCCTAGAGATTCGCCATAATAGAATAAGTCTCGCCAAGCTTGAGAAAAATTTGATAGCAAACTAGATTATGTCAGTCTCCGAATCCAGAATTACCCGTTCTTACAACCAAGAAGAGATCCAGCAAATTCTCCATCTGGCTATCTCCCGGCAATCTTACGAAGGGGACTTTACCCGCGAACAGTTGTTGGAAATTGCGACTGAGTTAGAAATATCTTCAGAAAATCTTGAGGTAGCAGAAAAAGAGTGGCTAGCCTTACAGGGAGAAAGGCAAAAGCGGCAGGCGTTCAACACCTACCGAGTGGGAAGATTCAAGAAAAGTTTAGGCAAGTATGCGATCGTCAATACATTTTTGGTGCTGCTGAATTTAGTTAGTGGTGGCTACCTTTCTTGGTCGCTTTATATTTTATTATTCTGGGGATTAGCCCTTGGTCTTAATACTTGGAATAATTTTCACTTGCAGGACGAGGAATACGAGAGAGCATTTCAGCAGTGGTATCGCAAGTACCAGATGCGGGAATCGATTACTACCTTTTTCAATAAGCTGCTTAAAGCTTGGTAGATCGAGTCGGCGGACAGCCAATTTGAGTGTAATTCCTTCAGTCTTTAAAATAACAAACCAAGCATTCAGTACAGGCTGCGAGGTCAATTCTTCAATCCAAAATCTAAAATCTAAAATCCCAAATGGATTGACTTAGCAGCAGTATTGGGTAATATCTTCTCCACAAACATCGGCCAAGAAAGTTAAAGCGCGGAAACGCAACATCATCAACTGGTCGTAGACAGGATTCAGTTTACACATAGGGGGGATGTGGAAAAGTGTATGTCCAAATACCTGAATATCTCGTTCAAAGGGACATTGAGATGGGATAAGTTTGCACAACAACTTGGCTACTTTGGAGTCTTGGATTTCTATTGATTCTAGCCACTGGCGGACTGGACGCAGGATATTTTCGATCGGGCCTTGAAATTTTAGGTTTGTTTGTGGGGAAGCACTGGTGATGGAAGACATAGCTGACCTTGGTAAGAATTTCAAATTGGTGTTTTTCTTTGATATCTTTATCATCCGCTCAGTTATGAATTGTTCCAGTGATGCAAATAGGAGTTATTTGTGATAAATTTTAGGGTTACTCGTGATGCAGCTCTCCCGGATTTGCGATCGCTCTCATTCTAAGTTGTGATTTGCGTCACTTTAAAGTTTTTAGTCAAAGTTATACAAAATGTTATATTTTATACTGTTTATATACAGCTTTGATTAAAATAGAAGTATGTAAGGTCAAAATAATATCAGTCCCGTAATTAAAGGTTGCCCTATGTCAGAGCTTACCTACAGTATTCCCACTATCAGTACTCTAGAAGAACTGGAACAAGCCATTCAGCGCTACAAAGCTAGTGACCTCAGCGGTTCTGAACTCCTCATTCAGTGGCAGGCTATCCGCGATGCTTCCCTCAATCAGGCTATGTCGGCTGCTGATGCTGATAAGGTTCCTGGCCAAGACAGCTACTAAACAAGCCAAAATCTAAAAAATATTCGCCATCAAAAGAGGTATGGAGGAAACCAAATTGGTTTCCTCCATAACTGATTAAAGCGATCGGCCCCAGAAGTTCAACCTGAGAAAAACACCAGCAAAAACCCACATACATACAGCAGCAGCAAGAAAAAACTCTCAAAGCCGATGTTGCCAATGCCATGTTCTTCCCGACGCAACAAACCCAAGAGTAGGATACCAGTCATCAGAATGGTTAGGGCAAGGACAAAAAGTTCGCTTTGGGTTAAAGCTTCATAAATCGATCCTTTCCCATAGGCTAAGTCGCACAAAGCTAAAACCAATACGTCGAAGCTATTGCCACCCAGGACGCCGCTGACAGCCAGAGTAAACGCCCCACGCTGCACGGCAGCTATGGTGGTCACGAGTTCCGGAAGTGAGGTTGATATAGCGGTGAAGAGACTGCCTACGGCATTTTCCGAAAGACTTGTAGAGTTGGCGATCGAAACTCCAGCTTGTTCGACGCCATATCCTGCAATGCCAAGAACGGCAGCAAGTAAAAAGAAACGCAACCACAAACTAATTAATCCTGGGCTTTCTGACTCCTCTGCTTGAGGTTCTTTGACAATTGATTCCTTTGTCTGGTGTGGTTTCCACATCGGCAGATTTTGAGCCTCAGCTACCAGACGCAACCCGAAAATGTAAGTGGCTACGAGTGCGATCGAGGCGGGATGAATTCCCCAAAGATTGGCCGATGGATAACCGATCGTCAGTAAAGGAATGGCTAATAAAACTATCAGCAGAGTTCCTTGCGTCAGAGTTGCAGCGTCAGCAGCTGCGTATTCGAGATTTGCCTCCAGGTAAGTGATATCGGCAATTCCCAGAAAAGCTGTTTGGACGGCGATATCCCCTAGTGCATTGCCAATGGCTAGGTGTGGATAGCCTTCCAAGGCGGCTGTGACTGAGGTAACAATCCCTGGCAAGGATGTGCTAAATCCCAAAAATAAGGCCCCCATTAGGGCTTGTCCCAGTCCCGTTTTCTCAGCTAAGCGCTCAGCGATCCCAGTCATCCAGAAGCCACTGAGGCCAATTGCTAAAGCTGATAGTAAGAAAAGACCAATGTTAAATGTGAGCGACTCGGTAGCAAATTCTAGCATTGATATGATTTTTTTCTCTGTTTTAGTCTGAGAATCTGTTTGCCGCTCATTAGATATATTCTTGAAGAAGAGTTATTCTTAAGGGCAAGATCTAAAAGAGTATGGCAAACGGAGACAATCTGGAAGCAGAGATTAACCCATCTGAGGTTGTCGCATCGCCATTTGAGTCTTTTTTGAACGACCTGCATCTCAAGTACAAGCCATTGCGCGACGGCAAGGTAGCGACTTACATCCCCGAACTGGCAAAGGTGAACCCAGATTTGTTCAGTATCTGCGCGATCGCAGTGGATGGTCGAGTTTTCGAGGTCGGCGATTACGATCGGCTATTTACCATTCAATCAATTTCAAAGGTATTTGTATATGGGATGGCCCTTGAGGAACACGGGCGCGATTATGTTTTGACGAAAGTTGGCGTAGAACCGACGGGAGAAGCATTCAACTCTATTATCCTTGATGAGCGATCGAAGCGACCTTACAACCCAATGGTAAATGCGGGTGCGATCGCCACTACCAGCTTAATTAAAGGTGCGGGGCCAACCGAACGACTTAACCGAATGCTGGATATGTTCCGGCGATATATCGGCCACGATATTTTTATAGATATATCAGTTTTCATGTCAGAACGAACTACCGGACACCGCAACCGGGCGATGGCGCACCTAATGCTCAATTTTGGCATGATTGACGAAAAAATTGATGAAGCGATCGACCTTTATTTTCAGCAGTGTTCTTTAATGGTAAACTGTCACGATTTGGCAGTGATGGCAGCGACTTTAGCAAACAATGGTGTCAACCCGATTACGGGAGAACGAGCGGTAGATAGTTCTTATATTAAAGATATTCTGAGCGTGATGTATACCTGCGGTATGTACAATTTTGCGGGTGAATGGGCGTATACTGTTGGACTACCAGCTAAAAGCGGGATTTCTGGAGGAATTATTGTTGTAGTTCCCAATCAAATTGGGATTGCAGTGTTTTCGCCACTGCTTGACGATCGCGGTAATAGCGTTCGAGGAGTGAAAGTTTGTGAAGAACTTTCCCGCAATTTTGGGCTACATACGTTTGATTCAGGGATGGGTAGTTGTAAATTTATGGAAATGCTGTCTAGAGTGCCGATTCAGTAACTAATATTAAGGTTAGGGCTGGCGATCGCTTTTTACGCTCTCTTTCTCTTGGCTTTTTTGTAATTCAGTATTAATACCAAACATAAAGCACAAAATAATAGAATTATAATCAATGCGATCGTGAACTTGAGAATAGACGATGGTGTCGATTTGGGTACTGGTTTTAGCGTAGAAAGGGATAATTCTACTAATAACTTATGGGCAGCAGTTGTGGGATGTATGTTATCCCAAAATAAATATTCATTTGGATTATCGCATATACTACCTTTGATTAAGCAGGGTTTTGTGACATTCTTGAAACCTAATTTTTCGGGAGAGGCGATAGCTCGATTAAATATAGAATAGACATCAAGATATATGATATTGATATCCGCGCTTAATTTTTGCTGCAAACCGTTGACAGACGCAGCTAATTCGGAGTTATGCTTCTTACTTAAATTGCTGAGTAAATTGGAACGTTCAATTGTCCTAGTCCCTGGAAGGTTTCCTAAATCCGGCAAGTTAACGACAACGATATTTTTAGCGCCAACTGCGGCAAGAGATTTAACTGCTTTTGCTAAATTGTTGACTGGTGCGGTAGTGTCCGTAGCGCCACCAAGGTAATCATTAGCACCAGCCCATATAATATAAAGAGCATTCGGATCGACGACGGAATTAGTGGCTTTAAAGCGATCGATCTGCGCTAGCACTCCTGGAGGTAATGCCTTAGAATCCCCTGTAGTAGCACCTGCGTAGGCGAAGTTATTATTTAGATTGAGGGGTAATTTGAGCTTAGACGCCAGATATTCTACCCAAACAGGGCCATTCGAGTAACGTCCTTGAAAATAGGGCGGACTTGTGGGGCTTTTCTTGTTGGTAGCTTTGAAGACATTGCCCATATCGGAGAGGCTATCGCCAAAGACATAAATGCGATCGAAGTTCTGTGCTAGAATCCCGCTCGGAGAACCAAAAATGATTGCTAGTGCGATCGCAACTCCGGCGGTAGCTATCCATAACCTTTTGATCGACATATAATTTGAGTCAGTATCAGTCGCTTTCTCCTTGTAGCAAACTTTCGAGAAAATGACTGGTGATTCTCAGTAACTTCTCAATATCAGTGTCGTTATGCAAAATTCTCCTTCAAGCTACGGCAAATTTGACATACGATATAAATAACGTATGTTAAAAGAGACTTTCGGTATGAGAGCTAATCCAGGAGGAGAAATCGCTCCAGCAGAGGTGTTTGGGCGGGATAAGCTAATCGAGCGCTTATGGCGGATTTTGGAGCGACAGAGCCTCGTCCTCAGTGCAGAGCGGCGGATGGGAAAAACCAGCATTCTTAAGAAGATGAGAGCGGAGGCTCCGGCGGACAAGTTACCTGTGTACCGCGACCTCGAAAAAGTGCGATCGCCTCTAGAATTTGCCCAGACTATTTTTGATGATGTAGAAAGCTATTTGAGTCGTTCCAAACGGACAGCGGCGAAAGCAAGGCAATGGCTAACTAATCTGACAGGTCTTGAGATTGGCGGTATAGTCAAATTCCCCGATGCGGTTGCAGATGAGTGGAAAACCCTGCTGAGCAAGACCATCGAAGACCTTGTGGAGTATCAAGACCGCACGGTGATTTTCTTTTGGGATGAAATGCCGTTGATGCTCGACAACATCAAAAAGAAAAACGGTGAAAGTGCAGCGATGGAAGTGCTAGATACATTGCGATCGTTGCGTCAAACGCACTCAGAATTGCGGATGGTTTATACAGGTTCGATAGGCTTACATAACGTCCTCACTTCCCTCAAACGATCAGGGTATGCCAACCGTCCAACAAACGATATGAAAGCTGTAGACGTGCCACCATTATCACCTAATGACGCTGAGGAATTAGCGCGGCGACTGCTGGAGGGAGAAAACATCGAGACAGATGACATACAGACAACAGCTAAAGCGATCGCAAATGCTGTAGATGGAATTCCCTACTTTATTCATCATGTTGTTGACCATCTGATCGAAGAAGATGAAGCCGTAAATGCCGCCAGAGTCGATGCGATTGTCAACACTTACCTCATCGAGCCACAAGATCCTTGGGACTTACGTTACTACCGCGAAAGGATTGACACTTACTATGCCAATGATGAAAAACAGTTGGTGCTGAATTTGCTGGATATTTTGGCAGTTACTGATACTTCGGTGCCGTTTGATGACTTGTTCAATCGCCTTGAATCTCGGCTAGTTAACCCAGACATTGAAAAAACAAGAGATGTACTGACGCTGATTCAACAAGACCACTATATTCTATTGCAATCTGATGGTTATTGCTTTCGTTTCCCGTTGATTAAATATTGGTGGCGAATGCACAGGGGGGTTAGATGAAAGCGACTTCTCTTTCCCGGTACACTCCCAGTTTGATGAAGGCAGAAACGTTGGAAGCCATATTTGTCCAGCGTCACGGGTTAGCAGAGCATATTGTCGAACTTATTCGCGAAAGTGCGCTGACGCCATCGAAACATTACACACTGCTAATTGGGCCGCGAGGTATTGGCAAGACGCACTTTGTTTCATTGGTATATCATCGCATCTGCCTGATGGATGATTTGCGCGATCGCATCTTAATTGCGTGGTTGCGAGAGGAAGAATGGGGTGTGACATCTTTTCTAGATTTGCTGTTACGTATCTTTCGGGCGCTTCAAGAAGAATATAACGATATCGAACTAGCAAAAAAAGTCGAATCGCTCTACTCGTCACCGGAAACTGCTGAGAGTAAAGCAGTTGTGATGCTAAGAGAATTTATCGGCGAGCGCACGCTACTTTTACTTGTTGAAAACCTGGATGAATTGTTTGCCGGATTGGAGGATAAGGGGCAAAAGAAACTGCGTTCTTTCCTACAAGAGAGTTCCTGCTGTACGATTTTGGCAACAGCACAGAGTTTGTTTAATGGTGTTAAACTGCAAACTTCGCCCTTCTATGGATTTTTCCGCATTCGCTACCTCAAAGATCTGAATGCTGAGGAGGCGGCGCAACTATTGACGAACTTAGCCAAATTAAATGGCGATCGCGAATTAGAATCTTTCATCCAAACGCCAACGGGACGCGATCGCATCCAAGCTGTGCATCATCTTGCGGGTGGAAACCATCGCATTTATGTAATTTTCTCGGATTTCCTCACCCGCGAGTCGCTGGATGAACTGGTAGATCCTTTCATGCGGACGCTGGATGATTTGACACCTTACTATCAGGCGCGGATGGCGTGGCTTTCGCCGCAGCAGAGAAAGATTGTTGAGTTTTTAGTAGATAGCCGTCATGCTGTTACTGTCAAAGAAATTGCCCAACGTTGTTTTATTACGCATCAAACAACATCAAGCCAACTTAAGGATTTGCGGGAGAAGGGTTATGTAAGTTCTGAAGCGATCGGACGGGAATCTTTTTACGAATTGCGGGAAGTGTTGATGCGCTTTTGTCTGGAAGTGAAAAAGCAACGCGGCGAACCAATCCGTTTATTTGTGGATTTTCTCAGAATTTGGTACACGAAAGAGGAACTGCAACAGCGATGGGAAAGCTGTCTGGCTAGCAGTCAGGATAGTTCGACTTTGCAGGGTAGGTTTCTACAATCATCCTTGCGGTTAGAAGATAGTCATCGCCATCAACAATCATCTCCACTTTCCCTAGAACAAGAATATCTGCGGCGAGCGCTGGAAGCAACTGACAGCGAGGAAGACCCCCGCGTAGCGGCATATATTAAGGAATTTTGGGTTTGTTATGAGAAAAAAGACTTCCTACAGGGATTGCGATTGAGAGAGAAACTGGTAGAAATTAGAGGTCAGGAATTAGACTGGTTTTGGCAGGGATATTGTTTGGATGAACTCAAACGTTATGAAGAAGCAATAGCATCCTACGATCGAGCTTTAGCCATCAAACCTGACTACCACGACGCCTGGTACAACCGGGGGTTTGCGCTTGGTAATTTAGGTCAGTTTGAAGAAGCTTTAGCCTCCTACGATCGAGCTTTAGCGATCAATCCTGACTTCCACGAAGCCTGGTACAACCGGGGGAATGCACTTGGTAATTTAGGTCAGTTTGAAGAAGCGATCGCATCCTCCGATCGAGCTTTAGCGATCAATCCTGACTTCCACGAAGCCTGGTACAACCGGGGGATTGCACTTGGTAATTTAGGTCAGTTTGAAGAAGCTTTAGCCTCCTGGGATCGAGCTTTAGCCATCAATCCTGACTACCACTACGCCTGGAACGGTCGGGGGTTTGCACTTGGTAATTTAGGTCAGTTTGAAGAAGCAATAGCCTCCTACGATCGAGCTTTAGCGATCAAACCTGACTTCCACGAAGCCTGGTACAACCGGGGGATTGCACTTTTTAATTTAGGTCAGTTTGAAGAAGCAATAGCATCCTACGATCGAGCTTTAGCGATCAAACCTGACTACCACGACGCCTGGTACAACCGGGGGAATGCACTTTTTAATTTAGGTCAGTTAGAAGAAGCAATAGCATCCTACGATCGAGCAATTGAATTGGGTTCTGACTATTCTGCTGTCTTCTTCAACCGCGCGATATCCATCTTGGGTTTCGATCGTTGGGATGAAGGAATGACAGCACTAGAAAATGCAATTAAAAAGATTCAAGACAAAGAAGAAATCACTGTAGATGATACTGAGTTAATTATTGGCATTTTATTCAGAAATACCCAAGATTCGGTAGTTTGGAAAAGCCGCCTGACTCCCCTTATCCAACTTTATGACAAATATGAAATTCTCTCGCCATTAGGACAGGGACTCGTCAAAAGCATCTCCACAATAATGCCAGAAACGGTAAGCAACAAAACAGCACAAACATGGCTAGAATTGTGGCGAGAATTAACCAGCGAATATCAAGAATTTCAATTACCCCTCCGCCTTCTCAATACTGCGGTTGAATATAAGGAGAAAAAAGGCGATCGGCGGGTCTTGCTGGGATTGGCGATGGAAGAACGACAATTGTTAGAACAGGTGATAAAAATAGAGTTGTAACTCAAGTTGCTAGTTATACAGGGGTTCCCGCTGTTATGAGGTACAGAAGTAAGGGCGAAGCATTCCGGCAAATAACTTATTGGTTATATGCAGAGGTTAATTACCGGAATGCTAATGCCTCCGGCACGCTTCGCGAACGCCCCTACGCCCTTACTTAAAATGTACTCTATTACAGCGGGAACTGTTATATAACTGAAGCTGAGATTAGGTACGTTGTTGCGCTTTAGCGCTCTTAT
>CASBRD010000145.1 GCA_949128025.1 Oscillatoriales cyanobacterium PMM_0008 | reverse complement strand
GGATTCTCCAAACTAGCGCCAATTAATTGGTTGTCTCCGTACCTACGACAACCCGCCTATCCATCCCGACACCAATCGGAGTACCGATATGGTGCGGGGCTGACGGCGCTAAGCTAAAAAATCGCAATCTTGAGTCCAAATTGCTGCGTTCATTGCCAATGCTAAAGCTACTGTAGGCCAATCATCCAGATCTCTGGGAATGCGATTTTTAGCTTCCGTTTCTAGGTGACTGTAGTTCGACTCAGAAACGACCTCGATCTTAGTTTCAATCAGATGTTTTGCTTGAGCGAGTAAAAGTTGTGCTTCTGCCTCAGTAAGTCTACCCCGACTTACCATTAGCGGGATTCGTCGTTCTATCTCATACTGAGTTTCATCCAAAACTCGCGCCGTAACATAAAGCATTAGTACAGGATTTTGGATTAATTCCTGTCCTCTTTGCCGCAGCAGTTCCCCAATCAGAATATTAGCGTCAACTATCAATATCATAGGGAAAAGGCTTACTTGTATCAAAAAGGTCAGCTAACTCATCCTCAGTCATACCAGTTCTAGCCATTATTTGCTGTACCGTCTCGCTCAATTGCTTAACGGCGCGATCGACTTCTTCCTGCTTCGACTGCTTCTTTGGGTAATAAAATCCTACTACTTCGCCATTATGCTCTATTGCTAAAGATTCGCTGCCAGTTAGGTAAACGGCTGCTTTCTCCTGTAATTCTCTTACTGCCACTTGCTTCATACTCCACCTCCGGAGGTTGTAGTCAAATTTTATCCTAACTTTAGGATTGCAGGTGCATAGTATCGCTATCCAATCCGTACTTGGTTAAGTTCCTTAACGCCGATAGCGAGGATCTTGCCTCGCTACCCTGCCGCCTAATTTTCCCATCCTTTTCAAACCAAGCGATCGCATATCTTCACTCTTGATCGGCTACTGTAATAATTTGTCCCCATTAAATAGAGGAAGATTCTTCTTGAGCCTAGACAAATTGTTTTTAGCAACTAAGTTATCGGGATAAATTATCAGAACTTCTTGATAGACTTGTTCAGCACTAGCAAGATTTCCTAGTAAAATATGACATCTTGCCAAGCGTGTGTAGGCATCGGCATTTTTCGGGTCTAATTTAATGATGGAACTATTTACTTGCCTAGCCTCTTCTCCCCAGTTACCGCATTTGGCGAAAATCTCTGCTTGCTTAATGAGCTTATAAGATTCGTTAATTTTCTTAACCATTTATAGTTTTCCCCGTTTACCAGTTCAGGAACGCTGCATCAGGCCCGTGTTCTCTTCTAATCTTACCATCCTTTTCAAACCATGTAATTATTTGTTCAGATGTCAAGCCCTCAACGGTAACGCCGTACTCTTGGGCGATATGCTTCAACAGCTTTAAAGATGAAATAGTTAATCTCGTTAAAAATTTCTCATGGGAAGCAAGCATTGCAGCGTCAACCCTAGCAGATTCTTCTAGTGTTAAAAATTGAGAGCCTGGTTGCGGTGGTTGATTCATATCAATTTTAGATTTTAGATTTTAAATTCGGGATTTCCCGGTAATTAAATAACCGCAGAGGTGTTGTCCGTTAATCAACGAGTGCGTCCGTTCTACCGTAGAATCTGGGAACACAGCTGCAAACATATCTAATTCGTGGCTGCAAACCCTGGGGAAAGAGACGGCTACATCAGAAATGGCACAGTTATGCTCGATCAACATGAACTGGGAGGAATGACCATTTTTGGAACCATCAGTCTCTAAAGGATACCACTCAGCCATATAGCCTTCGGCACGACGGAGATCTACTAAGTTGGCGACGCGATCTTGCAGAGAACCAGTACCTAAGCGATCGCAATATTCCATCGCCTTGCGCTCCCACTGTTTGTGTAGTATTAGATCGACCTGCTCGTGACCGAGGGTTTGTGCGATCGTATCCAGCAGCGCCACGGCGAATTTACCGTGACTGTTGGGGAAGCGATCGCGTCCCTTGCGACTCAGGCGGTAGATGTGCTGCGGACGCCCCATCCCAACCTGAACCGATTGATACTCGATCAGCTCCTCCGCCTCCAAATCCTTGAGGTGGCGGCGAATCGCTTGTGGGCTAATATTCAGAGAATCAGCCAACTCCTGCGCCCTTGCTTGACCCCGCTTCATCAAATGTTGCAGGATGTCTTCTTTAGTGGAGGGTTGCTGAGAGATCTGGGTTTTACCCAGATCTGTTTCACAGATCGTCATGGCGGCTTCCATAAGTCAACGACCAAAATTTAACTTTGACAACTTAGTTGTTGTTAATGTAGCTTAAAATAGAGTTGGGCAACAAATTTGTTGTTTAAGTCTATTGTAATACCACAGGGCAAGTGTTGGCATCAACCTCACCCGCCCAAATCCAAGCCCACACCTCTGCCATCCTTAAAGATTTGTTTAGAACACCAGAGAACACCAGAGAACACGATAAACATGAGCGCAACGGTCAAAACCTTAGTCAACCAGCCCTACAAGTACGGGTTTGTCACCGATATTGAGTCTGACACCATTCCTCGCGGTCTCAGCGAGGATGTAGTTCGCCTCATCTCCGCCAAAAAGAACGAGCCAGAATTCATGCTGGAGTTTCGCCTCAAAGCATACCGCCAGTGGCTGAAAATGACAGAGCCAACCTGGCCCCAAGTAAAGTATCCTCCCATTAACTACCAAGACATCATCTACTACTCAGCTCCCAAGCAAAAGCCCAAGAAGCTCAACAGCTTGGACGAAGTAGACCCAACTCTGCTGGAAGCCTTCGAGAAACTGGGCATTTCGCTGTCTGAACAGAAGCGCCTCTCCAACGTAGCAGTAGATGCCATCTTCGATAGCGTCTCCGTAGCCACCACCTTCAAAGAAAAGTTAGCCAAAGAAGGCGTCATCTTCTGTTCGATTTCCGAAGCCTTAAGAGAACATCCAGAGTTGATACAGAAGTATCTTGGCAGCGTAGTGCCGATCGCAGATAACTTCTATGCCGCCCTCAACTCAGCCGTATTCAGCGATGGCTCCTTCGTCTACATTCCAAAGAATACCCGCTGCCCGATGGAATTGTCCACCTACTTCCGCATCAACACAGGCGATAGCGGTCAGTTCGAGCGGACATTAATTATTGCCGAAGAAGGCAGCCAAGTGTCATATTTGGAGGGCTGTACAGCTCCAATGTTCGACACCAACCAGCTGCACGCCGCCGTAGTAGAATTAGTTGCCCTAGATAACGCGGAAATCAAATACTCTACCGTCCAAAACTGGTACGCCGGAGACGAAAACGGCAAAGGCGGCATTTACAACTTTGTCACCAAACGGGGACTCTGCCAAGGAGTCAATTCTAAGATTTCTTGGACGCAAGTTGAAACTGGTTCTGCTATTACTTGGAAATATCCAAGCTGCGTATTAGTAGGCGATAATTCCGTCGGCGAATTCTACTCAGTGGCGCTGACTAATCACAAACAGCAAGCCGACACTGGAACTAAGATGATCCATATCGGCAAAAATACCCGCAGCACGATCATTTCTAAAGGTATTTCTGCCGGGAAGTCCCAGAATAGCTATCGCGGTTTAGTTAAAATCGGCCCCAAAGCCAACGGCGCACGGAATTATTCCCAGTGCGACTCAATGTTAATTGGCGATAATGCTCAAGCGAACACTTTCCCATATATTCAAGTGCAGAATAACACCGGCAAAGTGGAGCATGAGGCTTCTACTTCCAAGATTGGGGAAGATCAATTATTCTATTTCTCCCAGCGGGGCATTTCCCTAGAAGATGCTATCTCGATGATGATTAGCGGTTTCTGTAAGGATGTGTTCAATCAATTGCCGATGGAATTTGCTGTGGAAGCTGACAGATTGTTGAGTTTGAAGTTGGAAGGAAGTGTTGGCTAATTCTTGTGGGGCGGGCATCTTGCCTGCCCAACTACTTCGAGGATTGATTTAGTTTAAAAAAACTGTTTTAATCGATCCAAAAAAACGAAAGATTGATTTTCAATCCCTAGAGTCACTTTCCGACTAGGATGTTACTCAAGTAACACCAGAAAAAGAAACGACAATAGAAATGCGATCGGCTAATTAGTAGGCATTTGGTCTGCTAACAATGCAGTTACAGGCGAGACGCCTGTGCCACAAGAGGATAACGAACCACGAAGACGCGAAGGGCGCGAAGGAAGAAGAGAAGAAAGATGATTATTGAGAATAGTGAGGTGATTCTATCAGTTCGCGATCTGACAGCGAATGTTGATAGCAATCAGATTTTGAAGGGTGTGAATTTGGAACTGAAGGCTGGAGAAATCCATGCCATCATGGGCCCAAATGGCTCTGGTAAGAGTACGTTATCGAAGGTTTTGGCTGGACATCCTGCTTATGAGGTGACTGGCGGTGAGGTGATTTTCCAGGGGCAGAATCTTTTGGAAATGGAACCACAAGAACGTGCGCGGGGTGGTGTGTTTTTGGCTTTTCAATACCCCCTGGAAATTCCGGGTGTAAGTAATGTGGATTTTCTGCGCGTTGCCTATAATTCTGGTCGCAAGGCTAAGGGTTTGGAGGAACTGGATGCGTTTGATTTTGATGAGTTAATTCAGGAAAAGTTGGATGTGGTAAAGATGAATCCCTCTTTCCTTAGCCGCAGCGTTAATGAAGGTTTTTCTGGTGGTGAAAAGAAGCGGAATGAGATTCTGCAAATGGCATTGCTGGAACCAAAGTTAGCAATTCTGGATGAGACGGATTCGGGTTTGGATATCGACGCGCTGAAGATTGTGGCGAATGGCGTTAATCAGTTGGCAAAACCTGATAATGCAACTCTAATGATTACTCACTATCAGCGATTGCTGAGTTACATTGTGCCTGACTTTGTTCACGTGATGGAAGGCGGGCGAATTATCAGCAGTGGAACTAAGGAATTGGCGCTGGAATTGGAAGAACGCGGTTATGAGTGGGTACGGGAAGAAGAAGCATCTGAGGTGGGAGTGTGATGAACAGTCAGGTGTTAAAATCTACTTCTATAAATCGCGATGCCTATTTGACTGGGCTGTTAAATCTGGTTTCTAGAGTCACCCCACCCCAACCCTCCCCGCCTGCGGGGAGGGGGCCGGAGAGGGTGTTGGAGGGTTGGTTGGAGGAGTTGGAGGGTTGGTTGGAGGGATTGCGCGATCGATCTTCTGCTATCCTTCTCGAAGAAACTTTCCCTAGCACAAAGGATGAAGCATGGCGCTTTACCGATTTGTCTCCTCTTTTGCAGGTGACGTTTCAGCTACCAGAAACTAGCAATGTCGCGTCTATACCATCATCGGAGATTACGCCGCTAATTTTCTCGGAAGCAGCGGATAGTCGGTTGGTATTTGTTAATGGCGTTTATGCGCCCCAACTATCTTCTGTTGCTGGTTTGCCAGTGGGAGTATTTGCGGGCAATTTAACAGCATTACCTGAAAATTATCGCTCCAGTATCCCGAATTATTTGGGCAAGCAACATGGGGCGACCGAAGTTTTCACCGCCCTCAATACAGCGGGATTGACAGATGCAGCAGTCGTATGGGTGTCGAAAAATCAGGTAATTGAAACTCCTATCCACCTGCTGTTTATCTCTACGCTGAGTGACTCGCCGACGATTTCTCAACCGCGCTGTCTGGTAGTAGCTGAAACTAACAGTCAAGTAACTTTAATTGAAGATTACTTGACTATAAGTGACTGGTGTGCAGATAAGTCTCATCCGTACTTTGTCAATACAGTGACAGAAATTTGGGCTCAAGAAAACGCTCAAATTAACCACAGTCGGATTCAAAGAAATAGCAATGTCGCGTTTCACATTGGCAAGACGGCTATTTCTCAAGCGCGTCACAGTCGCTATACCTGCAATGCGATTAATTTGGGTGGCAAAATATCGCGGCACAATTTGGAAGTCTACCAGACGGGCCAAGAAACAGAAACTACCCTCAATGGTTTGACGATGATTGCTGGCGAACAATTGGCGGATACTCACAGTGCTTTAATTCTTAACCACCCCCACAGCACAAGTCGTCAGTTGCAGAAGAATATTGCACGCGATCGATCTCATGTTGTATTTAACGGCAGAGTTTTTGTTGCCAAAGCAGCACAATTGACAGATGCTGGACAACTTAACCGCAATTTGTTGCTATCGCCAAAAGCCAGAATTGATACAAAACCTCAACTGGAAATTATTGCCGATAACGTCAAATGCAGTCACGGCGCAACCGTGAGTCAGTTAGATGATGAGGAAGTGTTTTATCTGCAAAGTCGCGGTTTAGATAAAGTCAGCGCCTACAATTTGCTGGTTGATGCTTTTGCAGCGGAGATTCTTAACCAAATTCCGTTGAATTCTGTGGGAATAATGCTTTCTCAGTGTATTGCTTGTCGAACAATTTAATATTGGGGTATTGGAAATTTTAGATTTTAGATTTTAGATTTTATTTCAATCTGCAATCTACAATTTTAAATCTGAAATTCTCCCCCTAGCCCCACGCCCGTAGTCCCTAGTCCCTTTTTTCCTGCCATGACTATTACTCAAGAAAAAACATTAGCCGATCGCGTCCGTGCTGACTTCCCCATTTTGAAGCAAGAAGTTAACGGCAAACCTTTAGTTTATTTAGATAACGCCGCCACCTCGCAAAAACCTGTGGCGGTTCTGGATGCGCTGCGAAATTATTACGAACATGATAATTCTAACGTGCATCGCGGCGCTCATACCCTTAGTGCTAGGGCGACAGATGCTTATGAAGGTGCTAGGGAAAAAATTGCTAAATTTGTTAATGCAACTTTCCCCCAGGAAATTATTTACACGCGCAATGCTTCCGAGGCAATTAACTTAGTAGCTTATGCTTGGGGACTAACAAATTTGCAACCGGGAGATGAAGTTATCCTTTCGGTGATGGAACACCACAGCAATTTAGTTCCTTGGCAACTTGTCGCCAAAACCACTGGCGCAGTACTTAAATTTGTGGAACTGACACCAAACCAAGAATTTGATTTCGCTCATTACAAAACGCTGGTTTCGGATAAAACAAAACTGGTTTCTCTGGTTCACGTTTCCAACACGCTTGGCTGTATTAATCCGGTGAAAGAGATTACCGAAATTGCTCACCACTACGGATCGAAAGTATTAATTGATGCCTGCCAAAGCGTGCCTCATTTGGCTATCGACGTGCAGCAAATTGATTGCGATTGGCTAGTTGCTTCCAGCCACAAGATGTGTGGGCCTACTGGTATCGGCTTCCTCTATGGTAAGCGAGATGTGCTGCGAGCAATGCCTCCCTTTATGGGTGGTGGAGAAATGATTGCGGATGTGTTTTTAGAGCATTCTACTTATGCTGATTTGCCGCATAAGTTTGAAGCGGGAACGCCTGCGATCGCTTCTGCGATCGGACTCGGTGCTGCTGTTGATTATCTCACCAATATTGGCATGGATAAAATCCACGCTTACGAAGCAGAATTGACAGCATATTTATTTGAACAATTGCGACAAATTCCCGAACTTCGACTTTATGGGCCACAACCTAATAGTAATGGCGAAGGTAGAGCCGCACTCGCTGCTTTCACTGCTGGTGAAGTGCATCCACATGACTTGTCTACGATTCTAGATCAAGCTGGGGTTGCTATTAGGGCTGGGCATCATTGTACTCAACCTTTACACCGTTATATAAAGGCTCAGTCTACTGCGAGAGCGAGTTTGTATTTCTACAACACGCGGGAAGAGATTGATGTGTTTATTGCGGCGTTGAAGGAGGCGATCGACTTTTTTGGTGGGATTTTTGGGTAAGATGGTTGGGTGGGCAAAAGCCCACCCTATTTGGTATGGTAATCAGAAATCCCATGAAAATGTACTACTACAAATTAGAAGGAGCAATGTAAAGATGACTGTAAACATCGAAGCTGTTAAAAAAGCGATCGCTATCCCCGACTTTGACCAAATAAAGCTGCTTGAAATTGCCCTGACTCATTCGTCGTACATCTACGAAAACCCCAGCCTGAATCGGCAACAACAAGATTTACAGGAGCGTGAATACAGACGGCTCGCAATACTAGGAGACTCGATTCTCGGTGCTGTTGTCATCGACTACTTACATGAAAAATTTCACAATCTAAATCAAGGTGAGCTAACGCTATGGAAAAGTGACCTTGTGAGGAGAAATAAGGCTTATGAATTTGCACTAAATTTGAATCTAAGGCAGTTATGTTTGCTTGGGCGAAGCGAGGAGACGAAAGATGAAAGTGAGCAAAAGGATCTCTTTGCTGAGATGTTTGAAGCTTTGTTGGGTGCCATTTACCTGCACTTTAACCGTGATTTTTCTCCTACCCGTGACTGGCTTGTTAAGCACTTCATTGCTAATGCTGTAGACGCACTATTGACAGATAGTTCTATAGGAGAACAACAATTGCCAGCAGATAGTTTATTGGCAGTTAGCAATATGAATGCTGACGAAGCCACTCAACTATTATGGCAGATGAAACGACAAATTGATTCCTTAGTTGATGGTAATGAGGAATTTCAGCAACTTCTTACCTGGGTAAAACAGAAATCTCTATCAGTTGATTCTTCTTACAAGCCAAGAAAAGTTAGAGCTTTTTACCTGGTCTTAATCCGTATCCTTGGTCGTGCTTTTGCCCGTAATTTTGACCCTAATCGTGGAGGTGCTAAAGCTCGTCAGTTTGCTACTAACTTTAGTCGTGCCAATGATATTGCTCTTGACCTTGCCTTTAACGCTAATCCTAATCTCTCTCCCGCAAATGTTCTTGCATCTATCTATGCTATTAACTTTGAACCTGAACTGAAACAAGCGCTGCAAAAACTACAAGCTGAAATGCCAGATCCGAAGGAAGAAAAAGAAAGATTTGAGACTTGGCGAAAAGCTAACGGTGAAAATTGGCTTAAGCAATTAAGATTAGCGATCGGTCACAATTTGCAGTTCAGTGATCAGCAAAAAGATTTGCTTAAACAGTATTATGCTGATAATAAGCTGCTACTAGAGTGTATCGGTGCTGCTAATGTTAGCTCAGAAGTGAAAGAGGAAATTTTGGAAAGTTTGTTTTTGCCTAAAGAATCTTAATTAAGAATTAAAAAGCGATCAGATTTTGTGGTAATACTTTTGAATAATAAAGCCGGGTTGGCAATGTCGCCCCTGCTCTCTACTTTTTTGACAAAATTTAATATTGTTTAAATATACGATCCGATCTAATTCTCTTACACTGTTGCCTTTGATTCATATCTAAAATTGGGGAAAATTTAAACTGACCATTTATCCCCGCCGGATGAAATTCTTTTGGTTACGAGTGCTTTCTTGAACCTAAGAGGTTTCTTCGTAATGAAGGCCGCTAAAGTGTGACTATTACTTCGCCGCTCTTTTTTAAGAAGAAAACAAGCAGTTTCAACAAATCAGTCCAAACCTAAAGATTTTGCGTAGTCCCTAACCACGCCCTAGTCACTGAGCTTGATCAGTTTAAATTCCAAATTAAATCTAACACCCTCTAGGCCGATTGTCAACTACCATCGAGAGATTCTTCATTTGCGTTCGTCTGTGGTTAACGGGACTTAGACAAATTATGGGCTGAAATCGACCTGTATTGCGCTCTGGGAAAGGGATTTAGCTTGACTGGGGTAAATGAGGCTCAAACCCAGTCGCAGCAAGAAAAAACACAAATAAACCTCAAATTCGCTTGGTGACTGGGGTTGATCTTATTTTTAAGCTGAATTTTGTCTAAGTCCCGCTAATATGGTATGCGACACAGGTAGCTTTGCGATACTGTTCAGTGGATGTAAACGATACTCTTGTTTTCCTAATATCACTCGATTCCGCCGTTGACTATTATAGAGACATAATAGAGATGGAGTATGTGGGGGCGACAAATATTGCGCCAGGAGAGGATGGATACATATTTAAATTCTCAACAGACAACGCCGCAGCCTTCTGTGGAAGACAAGAAAGACAATGGGGAGTTCCCACGCCTCTTGACACCTGAGCAAGTGCGGGTGGGAACAAATGCCATAATGACCCATGCTGAAAGATTAGCCTTTCTCAAAAGTTCTGGCATTGCTCGGTTACTTGGTTTTCATCACTGGTACACAGATAAAGAGGACGATATTAACCGTAACAGTGAAGTCGCATCATCTAAATAATGACAATATAAGGGCGATCGATCGCCCTTTCTTCATCAGCGTTCATCTGCGGTTTAAATAAAAAAGCGATCGCACTCTCCATTCCCATTCAGTTAAAATAGTCCCAACAGTACCAGACATCAAGCCATGTCAGAAGTCAGCACCCCGCAGCAGGCAGAAAAAATCATACACCATCCCCTAGAAACTGTACTTAAAGACTTAGAATACTTAGTCAAAAGTCTGGAGATGGAACTTGATGTAGCGCCAAGCGATCGCAAAGCGCATCAAGACTTATTGCGTCGCATCCACCGAGTTTCAGAAGCAGCACTCCAAACACCCGATGAAGCTTGGCCCAGCAGTGTAGAGCCTAACGATCCCACTCAAGCAATTACCATTGTCGAAGACAATGAGGAGTTCGATCCGGAAATTCAAGCATTGAGGGAACAGGGATGGCAAATTATGACTGTGACCCAATTCAATCAAAAAGTTGAGCTACTGGCGGCTGGCCTTTGCGGTTCGTTAAAAAAAGACCGATCGCCTCCTCACCCCCTAAAACAGTACAGGACAGCCAACCCCCTAAATGACTAAAACCAAAGCCAGCCAACGTTTTTGAGCGTTAGAGCGCGATTTAGGGTGCGATCGCGATGCGTGCTGTAGGCAGATCGCGTAGCTGACGAACGGCAGATCGACATCTATATAAATGTGCCTATGATTACCTGGGCAAAAAAGATATGAAGAAATATTACTAAAACTTAGTAGAATAGTTTTTGTAACAGGTAAGTATTTATTCTCATTGCTATGATGGCCGATCGATTTCCCTGGCTTACAGCGATTGTCCTGCTCCCACTGGTTGCTTCCTTCCTTATCCCCGTACTGCCCGATAAAAACGGCAAGAATGTGCGGTGGTATGCCCTGGGTGTAGGCATTGCGGACTTTTTCTTGATGTGCTACGCCTTTTGGAAGCATTACGATGCGAGCAGCGCTACTTTTCAACTCGCGGAAAAGTATGCCTGGGTGCCTCAGTTAGGTATATACTGGGCCGTTTCGGTCGATGGGCTATCTGTCCCACTTGTGCTTCTGGCAGGATTAGTGACTACACTGGCGATTCTGTCGGCGTGGCAAATCGATATGAAACCCCGCCTCTTCTATTTCCTGATGCTGGTGCTGTATTCCGCACAGGTAGGCGTGTTCGTCGCGCAAGACTTGATGCTGCTATTCATTGTGTGGGAACTGGAACTGGTTCCCGTCTACTTGCTTGTCTCGATTTGGGGCGGCCAAAAGCGTCGCTATGCCGCTACAAAATTCTTGATCTACACCGCAGCGACGTCCGTATTTATTTTAGTGGCAGGGCTGGCAATGGCGCTCTACGGCGGCACTAATATCACCTTCGATATGGCGGAACTTGCCCTCAAGGATTACCCGCTAACTTTAGAACTGCTGCTTTACGCCGGATTGCTGATTTCCTTTGGTCTTAAGCTAGCTGTTTTCCCCCTACACACCTGGCTGCCTGACGCCCACGGCGAAGCATCCGCTCCCGTATCGATGATTCTGGCTGGCGTGCTGCTGAAGATGGGCGGATACGGACTAATTCGGGTGAATATGGGGCTTCTCCCGGATGCACATATTTACTTTGCACCAGTTCTGGCGATTCTGGGCGTTGTCAATATTATTTATGGGGCTTTAAATTCTTTTGCCCAGTCGAACATGAAACGCCGTCTAGCTTATTCTTCTGTTTCCCACATGGGATTCGTACTGCTGGGAATTGCATCTTTCACTGACTTGGGAATCAACGGCGCGATGCTACAGATGATTTCCCACGGTTTGATTGCAGCAGTGTTGTTCTTTCTAGCAGGGGTGACTTACGATCGCACTCATACCCTGTCATTGGAAGAGATGGGCGGTATCGGTCAGGTGATGCCCAAAGTGTTTGCCTTGTTTACCATAGCAGCGATGGCTTCCCTGGCACTTCCCGGTATGAGCGGCTTTGCTAGCGAAATCACCGTCTTTCTTGGTGTGACAACTAGCGATATCTACAGCTCGTCATTCCGCACCGTAACGGTTTTCCTAGCCGCAGTCGGATTGATACTCACGCCGATTTATTTACTCTCCATGCTGCGACAGATATTTTACAATTCTGGTGAAGCAAGCACTTGCGACATTGTACCTTCCTGCGACATTAATGATTTAAGCTTGAAAAATCAGGGATCTGAGGAAGCCGTTTGCTTCGGTACAAGCTGCGTCCTCCCAAGTCAGGCAGAGTTTATAGATGCCAAACCACGGGAAATATTTATTGCTGCTTGCTTTTTGGTGCTGATTATCGGGATTGGGTTGTACCCCAAGATGGCGATGCAGGTGTACGACGTAACGACTGTGGCGGTGAATGCTCAAGTCCGCGAGTCCTATACCCAATTAGCACAAGCAAATCCCCAGATTTATGCCCACAGTGTCTTGTTTCCTCAAATCGCAGCGTCTGAAGTAGCTGCTGTTGCGGGAATTTCTAAGTAATTCGAGCGACTGCTGTTGATAATTGAGCGATCGTTCCCAAAAGAGCGATCGCTTTTTGCCACTTTCACCCGCGACCCTTGACAATCACACTAAATGTGTTAACAATGTAATTACTATAACTGACCAAGCTACCTAGACATGGGCGCAACAATCAGAAGCCGAATTGTTAAAATCGGCAACTCTCAAGGCATTCGTATTCCTAAACCGCTTTTAGAGCAAAGCGGTATTCACGAAGAAGTTGAAATTGAGGTGGAAGGCGATCGCCTTATTGTTCGCCCAGCAACGCGATCGCGTGTAGGATGGAATGAAGCATTTGCAACAATGGCATATCAAAAAGATGATGTTCTCCTAGATGATGTAAGCACTACAAACTGGGAGCGAGTTGAATGGGAATGGTAGGCCAACGTTTCGATGTTTTTCTAGTTAATCTAGATCCTACAGTAGGCAGTGAAATTCAGAAAACCCGACCCTGTGTAGTGATTTCGCCAGATGAGATGAACCACCACATTGCTACCGTCATCGTTGCACCAATGACCACCAAGGGTCAAGCATATCCCACTCGTATAGTTTGTCAGTTTCAGGGCAAAGATGGGCAAATTGTTCTCGATCAGATCCGAACAGTAGACAAAACTCGATTGGTCAAACACCTCGGTCAAATCAGCCCCGATGAGCAAAGAGGAGTTCTCGATACCTTGGCTGAGATGTTTGCTGAGTGAATCTTCAAGTAACCTTGTCAAACACCAGTCCCAAAACCGATCGACAGTCGATCGCACCCCCGCCCACCATAACCTCCATGAGGGGTGATACCCTACACCATAGAGATTTAGCAATTTAAGTTATAATTGGTACCGATTGGGCAGTAAAATTATAAAATCAAAGATTATTGGGGTTGAGTGGCGACTGTTGGGAGTTCACATTTGTTAACACAGCGCTTACAAGCAAAATATATTAAGGCTGAACTAGAATCCCTGATTAACGATGCTTTGTTGATAGATCCTGCTTTGGCTAAACGGCTAGATGAACTCCGCCGTTGGATTAAGGACAAAAAAGTTGGCCTACTGACAAGAAAGCCCTTGCTACTTGACTTTGTGAGCGAACTGATTTTAGATACTAGATTGTGGCTCAAGCTTAAACAATTACCCTCACAAGAAAAGCAGAGGTTTTTGGAAAAAGCTCAAATGACACAAGCTGAGAAATACTGGTATGAGTTTTTATTTCCTCAATGGTTTAACGAGTGCGATCCAAAACTTGACACATGGAAAAGTAAGATGATGTCAGGAGAATACACTCAGCAAGATGTAAGATTAATCAATGCCCTTTCCGCTCAAATAGAAAGTTCTGGAGGCGCTTGTTTATGGCGCTATATCATCGATTTGTCGATGGCGACCGACTTACTGACTAGCGGGAACTCGGATGAACCGTTATGCGTTCAAATGACGATAAGTTCTCCTGAATGGTTGGCAAATAAAAAGGATCATTGGGAAGCAACTCTCCGTTATTGGGGTATAACCAGAGGACTGCTATTGAGCGTCAATCCAAAAAATCTGGATGATAACCTCAGTCTTTTGGCAGATGCCATTCTACAGAAAGGAGAATCTCTTCCAGAAAGCTGTTATGACCTACACATTTATTGAATAAAAGAGTGCTATGTTTGAGGTAGTGATGGGAATCGAAAACAGTATCCTTAATAAAGACGCAGTGGAAAGCGCTCTCCTCTCTCTAAAAGCTATTCGGACTTACGAACGCGACAGGCGTACTCATGGTGTTAGGCGTGTTGAAGTTTACTATGAAGATATAGAGGGTGATTGGCTGGAAAAATGGGGTGAAGAAGATGAGTCTGAGTCGAAGCAACCACACTTAAGCAATTGAGCGATAAATTCTTTTTTTTCATCGGTGATAAAAATACGGTGGGTAGAAAAAACTTTTGTGGTAGCTATTTCAATAAAAAGCCGATCGGGGCGAGCGCAATTAACTCAAAATAGTTTTAATTGAGATCTCGCAGGTACGTAGTTGCGCTTTAGCGCGGCATCGCAACTACGTAGCCATTAACCATTCCAAACAACAGCGAATGCAAGCAACTAGCAACTTGAGTTAGGATCTGCCTAAAGGTGGATGACAATAGATATTCTCCCCATTGACTGATTTAATTCACTCTTTAAATTGGCACGATCGCTACAGGCTATGGCTTGGTGCCGAACAGCAAAGGTAGGGGCATGATTAAATCCTGGATGGTAATTGGGGCAGTAACATTATTAGTTGCCTTAGCTAGCAACTTGATTGCGCCTAGCGATGTCAAGTGGTTCAAACGCTTGCAGCGTCCGAAGTGGCTAACTTTTGAGGGCGCAATCCCGATCATTTGGACGGTAGTTTTTATTTGTGGAGCTTGGTCTGCTTATATTGTGTGGGAAAAAGACCCAGGCAGCGCCAAAACTTGGTGGCTGATGGCGTTCTATCTGCTAGTAGAAATTGCGATCGTCGCCTACCCCCCAGTGATGTTAAGGCTTCGCAGTCTTAAAGGTGGCACCATTGTTGGCGCTATTGGTTCTATCTTAGGGATTATTTTGGCACTAACGGTCTGGTCTGTTTCTGGCTGGGCAGCTCTATTGTTACTCCCTTATGTAATTTGGAGTCCGATCGGAACTTACACAACTTGGGAGATGATTCGCCTCAATCCAGAAGACGAGTAGGGGCTTTCGCGTAGTGCGCCAGAGGCATTAGCATTCAAATGCTGCCAGCAACAGACGCACCCATCTGCGAAATCGGTATTTTATTAATGAGCTTCTGTAACAGCGATCGAGTCTTCTGATTTCACGTCTGTCAATAAGGCTTGGTTCAATACCTCTGAGTATTGCTGGGCAATAATTTCCAGCGTAAAGTTTGATTTGAGGTAGCAACGACCAGCCTTACCCATCTGATGAGCCAACTGAGTATCGCTAGCCAAGCGGCGAATAAAATTAGCTAGCCCCGTTGCGTCTCCATTGTTGAAGGTTTCACCGCATTTAGCTTGCTCAATCAGCTGGCATAAATAGGAACCTTCTTCACAAATCACTCCCACCGGACGTCCAGCCGCTAAAATGCCGTAAAGCTTGCTGGGAGCGACCAATCCTTCCATCCCCGGACTGATGCTGACTAAAGATAAGTCGCAAGCAGTCAGGGAGTGAGGAAGGTTCTGCTTGTCCTGATAGGGTAAGAGGAGACAATTCTTCAAACCCATAGCGGCAATTTGCTCCTTAGTAGCCTGACGCTTTGCGCCATCGCCAATAAAGACAAACTGGATCGGCTCATCTTCCAGAAGTTTCGCCACTTCCATAATTGTCTCCATATCGTGACAGCGACCCATGTTGCCGGAGTAGAGAACCGTAAATTTCTCTACCAGGTCGTATTGCTGGGCAAACCAGTTATTTTGTTTGGGGATAGGTACGATCCAACTCGGATCGGCCCAGCTGTGAATCACGGCAACCTTGTCAGCTACTTCTGGACATTTGGCTACGATACGCTCTTTCATAGAGGGGCTGAGGACTATAACCCCCTTGGCATTTTTCCAGATTTGTTGGTTAACTAGGTTCCACAAGCGAACTAACCAGTGGTGAACGGGGACGACTTGCAGTTCGACTGCGACATCGGGATATAGATCGTACAGCAAACACACATAGGGCAAGCCAAAGCAGAGGTGGGCTAGGTAGCCCAGCAGGGGTAAGAAGGGGGGTGCGGTGGTAATTAGTAAAACGTCGCCTCGCCAACAGTTTTTGAGTAAATGAAATGCCGATCGCACACAAAATAACAGGCCGTTGACGGCTTTACCGCGAATCCGTCGGGGCCAAAGCCTCCCGGTGCGCGATCGCCTAATCAGCATCTTGTCTTTTCGTTCGATCGTTGGAGCCGTTTCTTTTTGGAAGGCGTATCCAGGCTGTCCCGTAAAGATGTGGACATATACACCTTCAAGCCTCAACCGATCGGCTAACTCTTCGATCAGCTGCCCGGTAGCGGCATAGTCCGGCGGATAAAACTGGGTAATGATAGATAGTCTCACTGGATGCTGCTGTTTTGGAATATTTCCATTACTTGTGCCACCTTGCGGCTGAGTCACTAACTGGTGCAACTGAGTCAAGAACTGGTGCAACGTATGTTCCCCTTGTAGAATTCCCATTTATCATGCCCTAAAGGTTTCTATGAGGTCAAAAAAATAATGACGCAACCAGAGCAATCCCTTCCCGCAGGACTGTTAATTTTTCCATATCCAGCCAAAAGAAGGGGAGATCTGGGTTGAGAAGCTCGATCTTTAGCGTCCCAAACCTTCATCCCTAAATTCGTTTACTGAGGGTTCCCCGTTGGATACCCCCTCACAAGAATGAGGAGGGAGGAAGCAAGGCGGGGTGTAGCGCTTCCTGGTAAAGCCTTTAATTTCGGCGAAAGGATCTAACGCAGTGCAGTAACTGACATCAGCCCTTTTGGGGTAGTTTTTTAAACCCGTCTGAAATCCCAGTTTTGTACATAGTGAGCTATTTCGCGGTGTTCAGAATCAGGTAGCTCTATCCCCCCCTGGGTAAAGTACTTTACCTATAACCTCTACAAAACACTCCGCCATTATTCCGGATATCCTACTGAAGAGAGTGTATAAATATAGATCAGCGTTGCCAAATCCGTACTCTCGCGGTAGCGCGTCAGCAGTGAGTGTGCTATTCCAAAATTTAAAATCAACTCGGTCAGGGGCTGGTTGGCTTTGGAGGAGGCTTCTTAGGTAGGCAGGCTGGTAACTGGCGAGCTACACAGAGTCGATCGAACAGCTTTTGGGCTAAAGCTTGATTTCCTGGCTCGGTCAGATGCACCCAATCTCGAAAATATGTTTCTACCGTCTTTGGTGGCAAAGTTGACCAAGCGGCATGACTGTCAATCATAGGAACCTGTAAACTTTTTAGCAACCGTAAAAACGCGGATTTGTACTGAGGCTGCTTAGGTGTCGGCACTACGTCATCAAAATTTGGTGTATATAAAACAAAAACTGGTATTTTCTTAGCCCGAACCAGCTTCACTATCTGTTTTAAGCTCTCCATATTCTGCTTAAACTGCCCATCCGGGTTGGAAGATGTAGGCGGAGGGAGATCGCTTGAGGTAGCGTTAAGCCCTAACCTAAGAGCTAAGTTCGGCCAAGCGTAGCGAGTCCAAGCTTCCTGAATTGCCAGCAGTGGGGGATGGGTGGGATAAGATGGGTGATGCCCAACCACATCGCTAGTACTGGTAGGCTGAGTTAGATCGTGAGTTCCAATTTGCAGAATGACTGCATCCGCGTTAAAAGTACCGAATTCCCGCAGATATCCCAATGCGTTCCCAATTCCCCAAGAACCGGCTGAGGCGTTGAGAACTTCAGCCGGATGTCCAGATACAGATAGTTTTGTCTCAAAAAGTTCTGTAATAGTTTGACTCTGATCTGTAGGATTACCACCGTTAAGAACTGAGTCGCCGGTCATTAATATTCTGAGTTTTCCAGGCAGTTTTTTAAGGGTAATTGGTTCGGAACGTTGAGAGTATTGGTTATACTGAACATTTTTGCCAAATCGAAATATTTTTTGATTGGGTTGAAATCGGTAGCCAGTATAAGGGTCAGCTTGTGATAAAACTGGATTGCCGAATCCAAAACCTAGTCGTAATGTTAATTCGGTGAAAGTAAAGATTCCAACTATTAAACCGGGTATCCAGTATTTGGCTTTTATTTTCATCGGGAAGCCTGTAAGTTAGGATTGAGATTTGCTCCAGTACGACCTGTCACAATCCAAAGTAAGGAACGACCAATATCGCGAATAATGCGAAGTCGAGATTCTGGTGGTTCTCCCGATGGAAGGCTAACGGGGGTGAAGGTAATGCCTTGGCTGCCAAGAATTAGAGTAGCGATCGCTTTCGCTCGTGGCATATGATAAGCGGAGGTAATCATGTAGAGATGTTGAATCTGGCGAGATTTAAAATCAGCCACTAAAGTTGTAAAGTTTGTAACAGTATCGACGGCACGACGGTCAAGATGTACTCTGTTTTCTGGGATACCAAAGGCGCGAAAAATGGGGTTAGCAGATTCTGGCGGTGTGCCGGTAGAAACCCATATTTCTAGATTAGGATGTTCTAAGGCGAATTGGGCGGTGAATACTTCACGATCTAGCCAGCTACCGAGAGTTAGTATAGCTTGGGGTTGGGGTGCTTGCAGATTTGCGATCGCTAGTCGCACCGGAATTATGCTAACTAGAACCGCGAAAAAAGTAGCACTAACTAAACAAAATAGCCGAAATCGCTTAAATTTAGGGCGTAAAAACATCAGCCGAGCTTAGGAACTTTTGACGCTACATACCCAAATTACCGTGCTGTTAAGCAGATTGCCACTCCAGGGAAACGGCGAGAAAATTCGCCGCTCGATTTTGACTTTTTCTTGGAGCAATTTTTCCAGTTTCCGATAATCAAATCCTTTATGTCCCGTATATTCGGAATTCTCCGAATGAGATGATGGAAAAGTATTAGCCTTCCATAAAATTGTAGCATCAAACAACTCTTTTAATGTATAACGTTCGTAGCCATAATTGCCTTTTAGGTTGGCAAAATAACGCCCAATTTGTTTGAATAAAAGTGATGGCCCTATTTCGATTGGCACGGAAATTACTAATTTTGCTCCTGGCTGGCAATAAATCAAAATTTGCTCCAAAGCTCCGTCAGGATTACCGATATGTTCTAGAGTTTCAGTACAAAAAATTAAATCGCAACTTTTGGGGGATATTTTTTTAGATATTTCATCTGGTTTGCCGAATTGAAAGTCTGATATACCAGCAAAAATTTCCTGGCAAGCTGATAGCATATAGTCGGCGACATCAACGCCGATTCCAGAATGGATTATGCCTTGATCGTAAGCGGTTTTGAGCAACCAACCGTCGCCGCAGCCATAATCGAGTGCTTGGCTATATTTAGTATGGCCAAGGATATTGAGAACAGCGCTAAAACGAGAGCGATGTGCTAGGCGAGTTAGGGGATTACCCAGTTCAAGTAGACGTTGAGAGTAGGACATTTTGGGGTTAGGAAAAAGTGATTGTTTTTGGAAGTGTTTTCTTTTCAATTATAGAGCGATAAACGTCGGTAAGGGGTGAAGCGATCGCACTCCAGGAGTAGCGAGATTTCACCAGATTTTTCCCATTTTCTCCCAAATTTTGCCGCTGTTCGGGATATGTTAGCAATTGCGCGATCGCATTTGCTAGCGGTTCGATTTCCCCAGTTACAACTAATCCTGCTTTCGCGTCGGCAATTTCTGGGGCAATTTGGATATCTGGAGTTAAGATTACGGGTAATCCATAAGCGAGTGCTTCTGCAACAGCAATCCCAAAATTTTCCGAAAAAGATGGTAATACAAATATATCCGATCCTTGCAACATGATCTCTTTATCTTGCCCAACCACAAAGCCGGGAAAAGTTGTGCGATTTGCTAAACCTAAAGATGATACCAAATTTTCTAAGTATGCGAGGTAATCTGATTCTCCTGAACCTGCTAATATCAGGTGAAATTGATAATTTGCCTCTGCCAATTTGCCAAGGGATTGAATCAGTAAATCTGGACGTTTCTTGTAGTGGAGACGAGAAAGAAATAAAACAATTGGCGCATCTATTGAAATACCATATATTTCGCATAATTTTTGTTTAGCGTGCTGCCAATATATTGGCGGATTTACTCCTAATGGTAGAGTAACTGTAGGAGTTTTGATCCCAAAGTTTCTTACATCTTCTGCTTCGCCATTTGAGGTGCAATGAATGGCGGCGGCGCGATTTAAATTATTGCGTTCAATTAGAAAGGTATAGATTTGCTTTTTGAGGCGACTTTGAGCTAGTGCCCAAGGCGCAAGTTGTCCCATTGTCCGCACTGTATAGGGAATATTTTGAGAACGTGCGATCGCAGCAGAACAAGTAGAAGCGTATGAAAACAGATAATGGTGATCTAAAATGTCGTAATTTCTGATATTTTGCCACAACCATTGAGTAATAGCAGTCGAAAAAATATACTCTTTCAACGGTGGAGAAAACCGAGGCAAAAACCAGACTGGTACTTTCTCATATTCAATGCGTTCATTCAGAGGTACATCTAACAAATTAACGCCATTATCATTAGTAGTGACTATCTCTGCATCCACCCCGTATTCCCGCAAAGATTTAACTAAATTTAAAACTACTTGTGTAGGGCCACCCATAGCGGGACTGATGGAAGGAATAACGTGCAAAACTTTCACTTATTATCCTCTCTTTTCAGCGGTTTCAATTAATTTTGCCAGGGTTTGTTTGAATTTTTCAAAGCCATAAATTTCGATTATTTTCTGACGTAATTTTTGTGGTTGATACATGATAGGATTGGGATAATTACCTTGTAAAATATTCACGATAGTTTGGCTAATTTCTGTCAGATTATCTGGAGCAACTAAAGCTCCTAGTTCACCTTGACAAAGTGCATCAATTGCTCCATCTTGATTACCTCCTAAAGTAGGTTTGCCACAAGCCAAGGCTTCTAAATAAACGATGCCAAATCCTTCTCCTTTGCTAGGCATTGCAAAAACATCGCAAAGATTGTAATGATCGTTCAATTCCTGATCGGGAATAAACCCTGTTAATGTTACACAATCTTGTAAACCTAGTTGTGTAATTAGCTGCATAATTCGATGGGAATCGTTTCCTTTGCCCACTAAGATATAATGAACATTTGGGATCTGATGACGAATTTCAGATAAGGCTTGGATAATTTGATCATATCCTTTATATTGTTCGCTCTTGTCAAGTCTAGCTACTGTTAGAATAATAGAATGATCGGCGGTAAGTCCATAACGTTTGAGCAAGTATTCCGGCTTGGGTGCAATTTTAAAGCGATTTGCGTCAAAAGTGTTTGGCAAGAGTACCACTTTTTCCGGGTCAAGATTTTGCTCTTGCAAGAGGCGATCGCGAGTGTAGCCACTTACTGCGATAATGCGATCGGCGTGGCTGAGAGCAGTTTTTAAAGCAGGACGCTCAATATTCCAGGCATCAACACCATGAGCAACGGCCCAATAGGGAATATTTGCCATTTGTTTCAACCAGTAAGCAGCAATTGTAAAATTGAGATGGGTAGATATAACTAAATTTGGTCTTTGCCATAGTCCATATCCAATTAGTTGAGAAGCATAAAATGGCGTGCGTAAAATATGAGGTGTAGTTCCGGCAAAGTGGAAGCGGGTAGTAGGTAAAAAAGAAAAATCTGTAGAGGAACAAGTATCATGTTTGAGGAAAACATCATAATTAATATCTGGCTCTAAACTTTGTAATGCTTCCAACAAAAAAGCTGAGTAAGTTTGAATTCCACCTTTAAATTGAAAGATATTAGGGAACCATAGATGTATTAGGGGTGATTTAACAGACATTGCACTTTTAGTTTTAGGAGTTATCTGAGTTATCATTAGATTAATTGTCTAGAAACCAAAAACGGATTTTACATGGATACTATTTCTTTGCCATTTCCCTTGACTTGGTTGCAACCTGTAGACTTTCCTTACAAATTGGGAATATGCGATCGCATATTCGGAAAAGCCCTCACCAATCAGAAAATTTGTTGGGCTGATACTGCTGCTGGCATCCCCTGGAAACTGGATTTAGCAAACCCCGTCCATCGGTGGATCGTGTATGGCAAATACGAAGGCCCAGAGTTTATTAACTGGGCGCGTCAATTTTTGCCGTCAGATGCCATCATTGTAGATTCTGGTGCAAACATTGGTCAAATACTACTATATCTTGCTCAGTACGTACCGCAAGGGAAAGTGTTGGCATTTGAGCCTGGAAAAGAGCAAGGAGACTGGCTAGCCGAATGTCTGGCTGTTAATCCCACACTCCCCGTAGAACTGATTCGGTGTGGTTTAGGTGCAGCTAATACTCAACTCCGCCTGCGTACTCATGGCCCCGATTATATTCACGGTTACTGGTGCCAAGTATCCGAAACCGAAGGCGAACCGATTCAAATTGTCCGACTGGCGGATGAATTAGCAGCACGTTCGATTGAAAAAGTTGATTTGTGGAAATTGGATGTTGAAGGTTATGAAATACCTGCATTACAAGGGGCAGAACAACTAATTAAGGAGAAGCGAATTCGCGCTATTTATGCTGAACTAATGACCGATAATGGTCAGCGAGTGAGAGAATACTTAGCTAATTTTGGGTATCAATGCCACCTATTTAAGCCAAATGGAAAGCTATATATTCCTTCCCAGTTACCTGTTTATACTAATGGACTATTTTTGCCATGACCTAAAATTTCCTTAACCCGATTCGCTAGTTTTTGGCGATATAAATTCCAGGTTAACTGTTCGGCTTTATGACGAGCAGCTTTTCCCATTTCCGCTAATTCTAAAGGATGACAATAACACCATTCAAGTTTTTCCTTTAGCCCTTCTACATCGCGAACAGGTACGATTAAACCCTCAACCCCATTAGTGATAATATCAGTCACACCTGAGTTGGGCGTAGTAATAATGGGAATACCGCAAGCCATTGCTTCTAATACTACGAGAGGAAGTCCTTCGACCAAAGTTGGCAAAACAAAAACTTTCGCACTGGTATAGTAATCGTTTAATGAGGTATGAGGAACAGAGGAAACATACCTAACACCATGTTTATATTGCTCTAAATAACCCTCTGGAAATTCATTAAGTCCTACCAGGAGTAATTCTGCTTCTGGTAACTTCAATTCCTGCCATGCTGACAATAAGTAATGGACGCCTTTACGAGGCCCAATACGACCAACAAACAAAGCACGAAATAGGTTATCTTGATGAGGTTTTGGTGTAAAATAATCAATAGGTGCGCCAAAGGGAATTACACTAATTTTTTCGGTTTTAATGCCTGCTTCCAGCAATGAATTTTTCACAAATGATGAGGCTACAAAAATGTGGTCTGCTAGCTGAATTTCCTGTTCTTTTCGCTCAATTTTCCAAGCTGGTTCTTTAGCTGCTTGTAACGCTGAGGCAAATTCTGGAAAGCGGTTAGCTTCTTGAGTTTGAATATCGCGACTCATGCGATAAAAAAGAATAGGCAAATCGTATAAGCAGAGAATCCCTTGCTGTTTAGCAGCTTGAAATGTGGCAGATGCTCCATCTTCATAAGCATAAACGGCATCTAAACCTTGTAGATGATGCTGGGAGACATGGCGATCGATCCCAGCATAAATCCAGTCTACAGTTTGTTGTAAACTAAAGCCTAAACGTTTGTTTAATCCCGTTCGGATTAAAGCTATTCGCATCGCTTCTTGCCAAGGATGACTGCGAATAAAAACACCATTTGGGGCAATCCATGTCCGGCGTCCGAGTTCATCAGCAACTCGTTTTTTAATTGGATTTGGCAGTAAATTTAAGTAGCGCGACACCCATCCTTTAGGATTGTAGGCAATTGTCGTAATTATTTCGTAGAGTAAACCAGTCTCCCATAAAGCCAGTGCAGCTTCACGGGAATTCGGATTGCCCATCGGATGAATTAGGGTGATATGTGGATTGGACATTGATCTGCCACCATTGTAATTGTTGTTGCCAATTTGCCATTTGTTCTAGTCGAGGCAATAAAAAGATGAAGCTACTGAGGAACCAGTAATAAACTGAGAAGGTATGGAGAGTAACAACTTGTCCTACTATTTGGATAGCTTGGATTAGACAAGCAGCGATTGCTAAATTCTTTAAGAAGGGTTTTTGCAATTTCCAGAAAACTTGCCAAAGGGCAATTATCATACTAACTCGAAATCCATACCATAAAGTAAAGCCTATAGGCCCTAGATCCAAGGCTATTCTACCCATTTCTCCTTCAAAACCTGTGGCAATAGGCTCTCCTGGTGGTAAACCAAGTGTGTTACGAAGTTGTTGAGTTGCTCCATGTGTTGCTCCAGTGCCATAGCCATCAAGGTCTTTATATTGAAAAAAGCGTAAAGGCTCAGTAAAACTGTTTTCAATGCGATGGGATACGTCATTATTAGAACTGGCGCGATTTGAAAAGGCGTCTATGGCTGGTCGAAACCATATCAAGGCAGCTATAGCAAGCACAATAGCTATTGGTAAAAATTGCCGAATATAACGCAATCCTCTGGCAGGATTGGTCAGAAAATTAGCACCTAAATAACAGCATAAAAATAATGCTGAACTAATAACAGGATTGCGAGAACCAGTCATAGCTAGGTTAATAACTACCATGAAAATTTCGCCTATAGTGGCTAACTTCCACCAGCGTGACTGGTTAATTGAAAGAAAAGTTATCAATAAACCAAAACATACAATCAGGTATAATGCGTAATTGTTTATGTAGGGAAAAGTTCCTGTAATCCGAGCAAATTTGGAAAATGTGGCTACTCCTCCGATTGCCTCTAGTCCGGGAGCATAGGAATTAATAGGGCTACTAGGAGGACTAAAAAATTGAACTGCCCCGATAATTCCGACTGGAATTATTAACAACAGGTGCGATCGCAAAAACTGATATAGTTCCCATTCTGATTCAAATACATCTGTCAATATCCACATTAATGGGGTATAAAATAAGTAGGCTTTTAATCCAAATATACCGACTATAGGCGAACCCAAACTTGGATTGAAAGCTTGAAATATGCACCATCCTGCCGCCAGGAAACACATCACATTAATGAAGTTATTTTTAATCGCCAGCTTTTTTTGAAAAACCAATGTTCCATAGTATCGAATATAAGCACCCAAAAGTACGAAATCTTTCAAAAAATAAATTAATTCGCTTGCTTGTGGCAAGACCCATTTTCTCAATGCTCCTTCAATTACGACAAGTAACAATACTGTTTTAATAGCGCTTTTCCAGTAGAAAAATGAAAGATATAGTATAACTAAAATAGCTATTCCACCAATTAGTAGCTTCACTGAATCTCCCTCTCAACCTATAGACTTTGCTTAAGGCACTTTTCTAGTTTTGTTACATTATCATATCCATATAAAGCAGTACGAGCATTTTCAAAACAGTTTGGACTTAAATCATATTTAAAAAGCTGTTCAATAGCTGCCATCAAGTCAGATATGTTTAAGCGATCACATATCAAGCCTAGTTTATATTCTGTGATAACTGCGGCTAAAGAACTGCCTGCTGGTGTATGGGCAAATATAGGTCTTTGAGCTTGTATGTATGTAGTTAACTTTGTTGGTAAGCTTGTCTGCCGGAAGATGGCTGAGGCTTGATTAAAAGGATACATTGCATACAAAAAATTACACCTATACAGATGCTTAATAGCTTCGGCTTCTGTTAGCTGCGGAATATCATGAATTAGTTCGGGAAACTCCTCGATAATAGTTGCGTATTTTCGAGCCAAGCCGATCGTAATTAGTTGAGCATTTAATCCTTTTACTTTAGCATATTCCTGTAACGCTTGACAAAATAAACGGAATTCTGGCAAAGAATAAATAGTGCCGATATGCCCAACAGTTAAATTATTGGCATCTAAAGATATTGGTTCAAATGTTGGCAAACAAGGAACGTAAGGATGAATGACAATTCCATCCTTACCTAATGTTTTTTGATAGTAATCGCGCATACCGTCGCTTGTTACGTCTAGGCTGCTGATGCGGCGCATTACTTCTACCAAGCACTTTTGTGCTATTCCCGAAAGCCATTGATAACGACGAGATCTGGCAAATACACCATAAGGGACATCATCTTGAATTGTAAAATGTATGGGTGTACTGGTTCTAATAGTTAGTTCGCGAGCGATCGGGATTGCTTCGTTAAGTCCTACAATCCAGTAAACATTAGCTTTTCTAGCTAAAATATTAGCTAATATTCTTTGAGAGTTTTTGGTTTTTATGCCCAACCATAAGAATAGAGAATTTTTTAAGTCTTTCCATAATGTTCCACCCGTTAAAGGGGTTCCTATGTGAATGCAACCCTCAATTTTTAGGTCTTTATCGTGTAAATAAAGCCACTCTACATCAACTTCTTTGAAATATGGAATTATGCTATTTATGTTGACTGCTCCGCCACCTATATTTGGAGCAAAGCTTGTAAATAGTACGATTTTATTCATTGACTTTCCTCAACAATCTATAAATCCTATTTATATGAAACTCGCTCTTCTATCCTTTTTTATGTTGGAGCAATAAGCATAATGTATCGCCATAGTATTCCTCCTTAAATATAGTTTTGAAAAGAGCAGCTATCATTTTTGTAGAAGGGCGAGAAACCAACGATCCTTTCTCAGGATATCCCCCTTTTTTGACAATTTGGAGTGAATGTCTTGGCAGCACTCTTTCCATGCAACTTAGCAATACAGGAGAAATATGAGTTGGATCGCCTTTGTAATCAAAGGATTTCAGTCTTCCGGTTATTAGGAATTTCAGCCTACAATCAACTGAGTGAATATTGGGAGTAGTCATCAAGAAATATCCCCCGTCGTCCAAATATTTTGATACATAATGATAAAGTCGTCCGGGATTTTCTAAATGTTCTACTACTTCTATTGCTGTGATTAATCCAAATTTTCGATCGCCCAAACCCAAATCATTATCCCAGTCTATGTCAGCCGCCCAACAAGTGGCTTTTTTAGTCCCAATTTGTTCGGCGTACTTATCTATTCCGTATAAGTTAGTAAATCCTGCATTTGCCAAACGTTCTAACCAAGCACCTGTACCACAGCCAATATCCAAAACTGGTGTATCGTAGCTGATATCGGGAAGTTTGTGTATAAGCGACTCGTGCAGTCCTTCTATTGTACGTTCAATTAGTTGGCTTTCTGGCATTTGTTCTCTTTCTAGAAAGAAGTTAAAAACCTAGCACTTGCCTGTTAATTGTGTAGCAAATACTTTAGCTTGGCTGGATAAATTATGGCTTTGATACCAAGTGTAGGCATTATCTGCGATCACTTGTCCTGCGGCTAAACTCAGACTTTCTATGGTACGATCTGCTAGCCAATAATGTTTCCCTGCTTGCAGGCCATCCTCCTGGAAATCACTATAGAATGTACCTACAGGAATTAGCCTATGGGCGCAGTAGGCAGCAAAGATAGTTGATTTAGCCAGGTACTCCGTATGATAATCAAAAAAACCCACGATAGAACTTAATAGAATCGTACTAACCTCTGCTGTTCCTCTCTCCCCCATTGCTATAACTGGTACACCATTGATTTGGGAAATCTCCAGTTCGGTGGCTGGCCCAATATCCACTATTTCTTCAATTAATAGCTCTTGGCAAGTACGCGCCAACGCTGCTAAGGATCTTTGATAGACTCTTTGCCTAGTGGGAACTGCCCCAAACACTACTAGACGTCGGGGACGCTCTGCAAGTGGTGACGGTTGTTCTGGCTCTCCAATAGTGGAAAAGACTGGTATTGCATGGATTTGCGTTTGTTTGCCCGAACTTAATTTACTGATAATTTTAGCATAGCCTTCTTTACTTGTGAGACAACGATCACTCAGTCGAGCCAAACGAGCTAGCAGGTTTTTTTGCACCGGCGATAACCAAAAAGCACTCGTCCAAGGTGGGCCAAAGGCATAAGTTTCGTGGAACATAGTTACCAGAGAGCGAATTCTGCTGGCACTTCGCCACTGTTGTAAGCCATCTATTAACCAAAAAGGACAGCCGCGTAAGGCATAACCGTAGCAAACGTAGTGTAACAGAATGGTAGATGGATGATCATTACAATTCAGCAGGGATAACAGGTTAGCGACAGAACGCACGCTCACCTTGCTAACTGAAAATCCTTCGATTTCAGATTCCCCTACCCAATTGGGATTGCCCACTATAAAATCAGTATTTATGGCGAAGTCCTTGCGGAGTTGGCGAGCTATATTGAAGGCATAATCTCCTACACCATCGATCATAGGGGGAAGACCGGAAACAATAGAGATTAATTGCATTATACTCACAATTTTTAGAAGCTGCCTATAGTATTAAAATTTTTACCATAGGACTGTTGGCTAATCTTACGGAATCACAATAACATCAAAAGGCTTTTTTGGTAGAGAGTTGAATGTTCGGCCTATAAATTCAACTCTTGGGTAATCTTTAAGCATCTCTGGAACATAATGTCCCAAGTTAGATTTAGAAATTATCCATGTAACATCGGGTGTTTTATCTTTCGCTGAGTTTGGGAAGGCATCGGGTGCTGGTTTAAGAAAATTCCAGGCAATAGAATTGGCAGGCAAATTATAGTCAAACACAAACCTCGCGGCTACTTCATCTATTGCATATTTTCTGTTTGGTTTAGCTAAAACAGCCTCTTTAATCTCTCGATATCGAGATTCAGGTACATATTCTCTTTCAACCAAAGATATAATATTTAGACTTTGACTGGAAAAATAAATAATAAGTGTCCCTATAGCTGCATATAGCCTGAATTTTGATTTCCCATTCATAGAGACTATACAGACAATCCCCACCCAACAGAAGAAAAAATTAAACAAAAATGCAGAAGCATAAAGTAACATATTTAAAATCATCCCCATAGTTAAACCCACCAATAAAATCTTCAGGTGTATAGGAACGAAATGCCGTTTCCAGAAAATTATGACAGCTATTGACAAAAATAAAATGTAACTAGGTACGTTCAAAACAGGCCCGTAGTACTGAGTCATCATTCTAAAAAACAAAATTATTCCCTTGATAGTTGCAGCTTGTCGCCACGAAGCAGTAAGAAGAAAGTCTGAAAAAAAAGGCTTCAACTCAAAATTGATGCAGAGTAAGAATAGAGTGAAGACTAGCCCGGTTGCTGCTAACAGAGCTAAAGTTCTGAGCCGAATATACTTACTAAGAATATTATTTACGCCACCTCGATCAATAAAGTTTATCGCTAGGATAGCCACACTAAAAGAGAATCCGTAAGCAGAGGTAATAGGTGAAGTGAACACTGCACTTTCAATAAAGCTAAAACCGAGAAAGTATCGCCACCAGTTATCCCTTGTAAGTAGCCATAAACCTAATGCTAAAAAAGCCATTCCCAAAGCATCGTGACGAAAACCTGTAGTATAGTATGGGTTAGGGTTACAATGCCATAGAGCGAAAAGAACTGTTACACAAAGTGCTGTAAGTCTGGGAAATCCGTAAAATCTTAAAAGTAGGGCAGAAGACAGAGAACAAAGATTATAGCATAAGTATTGAAAGAGACGTAGGCTAGTTGTACTAATCCCCACAATTTTTAGCCAACCGGCCAAAGTATACGAGTGAAAAGGAGGTTGAAAGTAGAACTTACCGCTACTCAATACAGAGTTCCATGCTTCTAAGTAGGGGTTGGTAAATTCTCCTCCTTTAGATAAGTTAATTGCTGCTCCAGTAAAGAAAATATCATCTACAGATGGTAAAGGATAACCCAACAAAAATACCAACGTCCAAAATGCAACAATAGGTATAGCTACTGTCAGGGTAAACTTTTTAAAAGAATAAGTATTAGTCGCGATCATATTACTCATATTGAAAAAATTAACCTCCCCCAAAAACATTACTAACTACATCTTTGTATTCATAAATCCATTCGTAAATTTCCCTCAAGGTAGTTTCAGCATTTCTTTTAGGCTTCCATCCTGTAGCCTGCATAATCTTTCTAGCGTCTGTAATAAAAATAGGTACATCTCCTGTTCGTGTTTCCGCTACTGGAGTAATTGTAATCTGATTTCCAGTAATTTTTTCGCAAAGCTGAGTTGTTTCATAAAGTGACAATGTATTTTCCGCTCCACCTCCCACATTAAAAGTTTGTCCTTTCAGTTTATCAAAATTATGAATTTGGATATCAATTAAGTCTAATAAATCTGCAATATGTAGGAAGTCTCTGACTTGCTTACCTGTTCCTCCATAACCGATATATTTGAGCGACTTTTGAAAGTAGTGAAATGCCATCCA
Organism: Oscillatoriales cyanobacterium PMM_0008; assembly: GCA_949128025.1. Lineage (GTDB taxonomy): Bacteria > Cyanobacteriota > Cyanobacteriia > Cyanobacteriales > Aerosakkonemataceae > Argonema. The sequence continues at coordinate 2,130 of CASBRD010000145.1, read as the reverse complement.
TAAAGCAAATACACCTTGATCCACCTTTCCCATTTGCCAAGGGCCAGTTAGCACTCCACAGCGATTAATCAATGTAATTATACCATAGGCATCGGCATATTCAGCGATAAGTAATTCTGATGCCAACTTAGTCGCGCCATAAAGTGATCTAGATCCATCTAGGGGAAATTCTTCTGAAATTCCCTGACTCGATACTCCCGGCAAAGATTGACCATCCAACAGTTGAAAGCGGGTTTCTATTTCGGTAAATTTCAATGAACTTAGATGCGCGATCGGATAGACCCGACTCGTAGACAAAAAGATAAAATCTGCCTGAGTCTGCCTAGCCAATTCCAAACAGTTAATAGTTCCTACCAAATTTGTTTGCAGTACATAACCAGGAGAGGTATATCCAGCTAAAACTGATGGTTCAGCAGAACATTCTATGATTAAATCTGGTTGCAGTGCTACCGGATCGAGGTCTTCTTTATTACGTACATCACCATGAATAAATTCAATTCCTACCTGCTTCAGTCTTGGCAAATTTAACTCTGATCCCCGGCGCTTCAAGTTATCTAAAGCGATAATTTTCCAGTCTGGATAGCGCTGTGCTAATCCTAACCCTAAAAAACTGCCTACAAAACCGGCTCCTCCTGTAATTAAAACTTTTCTGCTCACTGTCTTTTCCTCTTAATTATTATCAATTTATTATCTAAAGAGATTTTGTTGCTTTAACAAACATCTGTCCACCCAAAAACTGCCAGACAAAGGGTAACTTGAGATACAATCTCAAAAGTTTAGGTGAACTTGGTCTACCTTTAGTTGAAAAAGGCAAAAACCTGGGAATTAAAACGCTAATTTCAAAACCAATAGCCTCTAGCACTTCTTTAAGAGAAAGATGAGTAATTGGTAATTGATGGTCAATAAAGTCATAGTATTCCTTAACTGAGTACTTAAAGTTTGGCTGTATAATCAATATAGAACCTCCGGGATTTAGGTGATTGAAGCAGAACAATAAAACCTTCACTAGATCTTCTTTACTGTTTAAATGTTCAAAAAAGTTTGACACAAAAACCGTATCATACTGTTTGGCCAGTATGTTCTGATCCTTGATGTTGAGAATATCAACGTTAAATATTGTTACGTTAGGAGCCGCAAATAGTTGAGAGTCTGGGTTTAAATCTATCAGATATTTTTCTCTAGCCTTAACTTGATTGATGAATTCACAATACCCGCCCCCTATATCTAAAACAACTGATTCTGGGTCTATATACTTTTGCAAAAACTCTTCAGTCAAAGTCTTCCACAAAATAAATTTTGCTTTTCGTTGTTTGGGATCAAAGCGACTTGAGTATAGTTTTTTCAAGTATTCTTCTTGGTTCATGGTTAAAGGTAATAGTTGTAACTACTAGATTAATTGGTTTTTATCCCTATTTTACTATGAGAATGCTTGCGTATATAGTCTCCTCTAGAAAGCCATTTCTCTAAAAAAATATATAGTACAATAAACAAGTATCTGCTTCCCATTTCTTTGATTTTTAACTTGGAAATTCCTGTTTTGCGATTGCGCCAAGTAATCGGTATTGTTGTATAAGAATAACCTCGGACGATGGCTTTGAGAGGAATTTCTACGGTTAAGTTGAAGTGGTGAGATAAAAGCGGGGATACTCCCTCAATTACTTCTCGACGGTATATTTTAAAAGCATTAGTTGTGTCATTAAATTTTAATCCAAATAAGATCTGAATAAATAAGTTGGCTAGCCGATTTATCATTAATTTATGAATTGGATAGTCGATTACTTTTCCACCTTTAATAAACCGGGAACCAAACACGCAATCATAACCTTCTTGCAACTTGTAATAGTAATCGACTAGATCTTCTGGAGCGTCAGAACTATCTGCCATTACAATAGCCACGACATCTCCTTGAAAATTTTCCAAGGCGCAGCGCACGGCAAAGCCAAAGCCATTGGGATAATAGTTATTAATATAACGCACTTTACTGTTTTCAGAATTTATTTGTTGTAATAGCTCTTCGGTGCGATCGCTACTATTATCATTGACAACCAAAATTTCGTAAGGAATACTCTTTTGTGCTAGTAACTGACAAATAGACTCAAGGGTCTGTAGGATACAACCTTCTTCATTATG
>CASBRD010000144.1 GCA_949128025.1 Oscillatoriales cyanobacterium PMM_0008 | reverse complement strand
CCTGCTCCCCCGCTCCCCCGCTCCTCGGCTCCCCTGCTACCGACAGCGCCGTTTGGGGTATGATTACCCTTGGTCTGCTCAGTTGCGAAAAGGTCACCCGTGCCAGCAATCCACCGCCAATCTTATCGTTGCTGTTAGCAATTGTAATTTCCGCCTGTACCTGGCGAGCGGCATCAGCAGAGGGAGAAATACGACTGACTGTACCGGGGAAGGTCTCGTTGGCAAAAGCATCTAATACCACTTGCACCGATTGCCCAACTCTAATATTTGACAGTTCTAACTCTGAAACGGGAACCACCACTTTCACGCGGCTGAAATCGCCCAGTTTGAGGACTTCGCCACCTGGTTGTACCAGATTTCCAGGTTCCGTCACCCGCTCCAAAACTACCCCTTTGATGGGTGAAATTACCCTGGCATAGGACTGGCGCTCTTTAGCTTGGGCTATTATTGCTTGTTGCACCCGGACTCTACCTTGATCTGCTGCTACCGCTTGCTGTTCTGTACGAATTTGTTCTTCTGCTGCACGCAGAACCTGTTCGCCGCTTTGGGCTGCTGTTTGTGCCAATTCTGCATCTTGTTTGGAGATGGCACCTTCCTGCTGGAGGTATTGTCGTCGTGCCGAGTTTGTCTTCGCCTGCTGAAGTTCTACTTTTGCTTGTTGGGATCTTGCTCTGGCGTTGCTAACCTGAGCTTGGGCGCGTGCTACTTCCGATTCGCGTGCTGCTAGTTCGGCTTGGGCTTGAGTCACGGCTGTCAGTAACAATGAGTCATCCAGGATTGCCAGGATCTGACCTCGCGCTACGCGATCGCCGATATTTACAGCTAAGTTTAGCAGGCGTCCTTCTACCTGGGAGCGCAGGGAAATTTCCCGCACTGGTCTGGTGGTGCCGATGTAGTTTGTGGGTTCCTGGAGAACTCCTGTGCGGGCGATCGCTGCATCTACCGCCGTTGGGCGCTGTTGGGCCTTTTGGGTTTGAGGCGGCCCAGATTGAGCTTCCGCTTCTACTTTGCCCGCCATGCCACACGCAGTCAAAACTACCAGTGAAGGCCAAAGCGTTCCCAAACAGAGCCAAGGAACGAGGTCAAAAGGCAAAAGAAAGAGATTTTTCACGTTAGCCTTTTTTCTGTCAACAGATGAATGTGTGACGGGCTTTTCCGAATACTTAGGTGCCATGCTTAGAAATGTTACAAAGCTTGACATTTTAATAGCATAGACGCGAAACTACCTTCTCTCTGTATTCCTCAAGTAATGTTCTTGCTTATTGACTAATTTTGGCAAAAGTTATTGACTTTTACTTGCAAACATATAAGACTCTATAAAGTGCTTGTTGCCATTCTTTATCTATAAAAACTGGCAGTCCTTTCGCAATGGCAATAAAAAGATGATTATGCGTTTGAGAAAGAAAAATTTACTCGGTGCGGCTGCTGTTTTGGTAGCTCTGACAAGTGCTACTGTTGCGGCTCTTGACAAAATGCCACGGGCTTGGGCGCACCACACTCGCGGTCACGGGGCGCAAGAGCCTATAGCCCAAGCAGCTCCAAGTCGTCTGGCAATAGTTCTCCCCGGTCGAGGCGACTCCACAAACTTGCAAATAAAAGCAAATGCCATCGCCCAGTTTCTGTCTCGCGAGATCGGAATGCCGGTAGATGCTACGGTAGCAGATGAGACAGCAGCTGTAGAAGCCCTGAGAGCGAACCGAGCCGATGTTGCTTTCTTGAGCAGTCGTCCGGCTTTAAAAGCTGAGCAATTGGCAAACTCTCGTTTGTACTTAGCTGAAGTGCGTCCCAATTATTCTGGCAGATATACGTATCGCTCGGTGTTTGTCGTACCCAGCAACAGTTCGCTTCCCAGCGGCTCCACGCCTCAGACACTGCAACAATTGAGAGGTAAGAGAATGGCGTTTACTTCTCCGACTTCTGGGTCTGGTTTTATTTTCCCAGTCGGCGAGTTGGTGAAATTGCAGTTGGTGCCAAACCGCGATCGCCTAAACGGATTCTTCGGTCAAGTTTCCTACGGCAATAACTACAGTGGAGCGCTGCAAGCCGTGCTGCGGGGGCAAGCTGATGTCGCCGCTGTGTCAGAGTATGCTCTGAAGCCTCCGTATATCACAGAGGAAGAAGGCAGAAAGTTGCGGGTTCTCTATGCAATCAATAACGTACCCGCCCACGGCGTTGCGATCGATGATGACGTTCCGGTTGCTATGCGGGAGAGAATTATCAACGCGATGCTCAAGTTGAATGAGCCAGCAAACAATCAACTGCTCCGCGATTTATATAATTCCACTGAATTGGTGAAAATCGACCATACGCGCCACTTACAGCCGATGCGCGAAGCCCTGCAACGTGCCGGTATAGAACTATAGCTAGGGGCTAGAAAAGTCAAAAGTCACTCATTCAAAAGTCAAAAAGGGGAGTGGGGGAGAGAATCACCAATGACCAATGACCAATGACCAATGACCAATGACCAATGACCAATGACCAATGACTAATGACCAATGACCACTGACAACTGACCACTGACCACTGACTAATGACCAATGACTAATGGCAATTGAATGTGAAAACCTAGAGACGCCATATAGCGCTTCTCTCAGGCGTCCAATTCTCAACGGTATCAGCTGCAAGATTAAGTCTGGCGAGTTTGTCGCTTTGCTGGGGCTCAATGGTGCGGGTAAGTCAACTTTGTTACGGGCAATGGTTGGCTTAGTACCGTTGCAGCAAGGAATTCTTCGCATTAATGGTGTGGCGATGACGAGGAACCGGGCTTCTAGGCGCGAGGTCGGGATGTTATTTCAGGGAGGAGGGTTAATTCGTCAGCTACCTGCAATTGAAAATGTGCTATGCGGACGCTTGGGAATGTTGCCAGCTTGGCAAACGCTGTGGGGATTTCCGAAGCGCGATCGCCGTTTGGCGATCGATTTGCTAGCACAGTTCGGGTTGAAAGACCAAGCTGATCAGAAAACGGGACAACTTAGCGGCGGTCAACAACAACGAGTTGCGATCGCACGCGCTTTGATTCAAAATCCTCAAATCCTCCTCGCAGACGAACCCATCACCGGATTAGATATAATGGCAGCTAAACAAGTGATGGACATTTTATCCGATCTGCATTCCCAAAAAGGCATGACGATTGTAGTGGTTTTGCACGATTTGAGCCTAGCGTCTGCTTATGCAGAACGTGCGATCGTCCTCGATGCGGGTCGGATCGTCTACGACGGAGCCTGCCACAACCTACAATCCCAATTTACGCGATCGAACTAATTAACTCAAGTTGCTAGTTAGTTCGATTAGCTCTTGTTCGGAATAGATAATAGGTACGTAGTTGCACTTTAGTGCTAAAAGAGCGCTAAAGCGCAACAACGTACCTGCTGCTACCAGTTAATTAATCATTCCTAGGTTGGGTTGAGCCAAGCGAAACCCAACACCACCAGACTAATACGTTGGGTTTCGTTCCTCAACCCAACCTACAATTCTAATGACCAATGAAACACTTTTCTAGCTTCTGGAAACGCTATCCCTTGATTAGTCGTCTATTCGTACTCTGCGCTGTTATTTTAGCTTATGGCTGGGCATTGCAAGGGCTGAAAGTCGATCTTAAACTCCTCAAAGACAGTTGGCCTTACGTAACTGATTTTATATTGCGGTTGTGGCCTCCCAATTTAGAAATATTAGATATAGCGATATTGAGACTAATTGAAACAATCCAAATGTCGCTGTGGGGAACTACAATCGGAGCAATTCTTTCATTACCGATCGCAGTTTTTTCCGCCCGCAATTTAGCTCCCGGCTGGCTGCAATTGTTAGCTAATTTACTCCAAAATGCAGTGCGATCGGTTCCCTCAATTGTGTTAGGATTATTATTTGTTGCCGCAACTGGACTGGGCGCACCTGCCGGAACTTTGGCTTTAGGGATATATACCATCGGATATCTGGGAAAATTTTATCAAGAAGCCATTGAATCGGTAGATCCGCGATCGATCGAATCGTTGCAAGTTTCTGGCGCATCTTGGCTGCAAATTGCCCAATACGGCATCCTCCCACAAGTATTGCCATTAGGATTGGGTTACACCTTATATATGTTTGAGTACAACATTCGCGCCGCCTCAGTACTGGGAGTAGTGGGAGCGGGCGGCATTGGCTTTGAGTTGGTCAACTATATAAGAGGTTTTGAGTACACAAAAGCAACAACTATGATGCTAGTACTCTTGGTAGTTGTCACCTTAATTGATGCTCTAAGCAGCAAACTGCGCCAACGCCTGGAAGCGATGTAAATAAAGGAAAGAGAAAGAAAAAATTAGCTTTTTTTGGCTTTTTTTATTTTTCGTGTTCCATTACTAGATTCGCCCGTATTATTAGATTTTTCATCGCCGTACACTCCTTTGGGTCGCAGCAGTTCTGAGCGGAAAGATTGTCTGATTTGAATATTTAAATATCGGATTTGGAATGGTTGCCACTGTTGCCAAGCTTGATAACGACTTTCTGCCAATTTTTCAGACAAATTGGGAGGTAATTTATCGGTTTTTAAATCCAAAGCTTTGCCAAGAAACTCCCCTAAAACAACGCTATCTTGAATTTCTCCCAATATACCTTGAATTGCTTTGATGTCTTCCAAATAAGCGTTATAAGTCGCTCCATAAAAGTTAGTAAATAACTCCATCTGGTAGCGCACGCGCTTGGTTTGTTTGCGAAGGCTGTGCAGCAGATTCCCATGCAGTGCTAATTCTTGTTCGATCGCTTCATGACTCATATTCCTGAGCGGCTGAATTTCTGCATTCTCAGCTTTGGTTCCCACCAACCAACCTGGGTGAAGTAACAGATGACTTACTTGCGGTAATAGTAAATCTGGTAGCACATCCAGAATAGGTAAATCAGCCTGCTGTTGATAAGAAGGTTGTTTCAGCCACTCTGTAAAAGCCTGCTTTAGATCCTGATAGCGGGACTTTTCTAAAGTTGTTTTGACTTCGTTAAAAGCCTGTTGACGCTGTTGCTCCAAATGTTTCAAAGCAGTATCGACAACTTTCTGTTCGGACTTCGGCAAAGCAGGTTGGTAATGACTTTTGAGTGCTTCCTCAAGAACATCTAAGTCTCGCAGCGTTCCCAGAATGCGAGCAATCTTGGCAATATGTTTTTCTTGTGCGTATTTTGGCAGATCTAAAGCGGGTGCAAAACCCGTTACGGCTGTACGCAGGCGACGCATCCCGACGCGCATTTGGTGCAACGCTTCTGGATCTTTGTCTTTGAGAACATCGGCTTCGTGCTTGATGGTTTTGTGAAAGTGTTTCTCAATTGCTAAATAAGCCCAGTCGCCCAAAGTTTGGGGTTTTGTTACGGTATCTGCTGTCATAATTACTTCTCCAAAAGCCAAGTCGGTAGTAATAATTACCCTGCGTTTAAAATCATGATGCTAAGAAACATCTATGATACCATTTCTGAATTAACTGCTGGTCAATGGCTCAAACCAAGGGGGCATAATAAAATCGTGTGGGCTAGAAACCCACAAGTCATAGCGGGTCAAAGTTTCTCCTGTTTGCAAGTTTTTGATGAATGGTCTGCCAGTCCAGATTTGGCAGCTGCATAATTTTTTTGGCAGAGCGAGTTCAAAACCTCCCTCTATGGGTTGAATCTGGAAAAATTCGATGTGCCAGTGGGCTGGTTCAATGGCAACATATTCTTGGGGGTTTTCTGTGCTTTTGCCATGTCCGTTGCCTTGGGGGTAAAGTGAGTGTGGATCGATCGCAGTCGGCAGAAAATCGATATCCAGCAAGTCGGCTTTCATTCCGCAGGCTTCCACAAACGCCAGCACCTGCTGCCAATCATAAACCGGCGACGAATCCCCATCCCAGCGAGTATTCTCTCCAAAGCAGTGTCCGCCCAGCAGCCAAACGAGTTTGGCTAAGATAGCTTCAAGCCTGGGCCGATCGCTCTTCAAAACTTCGACATCTTCAGGCAATAGTATTTTACCGGGAACGCACCACCAGTATTCCCAAGATATAAGGGGATTGAGGGGAATCAGCCGTTTAATGAGGCCCGGAATGCGATCGCGCAACTGGATTTCCCTGACTTCTTTCGTAGATACTACTTCTGTATCAAAAAGCGATCGCGTCAAATTTTCAGTCAAGGGATGTTGCTGTGCAAGCATCATCTCGTTTGGTATAAAGCCATCAAGGAGCATAGGCCATCTTCTATTGGTTAAGAGGTAGTAGCAGAACTCTAGCGCTTACCTACTACCTATCACTTTTACTCACTACCTAGCTAATTTTTCATCAAACTTTTGGAACGAGAGGGAGAAAGAGGGAGAAAATGCCCTATGCGCTATGCCCTATGCCCCATGACCCATGCCCAATTATTGCCATTTTGTCATCGAACCTTGGAAAAGTGTAGTCAAACAACCGCTTCTAGCTGGAGCAAACCACTTAAAATGGTTTGGATTTGCACACCCTTACTCCAAAGCAACCATTATGCCTCGTCGTGACGACCTCCACAAAATCCTGCTGTTGGGTTCTGGCCCAATTGTAATCGGCCAAGCCTGCGAATTCGACTATTCGGGCACTCAGGCTTGCAAAGCCCTACGCAGTGAAGGCTACGAGGTGGTTCTGGTTAACTCCAACCCAGCCACCATTATGACCGATCCAGAAACGGCAGATCGTACCTATATTGAGCCGCTGACGCCGGAAATGGTCGAAAAAGTGATTGCCAAAGAGCGACCGGACGCCTTGCTGCCGACGATGGGCGGACAAACGGCGCTAAATTTAGCTGTAGCCTTATCAAAAAACGGCGTCTTGGAACGGTACGGCGTCGAATTGATTGGAGCTAAACTGGAAGCGATCGAAAAAGCAGAAGACCGACAGCTGTTCAAACAAGCAATGGAAAAAATTGGGGTAGGTGTCTGTCCCTCTGGCATCGCCACCAATGTAAACGAAGCTAAGACGATCGGTCAGGAAATTGGCAGCTATCCTCTAATTATTCGACCGGCTTTTACGATGGGAGGGTCGGGTGGTGGTATCGCCTACAACCAAGAAGAATTTGAAGAAATGGCCCAGGTAGGCATAGATGCCAGTCCGGTTTCCCAAATTTTGATCGAACAGTCGCTGTTAGGCTGGAAAGAATATGAGTTAGAGGTGATGCGAGATCTAGCAGATAACGTAGTGATTATCTGTTCGATCGAAAACCTCGATCCGATGGGCATCCACACGGGCGACTCGATCACTGTAGCACCAGCACAAACGCTGACTGACAAGGAATACCAACGGCTGCGGGATGCCTCCATCAAGATTATCCGCGAAATTGGGGTAGAAACTGGGGGCTCTAATATCCAGTTTGCCATCAATCCGGTGAACGGCGACATGATTGTGATTGAAATGAACCCCCGTGTATCTCGTTCATCGGCATTAGCTTCCAAGGCTACTGGTTTCCCGATCGCCAAATTTGCGGCTAAATTGGCGGTGGGTTACACGCTGGACGAAATTAATAATGATATTACGAAAAAGACTCCGGCATCGTTTGAGCCGACGATTGACTATGTGGTAACGAAAATCCCCCGCTTTGCGTTTGAAAAGTTTCCGGGAACGCCAGCGATCCTGACAACGCAAATGAAATCGGTGGGAGAAGCAATGGCGATTGGACGGACGTTCTGCGAATCGTTCCAAAAAGCATTGCGAAGTTTAGAAACGGGTCGCGCCGGTTGGGGTTGCGACAAAACCGAAAAATTGCCTTCTTTGGAACAAATCCGCGCCCAATTGCGGACGCCGAATCCCGAACGGATTTTCACTGTGCGTCACGCGATGCAGATGGGAATGTCGGTAGAAGATATTTATGAACTGACGGGAATTGACCCTTGGTTTTTAGATAAGATGAAGGAATTGCTGGAAACCGAGAAATTCCTGAAACGCACTCCTTTGGAACAACTGAAAAAAGAAGAGTTGTTTGCGATTAAGCAACAGGGATTTAGCGATCGCCAAATTGCCTTTGCCACCAAAACCAAAGAAGACGATGTGCGATCGTACCGCAAGCGCTTGGGCGTTCTGCCTATTTACAAAACTGTAGATACCTGTGCGGCGGAATTTGAGGCGTTTACTCCTTATCATTATTCCGCTTATGAAATGGGTTGTGGGGAAGATGCCGAACATTCAACATCTCTCAATTACCCCTTGCAAGGGGAATCGGAAGTGCTACCATCCGATAAACAAAAAGTGATGATTTTGGGTGGTGGGCCGAATCGCATCGGGCAAGGAATTGAGTTTGACTATTGCTGCTGTCATGCTGCCTATGCTTTGCAAGCGGCTGGATTTGAGACGATCATGGTTAATTCTAATCCTGAGACGGTTTCGACGGATTACGATACAAGCGATCGCCTCTATTTTGAACCGCTGACTAAGGAAGATGTTCTCAATATCATCGAAACGGAAAAACCAGTCGGAATTATTATCCAGTTTGGCGGTCAAACGCCACTGAAATTGGCACTTCCACTGCAAGAAGCACTCCTCAATCATCCAGAACTAGGTACGAAAATCTGGGGTACTTCTCCCGATTCGATCGACATTGCGGAAGACCGAGAACGGTTTGATGAAATTGTCCAAAAACTGCATTTGCTGACAGCAGCGAATGGAATTGCTCGTTCTGAACAGGAAGCGCTGACTATTGCACGGCGAATTGGTTATCCGGTGGTGGTTCGTCCCAGCTACGTTTTGGGCGGACGCGCAATGGAAATCGTCTACTCGGATAAGGATTTGGAACGTTACATGACGATGGCGGTACAGGTTGAACCGGAAAAACCTGTGCTAATTGATAAGTTCTTGGAAAATGCCGTTGAAGTCGATGTAGATGCGATCGCCGATAGTACCGGAAATGTTGTGATTGGCGGTATCATGGAACACATCGAACAAGCGGGAATTCACTCTGGCGATTCTGCCTGCACCCTGCCAACAACTTCTCTATCTCCCGCGATTCTGCAAACCATTCGCGACCAAACAATCCGGTTAGCAAAAGCCCTCAATGTCATTGGTTTGATGAATATTCAGTATGCCGTCGTAGGGGCTTATGGCTATGCACCGCAGGTTTACATTTTAGAGGCAAATCCCAGGGCGTCGCGCACGGTGCCGTTTGTATCGAAGGCAATTGGCAAACCGTTGGCGAAGATGGCTTCTTTAATTATGTCAGGTAAAACCTTGCAGGAGTTGGGTTTGACTCAGGAAATTATACCCAATCACATTGCGGTCAAAGAAGCGGTGTTGCCGTTTGATAAATTCCCCGGTACGGATACTTTACTCGGCCCAGAAATGCGATCGACTGGGGAAGTGATGGGCATTGATACCGATTTCGGCAAGGCGTTTGCCAAGGCGGAATTAGCGGCGGGAGTGCGGTTACCGTTGTCGGGAACGGTGTTTGTATCGATGAGCGATCGCGATAAAATAGCTATAGTTCCAGCAGTAAAAGAACTGATGGAGTTAGGCTTTGATATTGTCGCAACCGATGGCACTCGTCGCGTCTTGCAAGAAAATGGCTTGAAAAAGATCGGTTTGGTGCTGAAGGTACACGAAGGGCGTCCTCATATTGTAGACGCGATTAAAAATCAGAAGATTCAGCTCGTTCTGAATACTCCTTCTGGGGAAGAAGCAGCAACTGATGCGCGGTTGTTGCGGCGTACTGCGTTAGCTTATAAAGTGCCGGTGATTACCACAATCGCCGGGGCCAAAGCTACTGCTGCTGCGATCGCACGTTTGCAATCTGCACCGCTGGATGTAAAAGCGATTCAAGACTACTTCTAGGGTAGTGGATAATGGGTAATTTCAGATTGCAAATTGAATAATTTCAGATTTATTAAATTTGCCATCTCAAATCTAAAATTTTAAATTACCCATTATATGATGTCCGGTTGAATACTTATAATAAATTTTATAGGCTGTAGGTTGGGCCCGTGCGATAGCGAAACCCAACCACTACCACTGTAGCGTTGGGTTTCGTTCCTCAACCCAACCTACAGATATTATAAGTGATTAACCGGACATGATATTACCCATTTACCATATTAAGATCTAAATGGGTAGTTTTCGTACTCGATAGCGATTATTTTCTACTGTCACAATTGCCCCATTTGCCAAATCCTCACCACACTCTGAAATAACTAACAGCAGTCTTGCACTAACAAATGCTGGGACAGTATTTTTCAATCGAAAAATCACTACACTTGGCGCAACATCAGCACTCACAGCCAATAAATCGCCAAAGTCCAAGTCAAATGTTAAAACAATCCTATCCTCTTGTCTCGCCTTTTCCAAAATTTCAGAATCGGCTAAGCGATCGAGTCCCTGTTCATTTAGGTGTACTGCATTATATCCCTGTTGACGCAGTGCTTGAACAGTTAAAGGAGAAACACCCATATCTGCCAGAAATTTCACACTGTACTCCCGCTAAATGGACGAACTTCCTCACTTGCCAAGAAAGCAGCATATTGAAGACAGGCGCTGATATCTTCCGCTTCTAGATAAGGATAAGCCTCTAGAATTTCCTCTACACTCATCCTATTTGCTACCAAACTGACTACTAAAGAAACGGTAATCCGCATTCCGCGAATGCAAGCGCGTCCTCCCATAATTTGCGGATCGAAGGTAATGCGATCGAACATGACTGCCTCCCAATAATGTCTCTAACTTTCTCAATTATATCGGCTTGCGCTTGGATGATGTACACCCCAGAAACCCGGTTTCTTCAAGAAACCGGGTTTCTCTCTACCACACTCACCTGAAAGCTGCTGTATATCGCTTGGTAATCTCCAGCTTTTGTAGGGTGTGTTAACGCAGTGTAACGCACCGAATACAGTTGAAGATGTGCCTTAGCTTTAGCGTAACGCACTTTTTTAGCTGATTCTAAATTATCTAAAAAACAAGCGCTGTTAAGCAGTAAAATATTAGCTGTAAGATATTAGAATCAACTTAGATGGCAGAGTTATCACAGGAAATAACAACTACTGTTTTAGATTTGCAGCGACAATTGTTGGCACCAGGTACGTTGTTGCGCTTTAGCGCTCTTTTAGCGCTAAAGCGCAACAACGTACCTAACTAGCAACTTGAGTTACTACTCCCGCTTTTGCACTCTTCTATTGCAGATTGCCAAATCCTACCCAAGCCCTTCATCTGCTATGCTAGAGTTACTGGCCCGATCGATTGAACAGGCACAAGCTAACGCCCCAGCCTCGGAAGCAAGTATCCAAGAAATCAAAAGGGATTGGAATTTATTATGAATCAAATACCACCACCTCCCAGCCTAGAAAAAGTCAAGGAAAGAGCAGCTAAGATGGAGGAAATTAATCAACGTTGGGATGCTCTGATTGCGATCGCAGATTATATGATTGCTGAATTAGAAGCTGATATTTCCAAACAGAAAGTTCCTCGTTACAAATTGGAGAAAGCTATGGAGTTGCTGAATATTCAGCCACAGAAGATGGAAGAAAGTAGGGGCGGGTTTTAGTGAGAGATTGTGTTTGTTGTTTTAACTTACTAACGCAAGTTGCTAGTTATTGGTATAAAGGTATGTCGTTGCGCTTTAGCGCTCTTATCCTAGCTGTAATAAGAGCGCTAAAGCGCAACAACGTACCAAAGAGAAGCCCCAATCTTATAACTAGCAACTTGAGTTACTATAGCAACCGCTAAGGCGGTTACTATAATTTACTATATTATATCGTATATCGATTTTTAACATACTTTTTTAACACAGTATTCAGACTAAAAAAAGTTGTCTTACCATTTCCTTTGGCATCCAATAATAACCTGTTTCCTAGTGATTCCATCCCATTTAATAAATTTGATGGCGATAATGGCATTGCCTGTAAAATTTGCGGTAAAGCAATAGGTTCATTTTCGTTTGCAAGCTGAATCATTATGGCAAGTTCTTGCTGCGTTAGTCGCTGAAATTGTTGGTCTAATTCTGCTTGCAAAGATTCGCTTAAAATTACTGCATCGCATTCCAAGAAATCAGAAACGCTACCTCCAAATAACTCTTGAATCATGGTAGCAGTATATTCTAACCAGAGAGGATTGCCTTGATAGGTATTTATCAAGGTGTCCCAAGTATCTTCATCGGATAATTTATGTTCTCTCAGAATTTCTTTTGCTGCAATTCCTAAACTGCCTAAGACTAATGAGCGCACAGGAGTATTTTCTCTTTCTAATTTGGCGATTTTTCTCAATTTTTTCCAACTATTTAAGATCAAATAACTATTGTGACAAACTTCGGCAATTAATTTGAAAAATAAGGGATAATCTTCATATCCCGATCTATATTGACCTGCTAATTGTCCGCTGCTGAAAAGCATCTGCACGTCATCAAGGATAATTAGACAGCGATATTGGCGTAGATAGTTGATGAGTTGGGATATCTGCGTTTCGATATTCTGGGGAATATCTGTTTTTTCGGAGAAGATTTGCAGTAGGTTGGTGAGAGTGGCGTTGAGTGTTGGGGAAAAGCGGAGACTGCGATAAATTACATAGTCAAAATTGGTTTTGATTTGGTCTAGGAGTCGCACTGCAAGGGTTGTTTTGCCTATTCCGCTGATTCCCAGCAGTGCGATGAGGCGACAGCGTTCTTGTAGTATCCAGGTTTGGAGGGTGGCGAGTGCGGGAGTGCGATCGTAGAAACTGAAGATTTCTGGTGCGTCGCCTAAGTCTATGTGGGGTTGAGTTGGGGTTTGTTGGGGTTGTGGTGTGGGGGTTTGCGATCGGACGTTTGTAACTTCTGGAGATTGGGTATCTGTACAAACATTGACGTTACCAATATGTAGAAAATCATTTCCAAAATTTGATGAAACAATGAACACTTGTCGTCTCCCCAGTGTTGAGCGTAAATTCGATTGAGTTACTTCTTCACCTAAGACATTTGATAAACACTTCCATAATTTTGAAGCTACATTCCTGACGTGACCTTCGCTACAATATGATGCTTCTGCGATTTGAGAGTATTTTTTACCTTCCCACACACCGGCTAGGATAGCTTCTTGCAGATCCTCCAAGTGTTCTCCCGTTTTGGCAAAAACCAGGTCGTCGGCAAATCTTAAAACTTCTTTAACGTCCATTAGTTGGCTAGATCTCAAGGTTTTATCTATTTTACCATACATTTTCTTACATTTTATGACCGAGATGATAAAATCTGACATTTCAAGTTATTAATCTCTGACATTATCTGACATTTTAAATATTAAAAAAACTAGAATTTTAGCTATATTGATATTTAGGATAGCTGTTGAAATTATTGTAACCTTCAATGTTTTTCACCTACTATCAGATTCGCAATCAACCATTTTATTGATGTCAGTAAATTTAGGGGTTCAATGGCAAAGCAGTATTTAAAAAATAAACCACTGCTAACTCTGCTATTTTTGTCAACCTTTTGTATGTCTTTAAATATCCATTTTGGACAAGCAATTGATCGAAAAGCAATCGCTTACGAACCACATGAATTTGTCTTTATATCCGGCTTAAGTAATTTCGCAAATATGTCTCAGGAGGCAGCAGATACAGCCTGTAAATATAACTTTCGTGATCTTCGAGAGCAAGGAATTTTCGATGAAAACGTTGAAAGTAATACTTGGCATATCTGGGCGCACCGTAATAACCAAGACTGTGTGATGAACCTTCGTATTCAGCCCCCCAGATCTCGCAATACTTATTGGACACCAAGCAATAACCGTGATAAGCGTTTTCCGATTCGGATTCCAATATTTTCCGATGCGGAACCAGATGGTATAAGGGCTTTTTGATGAAAGAGTTGAAATGAATACTGGGCACTCCCATCTTTCCCCAAATGCGATCGCACTTCTATCTTTCCCCCAAATGCGATCGCACTTCCATTTTTTCCCCAAATGCGATCGCACTGATGATAAAACTAATCTATCCAACAGGCGATCGCATCACTTCATCTGCTAACAACCTACCATCAACCCTTTCATAATCATCTTCCAATAGCCAAGAATGTGCCTCGTCGTAAGTTAAACTTAAAAACTTCAATTGATAATTAGCACCTGGGTCGTAGACACCGCACTTGCCATCGTTATCACTCACTAACATCAAAATTCGTGGCGGAAAAACTATGGAATCAACCCATAATTCTAAAAATTGCCAATTAGTTACTTGTTCGGCGAGGTCTGGTACGTGGGATAACATGGTAAAGATCCGTTCCTTTAATAATTTTTATTTCAGCGTAATAAAGCGGAATATTACTGCCATCAGCCCTAATTTGATAGCCTATCGGCTCGGAAAAGTATAATCCGTAACGCTCATAATCATCATTTTCATCTTCAAATCCTGTTTTTTCTCCCCTTTCTATAATTGATTGTATCACCATTTTCATCGTGATTCGGTCGTGAAATACATGAGCTTTTCCCTCTTTTCTTAGCAATCGTTTTACTTGGCCTGTATCTGGAAGATGTCTGTCAAATAAACTGGTTCTGGGGTCTGGTGTTAGTTCACGGTTAATACCGCTCATAAATGAATTTTTATAAATGTCAATGATTTAGATTACTACAGTGCCAAACCTATTTGGGACATTATTCCCTTACCTTTGAAGATTTTCCCAATTGCAAGGCTTCCCAACTCCCTACCCCAAACTCAGCCTCTATCTTTCTCCAAATGCGATCGCACTTCTATCTTTCCCCAAATGCGATCGCACTTCCATCTATTCCCAAATGCGATCGCACTCCCATCTTCCCCAGAATGCGATCGCACTCCCATCTTTACCCAAAATGCGATCGCACTCCCATCTTTACCCAAAATGCGATCGCACTCTCGATCTGACACCAAATGCGATCGCACTCTCGATCTGACACCAAATGCGATCGCACTCCCATCTATTTCCCAGAATGCGATCGCACTCCCATCTTCCCCAAAATGCGATCGCTCAACCTAACTAAATGGATTTAACACACTTAACCCATTAACACGCCTAAAATCATCCACATTGCGAGTGACTAAAACGCATCCCTCAATTAAAGCGCAAGCTGCAATTACAGCATCAGCTAGTTTCAATCGATAATCTCCACGAATTTGGGCTGCACGATCTAAAACTGATTCCGTCAATGATACGCAGTTAAGAAGCCTCAAAAATTCTCGCATCTCATTCGCTTGTTCTTCTGTCAACGCCGGGTAACAAAGTAACTCCACCCAACTAACCGGACAGTAGAAAACCTCTGCATCTCCACTTTCAATTTCATCAAATATAGGCTGAACTTCCGGCTCATCATTAAAGTAGTAAATCAGGATGTTCGTATCGAGAAGATATTTATTACTCATCCCATTCTTGTCTAAGTTTTAATTGGAATTCCAGAGCATCCACACCCTTAGGCAAAAAACCACGCCATCTGTCTAAATCTAGCCCAGGTGATTTTTGGCTGCTCTTTTGAGCCTGGGTTGCTACCCGTTGACGAACCAGCATTGCTAAGTCTTCTAACAGACGCTCTTGCTCATCAGGCGTTAAAGTTTGAGCTTGAGCCAGTACCTCGTTGTAAGTAGACATAGGCTCTTTGTTGGGATTTGTGGTTATTCCTGTATTATACCTTAACTTGAGATTGCAGAAAAAGCGTCAGCGAAGCCGAGGGCATCGTCTTTCTTCCCCTTCGCATCCTCATCTTCCCCAAAATGCGTTGGCGTAGCCAGCATAAGGCATATCGCACTTCCCTCTTTCCCAAATGCGATCGCACCTATCCTACTTCTCTTTATAAAAGAGCAAGTCGATGAATTACGCCAACTGAAGCATCCTCGACAATTATTTCTTGTAGTTGTTCACCCAAAACTTGCGAAGCATCAAGGATTTCTAATCCAGCTAGTTTGCCATCAGGACTGTAATCAGCAATAATATCTTCTGTCAGTTCTCGATTTTCGGCTGTCCCTGGCGCTAATGGCAGTAACTCTATATAGAGTGCATCAACTTCTCGATCGTAGTGGATCTTCATGGTTTTCTTCCTTCTAGTTAAAATAATAGACGTTTACTGTTACTACTACAATTCTTCCCGGTTCCTCGGTAAAGATTGGCTTAACAGCCTTGTAGCTGTAAAACTGTTGATTAATTGGCGATTGATTGTTAAAATCAAATTGAGCGCGAGCCGAAAATTTACCTCGCTTGGCCGATTCCCAGGAATCAGAACGAATGGCTGCAATAACCTCAATTTCTTCAGCACCGCGCAGTAGCATTCTCTCAGGCATGGGTTGAAAAGTAAATATGTTTTACCATCCAGTTTAACCTCTTATCATTATTACAATAATACGCAACTTATATTAGTATATACTGGATCGATCGCACTCCCATCTTTTCCCAAATGCGATCGCACCTTCATCTTCCCCAAAATGCGATCGCACTTCCATCTTCCCCAAAATGCGATCGCACTCCCATCTTTCCCCAAAATGCGATCGCCATTTAATCTCCACCCCTAATTCGTATTCGTGTTTCCTCAACAATCCATAATTTCTGTGCTACAGTTTCTTGAGCCATTAACGAAATAGCTCCTTGAAAAACT
>CASBRD010000143.1 GCA_949128025.1 Oscillatoriales cyanobacterium PMM_0008 | reverse complement strand
TGGTTCGGCAATTGGTTCGGCAATTGGTTCGGCGATTGGTTCGGCAACTGATTCGGCAATTGGTTCGGCGATTGGTTCGGCAACTGATTCGGCAATTGGTTCGGCAACTGATTCGGCGATTGGTTCGGCAACTGATTCGGCGATTGATTCGGCAACTGATTCGGCAACTGGAATTTCCATCCGCGCAGGAGCGTTACCTTGCTGTTTGGCTTTCAATTGTTCGCGATACTTAACCGCCATTTCTTCCGCCATATCGTAGACGCGATCGCGGTTCCTGATCATGTCACCCGGATCGGGTTCTAGCTGCTTGGTTGAAAGTGAAATTCGACCTCTTTCAGCGTCTAAGTCAATGATCATAACCTTGATTTCATCATTGACATTGAACACGCTATGGGGTGTATCGATATGTTCGTGGGAAATCTCAGAAATGTGCAGCAAACCGCTGACGCCTCCAATATCGATGAAAGCACCGTAGGGTTTGATTCCCCGTACCGAACCAATTACCACTTCGCCGACTTCTAGTCGGTTCATCTTGCGCTCTACCAGCGCTCGTCGGTGGCTCAGCACCAAACGGTTGCGGTCTTCGTCTACTTCCAGGAACTTCAGGGGTAGTTCCTCTCCCACTAATTCTTCTTTAGGTTTGCGGGTGCTGATGTGAGAACCGGGAATAAAGCCGCGCAAGCCTTCAATTCTTACTAATGCTCCGCCGCGATTGGTGGCAAATACGCCCGATCGCACTGTAGCATCTTCTGCTTGGAGCTGACGGACTCGCTCCCAAGCCCGCATATACTCAATCCGTCGGATGGAAAGCGTCAGTTGTCCATCTTCATTTTCATCTGTGAGGATGAAAAATTCACGAGTCTCGTTTGATTGCAGCACCTCTTCGGGAGCGTCAACCCGGTTAATTGACATTTCCTGAATTGGTATGTATGCCGCTGTTTTAGCACCAATGTCAATCAGAGCGCCCCTCGGCTCTATACTGAATACCGTACCAGCTACAATATCACCGGGATTAAAGTGATAATCATACTTATCGAGTAAAGCGGCAAAATCTTCGTGAGTGAAACCAATTTCTGCTGTAGCTGTTGTTTTCAGATTGACCATGCGAATCGTTACCTGCTAATTATGTTTGTAAAAGTTGCTCCTCCTGTCGATGTATACGCACTTTGGTAATGTGCAGCCTACACCTACAAGTCTGCAAACCGTATCGCCAGCCGTTGGACAGCTGGGCGATTGAGAGTCTAGATTAATTATTTTAACTTAAGTACATCCTGTGGATATAGTTTCTACTTGTGTTGTTAGCTGGGAACGGGTGGCCGGGTTTTGTGATGACCACCAACAAGGGGAGCGATCGCGTTTGGATTCCTGTACCTTAAACTGTTGTAGCTCGCTCAACATCTCTATAGCATACTGTATCAATTTTGGCAAGGCTATTTCCAAGCCAAAGTTCTAAATGTCACAAAGACCTCACAAAAGAAACAGAGGCTTCTGGTGACAAAGCCTCAGATAAGTGCGATCGTGTACCCAGATCGGCTGTGTTGACTACAGAAGCCGTTGAACTGCTTGTACTTAAATGGTTTAAAGTATCCACAAAATCTTTAATGCTTTGGAATTGGCGGTAGACAGAGGCAAAGCGTACATAAGCGACTTCACTGAGAGATTGCAGTTTACCGAGAACCATCTCGCCAATTTCACTGCTTGTGACCTCTCGCACCTCGCGCTGCTGGAGTTCAGATTCAATTTCATCAACGAGAGCTTCGAGTTGGGTTTGGGGAATCCCCGTTTTTTGGCAAGCGCGAACGATACCGCGCAACAATTTAGAACGGTCAAAAGATTCCTTGCGACCGTCCCGCTTGATCGCCGTAATGGGAACAAATTCTATTTGCTCGTAAGTCGTGAAGCGACGTTTGCACCTCAAACATTCTCTTCGTCGCCGGATACTTTGTCCTGCTTCTGCGGAGCGGGACTCAAGGACGCGATTATCTGGGTAGTGGCAGAAAGGACAGCGCATTTTGTCAACTCCTTTAATTTGTTGACCGTTATGCTGGGCCAGATGCTCCAGCAAGCTAAAAAAGCGAAAGCCAGCTGTTACTTTAGTCTGGCTGATGGCGATATTGCCAGATGAGTAGCAGCGGCTTCTGTTGTTAAACAGTTGCTTTTAGAGCTGGTCAGATGCTTGAGGCTGACTACTTCTTCTCAATGCGGGGGGGTTCGCGGAATGCGATCGCAAAGAAGATGACGCCCAGCGCCAGAGTGAAAACCAAAATGTAAGCAATGCTTTCCATATCAAAACTTCCTGACTATTCAGTCGCTTATTAGTCTACCAAAGGATTGGGGCTAGAAATAGTTTTGAGGAATAAAGAATGAGTTTTGAATTATAAAATTTAACTCAAAACTCAAAATTCTTAACTCAGAACTCTCCGAGTCCCCAATCATTAGTAGGTTTACACAGGTTCCGTTCGACGGGTACTCTTGTCACCCACTTTCTGGAAGAAGCCCCATTCGACTTGTTCTTCAGAAAGTTCTGGGTCTACACCGGCAAACACATCCCGGAAGAGGGTACGAGACCCATGCCAGATGTGACCGAAGAAGAACAGCAGTGCAAATACAGCGTGTCCGAAGGTAAACCAACCACGAGTACTGGTGCGGAACACCCCGTCAGAGTTGAGGGTTTCGCGATCGAACTCAAACGGCTCACCCAGCTGGGCCTTACGAGCAAACTGCTTCACCCTGGATGGGTCATCAAAGGTTTGACCATTCAATTCGCCACCGTAGAGGGTTACGCTGAGGCCAACTTGCTCAAAGCTGTACTTAGATTCAGCGCGACGGAATGGGATGTCAGCACGAATTACCCCATCGCTGTCGGTCAAGATCACGGGGAAGGTTTCAAAGAAGTTGGGCATCCGACGGACTGTCAATTCTCGTCCTTCAGCATCTTTGAATACCGGGTGGCCCAGCCATGTTTGGGCAATGCCATCTCCCTTGTTCATCGGGCCGACGCGGAACAGACCGCCTTTGGCAGGGCTGTTGCCAATGTAGTCATAGAAAGCCAGCTTTTCAGGAATAGCAGAGTAAGCTTCTGACAGGCTCGCACCTTCTGCCAAACTTGCTTGCACCCGCGCCTGGATCTCTTGTTTGAAGTAGCCTTTATCCCACTGGTAGCGGGTCGGGCCAAACAGTTCGATCGGCGTGGCGGCAGTGCCGTACCACATAGTACCGGCGACGACGAAGGCAGCGAAGAATACAGCGGCAATACTGCTGGAAAGTACTGTTTCGATGTTCCCCATCCGCAGCCCTCTATAAAGCCGCTCCGGAGGTCTAACAGTTAAATGGAACAAACCGGCAATAATACCGACAACACCCGCAGCAATGTGGTGAGCAACAATGCCACCTGGATTGTAGGGGTTAAAACCTTCCGGCCCCCACGCTGGGGCCACGGCTTGGAGGTGGCCAGTTAAACCGTAAGGGTCGGAAACCCACATACCGGGGCCAAAAAGTCCCGATAGGTGAAAGGCACCGAAGCCAAAGCAAAGAAGACCGGACAAGAACAAGTGAATGCCAAACATTTTTGGCAGGTCGAGAGCCGGTTCGCCAGTGCGGGGGTCTCTGAAGAGTTCCAAATCCCAGTAAACCCAGTGCCAGACGGCAGCTAGGAACAGTAGACCGGAAAGGACAATGTGCGCGGCTGCAACGCCTTCAAAGCTCCAAACGCCGGGGTTGCTTGCCGCTTCGCCAGTGATGCTCCAACCACCCCAGGATTGGGTGACGCCTAAGCGTGCCATGAATGGCATCACAAACATCCCCTGACGCCACATGGGGTTCAGGACTGGATCGCTGGGGTCAAAAATTGCTAGTTCGTACAGGGCCATAGAACCGGCCCACCCTGCTACGAGGGCAGTGTGCATTAGGTGTACAGAAATCAATCGCCCCGGATCGTTCAGAACGACTGTGTGTACTCGGTACCAGGGTAGTCCCATTGACTACGATCCTCCTCGATAAGTGATGTATAATTCAGCGAACTTTTATGCCGTTTCTTAAGGTTCTAAATCCTGAGGCTGTCCGCTTAATGTCCAATATTTAAGACACTTGAGCAGTTTAACAATGCCTTTAGGAAAATGAGAGCGTTTAAAGAAGTGTAAACCTTGTCGCTGCCCATTGCAAGCAGGTTAAGCTGGCAAATTCATCCCAGCGATCGGCTCAACTGCCTTGTTGCCCTTCGGCATATTTGAGGTTGCTGGCGGATGTCAGGGAACGGCACGGGTGGGCGAAAGCTCTCGCCTTTCTTTCTAAGGTACGTCTATGAACCAAGAATCGCCCGAATTGAATTCGGGCGCGTGTCAAAAAACTATGGCTTCGATATCATTCAGTTGGCACATAGCCTGACCCGCTGCCATTCTTTCCAGCACTTGTTCGGCTGTGATGAGCCGCTTTAGCACTACTTGACCGATCGCTTGGGCGGCTGGGCCGACCTCGGCTGTTGACCGTGGCTTCACTTCTACGGTTAAGATAGCGTCTTCTACCCGATAGAGCCATAACTTTTCATTGTTCTTTACCAGGGAAATACTCATTTTGTCAATATTCGGTTGACGTCGCCATGCGGTTTCGTTCCATAGGCCATCAGACGCCCAGATTCTGCCAAATGTCCATCCATCAGAAAGAAAAAAATATTTCACAGGCTTCTTTTTGCAACTGTGTTTGTCAAATTATGACCTGTTTGGGCAACAATTGAGCCGCCTTGTTAGTTTTTGTGGTTTTGACACCCCCCGCGTGTCCGCATTGTGGATTATACAACAGGATGCTCAGTCTGAAAACCCAGAGGCTCGATCGCCGACGATCGGGCCTTGGGTAGGATGCGATCGCTCTTAGTCATAGTAAAATCAAAATATGCTCCCCAAACTCAGGGCGTGCGATCGCACCATTATTTCAACTCAAAGAATCGTCAAATAAGTTTGGGTTGGACTAATTGGCAAAACAATTAATCTTTGATTCTGCAAATCCAGTTCAATTCCTAATGCTTCCAGCGGGATAACTCCTAATAATGATGCCCTACCGCCTGGAAGTTCCAGACATTCAAAAGTTCCTTC
>CASBRD010000142.1 GCA_949128025.1 Oscillatoriales cyanobacterium PMM_0008 | reverse complement strand
CAACATTGAGAAATTAACGCGGGAAGTTCTCTCGTGTCTGCTTGTGGATGGGGTGCTGCCGACAGTCCCAGATGAAACAGGAAGTTTTTGTTAATGAATGTTAGCAAAAATCGAACGGAGGCAAGTGAATAACCTTACTTCTTCTTCCCTCTTCCCTCTTCCCTAGTCCCTAGCCCCTAGTCCCTAGTCCCTAGTCCAGCAGTTACAATACATGATGGAAACAGATAGATAGCCCTATAATCTCGCCATCCGAGCCCGATCTACCATGCGATTTGTATCCGATCCGCCGATTTCCGTAAAAATCCGCAAAATGAAGGAAAGAGTGCGGTGGCAAGATCCGCTAATTACCCAAAGGGGAATAGATCAAACCCGGATGGTTATAGAGGATGGTTCTGGCGACAGTCCAGAATTCTCCTTTTTGGTTGTCGGTGATAGCGGATCGGGAAATCATCGGGGATACAGCCCCCAACGACAAATTGCCGAACTGATGCTAGCACACAAGGAAGAAAGTCGTTTCGCCTTGCATACGGGTGATGTCATCTATCTGGTTGGCTCAAGCGAATATTATCCGCAAAACTTTATCAAGCCTTACCGAGAATTTCTGCTAGGCGGCGAACACCCAGAACGGATTGCATACGATCGCATGACCTTCACCCTGCCAATTTTACCTGTGCCAGGTAATCACGATTACTACGATCTACAGCCTATTTTTGGTTTGCTTGCCCAGACTGCACTACCGTTGCGCCGCCTACTCAAATCTAAACTAGATTTCGACATTGGCTGGCACGGTTCTTTTCAAGGAAATGCCTATGCACAAGCATTTCTCGATTACCTCAAAGCTTTTCCGAACCAGGCAGAACTTGGCCGTCATCTCGATCGCCATTATATCGCCAAAACCGACACTGGTCGCTGCCTGCTTTACGAACCCGGACGTTTTACTCGCTTACCCAACCGCTATTACACATTCCGTTGTGGCGGTATTGACTTTTTCGCGCTGGACTCAAATACCTTTAATGCGCCACCACCACTCCCTGCAACTCGTAAGGGAAAAGCATTTCGCCGCGAATTGGAAAAACGTCGCAACCAACTGGAACAGGAAAAAGAGCAAATCCTCGAAACCTCTGCCACTCTTAATCCCGACTCACCCGAAGAAGCCGAACAGATGAACGATTTGAACGCGAAATTGGAGCAAATGGAAGAGGTAAAGCTTGATATCGACAAACAACTGGCATCCAATGAAACAACCGTCACTGACTTTGAACAACTTGATTGGCTCAAACAAAAGCTGATCGAATCTTGGAACACAAAAGAAGTGCGCGGACGTATAATTTATTTCCACCATCCCCCCTACGTAACTGAGGCAACAAAGTGGCAGCAAGCGCAAACTTTGGCAGTTCGCCTTCGCCTCCGCCAGGTATTGGATGCCGTATCTTCAGCAGTCGGTTCCCTAGCAGAAGGTCGTCCCCTAGTCGATCTAATTCTAAACGGTCACGCTCACTGTCTGGAATATCTTCGGACTGGCGACACCGGACACGCCGATTCTAATCTCAACTGGATTATCTGCGGTGGTAGCGGTTACAGCCTCCGTCGTCAGCGCATTGAGGGGCCAGAATTAATGGAGACTTTTGAGGATGGTAAGGGCAGTTACACTCGAAAGGTAGCGGAATCTCGGCTTTTTGTGGGTCGCAGCGGACAGGGTTTGGATAAGCGACGACCTTACTCATTTTTACGAATTGATGTTAAGGATGGACGACCGCCAAAATTTATCGTTCGTCCGTTTCTCTCTGAGCGAATTCAGGGTAAGTGGCAGAATAGTGAATCGATTTTGGATTTTGGATTTTAGATTTTGACTTTGGGATTAACTCACAATACCTAAATCTAGATCTACATCTGTGTTAATCTGTGTTCATCTGTGGTAAAAATGTCCCGATCAGTGATATCGTCAAATTGTCTGTTTTCATCGTTGGTTAAATTTTTACCGCAGATGTAGACAGATGAACGCAGATGAACGCAGATAAGAATAAGAATAGGATTTTTTTTGCCCCCGTTGGGGCTGGTGATGATAAGCTGCTACGCATCTAAAATGACCGTCATTTTTTCCGATCTTCTTGTGGGATGGGCATCCTGCCCGTCTTTGTATTGGATGTAGATGCGTAATAGCTGATGAGTACATTTGTTTGTTTTTCTTCTAATCCAAAATTCTCTCATCCAAAATCGATTTGTCACCAAGAAGTTAAAAAATTCCACTTTTCTGGTTCTTCAGGTTCTTCTGGTGTTTCCGGCTTGTTTAAGTTTTTCTGTTGAATTAGATTGTCATATTCTCCTGAATCAACCCATTTCAATAACTCGGCAATTCGCATAACTGACCAGGAACGCCAATGTTCTGTATAGCTCAATATTTTGGTGACCCGATCGAGACTATCAAAGCTATTGGATGAAAACTCGCTAGCTTGGGCAAGGAAATCTTCAATTACAGCATCAGTCAAGTACTCAGAAGGCAAACCTGCGAGTTTAATTAATGCAGTTGTGGCTACATTAATATCTTGACAAGCTAGCAAACCGGCCCGATCGGATGTGAACTTTGCCATCATCAGCCAATTATACAAAGCCAGTTCTATGCCACCAGCTACCAAGCCACCTAATCCCAGTGTGGTATTGCTCAATAAATTTTTCAAAGTTGGCATAACGATCGCGGTTTGGTGGTAAATTATATGCCGACTTTTAATGTGTGCTACTTCGTGTCCCAAGATGTAAAGTAATTCATCTGTATCTAGCCATTCCATTCCCTCTAGATTGATCCCGATAATGGGTTTTTCTACTCCAACGGCGTAGGTTTGAATGTAACCTGTACCTCGAAATAGATACAATTCGGTCAGTGGGGTAACATCAAGAATTTGACAAGTTTCTACAAGTGCTTCATGCAGTTGGGGAAAATTCCGGGGTGTGACTCTGATTTGACTGCCAAGGCTTTGCAATCTGAGTAGGCGATCGATCCCGTATTCGTTAATTTTATTGAGCAGTGGGTCAACACCGGGCATCTTTTTTAAAGAGGCTAAGGCTTTGCGATCGAACGGGTGTTCGTAGGCTTCTGGATTCAGTCCTGTTAATATTTTTCTCGTCACGGGTTTTGAGTTCTCTGATATCATGTCCGGTTGATTCATTATTTTTAAGGGAAAAGGGGGGATGGGGAGATTTTAGCTCATCATAGCTTTTTGGGTTTTACGCAAACGATGTTACCGGACTCGATATCAGAGTCCTCCTTGTTCCCCCGACCATTTTTTCTTTTGATTTTTGACTTTCTACTAAGTAGGTGGGCATAATTAAACGTAAAAGTGCCAGATCCTTAGAAACCGGGTTTCTTGGAGAAACCGGGTTTCTTGGAGAAACCCGGTTTCTTGGAGTTCAGTTTATTTACGCCTACCTACTTATCAGCGGTTCACCGCATTCATCATTGTTTCGGGATAGCGCAATCCAGCGGCGATGCCTAGTGGTGCTATTTCGTCGATGCGCTGGAGGTCTTCTGGTGTCAATTCCACATCGACAGAGGCTACATTTTCTTCCAAATATTTGCGTCGCTTGGTACCGGGAATGGGAACGATATCTTCACCCTGCGCGAGTACCCAAGCTAAAGCCAACTGCGCCGGAAGACAACCTTTTTCTTGCGCTATTTCTTCAATACGCCTCACCAGTTCGAGGTTTTTCTGAAAGTTCTCTCCTTGAAAGCGGGGTGTTTGGCGGCGATAATCATCTGGTGCGAGGTCGTCGAAGGTTTTAATTTGTCCTGTCAGAAATCCTCTTCCCAGGGGACTGTAGGCGACGAAACCAATACCTAGTTCTCTACAGGTGCCGAGAATTTCGTCTTCTGGATCGCGACTCCACAGGGAATATTCGCTTTGCAATGCGGTGATGGGATGTACGGCGCAAGCGCGACGCAAGGTTTCCGATCCTGCTTCGGAAAGTCCTAAGTAGCGAACTTTGCCTTCTTTTACCAGTTCAGCCATTGCGCCTACGGTTTCTTCGATCGCTGTGTTGGGATCGATTCGGTGTTGGTAATAAAGGTCGATCGCTTCTACGCCAAGACGCCGCAAGCTAGCTTCGCAGGCGCTGCGGACATATTCCGGTTTCCCATTGATACCGCGAAAGGCGGCATCTTCACTGCGAACGATGCCGAATTTGGTAGCTATAATTACGCGATCGCGGCGATCGCCGATCGCTTTTCCCACCAGTTCTTCGTTGGTGAATGGCCCATACATATCGGCGGTGTCGAGTAAGGTTATCCCCAATTCCAACGCTCTATGAATGGTCGCAATTGATTCGGTATCATCGCGGTTGCTGTAGAAATCCGACATTCCCATACAACCTAAGCCGATCGCAGAAACAGTAAGTCCGCTTTGTCCTAATTGTCGTGTTTTCATGGCTAATTACCAAATGCTGTGAGTGTTATGGTTATTACCTATTCTTCTTCAGACAATTTTACTGCAATTTCTTGACTTAGAGCCTCTATAACTTCTTCAACAACAGCTGGCATATCAACCTCATTTACAACCTCACTTATAGCATTTATCAATCTATTATAAAAATCTTCTTCCCCTGTCAACCTATGCCAAAAATCCTTACCCATATACACAGTATAATCTCTTGATAGCTCTAAAATGAACGAATTCATTTCACTTCTTTCTCCGTATAACGTACAGAAAATAAAGTCATCCGAGCTAATCTGAAGATTGTTAGTTCTTGCTCTATTTTTGGCTGCTTTGAAATGATTTTTGATGGTAGTTACATCGTCTCTATTTATTGAATCTGGGCCTGCTTTTAACTGACAATACTTTTTTGTTAAATCAGTTTGGTCTGTAAACTCTATATCAATTCCTGGTGTTGTAGAACCAAAACCTTGAAGAACTCTCGATATGAACTTTTGCATTGCTGTCCCAAATGTAGTAGTTATCGATGTGCCGAGAACCCTGGGATATACTAAAATTTTGGCAATACTCTGTGGCGATGTATCCCCAGTCAAATATTTAGCTAAATAATACCATAAAAAAGGATTTATATTAAATTCTTTAAGTTTTTTAAGCTTTACCGTATTTTTCCTATGATTGCTAATTATTTCATCTTTAAAAAAAGCTTTAAATTTATTTAAAATCTCAAGGCGCTCGTTTTCAGGAATCATATTTTTCACAAAAGTTAACCTGGTTTAATAATGATTTCATCAAGTGGTAAACAACGGGTACTGGAACAGCATTTCCAAATTGTTTTTTGGCAACATCTTCATCTTCAGCCATTATAAACCAATCGGGAAACCCTTGCAACTTCCCAGCGTCTTTAGCAGAAATAGGTTTAAACTTCTTTTTTTTATAAATTTCAATAATAAACTTCTGCTTATATTCACTAGGATCTTGGCATCCTTCTAGAGAAATCTTCGCCACGTAATCTTTATTCCCTGTTGCTGTCAAGGTAGGAATTATATCTGAATGCGGCAAAAAAATTCTATAAACTCCATTGATACCTGTTGAATTTTTAGAATTGACAAACTCATATCCTTGGTTTTCCACATACCGAACGATATTTTTTTTAATCAGCTTATCCAGTTCTTCTTTTTTGATGCTGGGTATTAACTCTGCCAAATCTTCAAAAGATAAAGGATTTCCATCTTTTGAACCATATTTTTTCTTCCTCCTATTTTTCAGAATGGTATGACAAATCAGTTTTTCTCTTTTGCTAGTCCTAATAATATCCCAGGAATGAATGGTGCTGTGACCATCTCTGGTATCGCAAAAGATGAAAAAATCATTTAATTCATCATCTTTCTGAAAACGATTTCTAGAATGGGGAATTTTATCTCCAAATAAAATCTGGGGAGCAATCTTGTTTTTATTAAAATTACTACAATCTTTCACTCCATCAATAAAACTATAGAGTTTTGGTTTAATCTCCAGTGGTTCGGGAAAACTAAATTCTTGCTGACTCTCTAAATCCTTTCTTATTCCTACTAGAAAAACTCTTTCACGATTTTGTGGAAGTCCAAAATCATAGGAGTTTAGTAAACGCCATTTTACACAATAACCTATTTCTTGAAAACTTCGCACTAAATATTCAAAGCTTTTTTTATTTAAAGGCTCTATTAAACCTTTTACATTTTCAAATATAAAAACTTTTGGCTGATTTATTTTCACAACTCTGAGCGTATCAAACCAAAGTTCGCCTCTGGGGTCGTCGAAACCTTTAAGTTTACCAGCTACAGACCAAGGTTGACAAGGAACTCCACCAACTACTACATCTACTTGAAACGGAAATTTATCAATATTGCGAATATCTCCTAAACTTATATCCGCGCTATTGGAATTAGTGATAAAATTTCTTTCATAGACTTTGATAGCTGCTTTGTCAATTTCGGAATAGCCTAAGCATTTCCCCCCCAGTTCTGACAAAGCTATTCTAAATCCTCCTATCCCTGCAAATAAATCGACAAATGTAAAATTAAACCTTTCAAAGGTAAATTTGAATGGATGAAATAATTCTAGTTGCTTAACATAATAGACATCTCTAGCAATCCCTTTCATCTTTGTTGGTAAAATTTAGCGCTAAGTTGTTAAGATCTTAGTAATTATTACAAAAAATCTGAAAATTGTCAAGTATTTACGTTCAGAATTGGTGAAAAATGCCTTTTGGTTTGGAGCAGGAGATTGTTTTCCACGCCCCAAACCTTACGCCCCGTTCCTAATTATCTAAACAGGGTGGCATTTTCCGGCGCGAATTAAGCCGACGCGACGTGCGATCGCATCCTGTTGCGAAGCGATCGGCCCCCACTTTTCCACTATATTTGCATCTTCCTTCCCTTCAACTTGATGACTGGGAATGATATCGCAGTGACCGTCATTGCGCTTGACAATATACCAAGTTTGTGAGTTATCCATATTCACCTAAAAAACAGTTCAACAACTAAGGTTTTGAAGTTTGTGTATCCTGCTGTAAAAGCATCGGCATTCCCCCTTTCCCAGCACCGAGCATGATAACTTTGGAGTTAGAGGAACTCGCGAGTTTCTCAGTAGCTTCGATGGATCTCAATTGGAGAATTTTATCATTAAGACCTTGGGAAATAATCTTTTGAGAATCAGAGATACCTTTGGCTTCGATGCGCTTGCGCTCAGCCTCTTGGCGTTCTTTTTTCAGTACAAAAGCCATGCGCTGACTTTCCTGTTCAGCCTGTAGTTTTTCCTGAATTGCTGACTGTATCTTTTCTGGGATTTGCAATTCTCTCAACAAAGCTTCTTCGACGACAAAACCAAGAGGAGTTAACTGTTTACTTAACCGTTGGCGGATCTGATTTGCTATCTCTAGCCGTTTACGAGAGTAAATGGCTTCAGCTGGGTAGTTAGCAGTAATTTCACGGACGACAGAACGAAATCGGGCTACTACAATTTCTTTTTCGTCAATGCCAATGTTTTTGTAAATTGACGCGGCTTTTTGAGGTTCCAGTCTGTACTGAAGACTGACATTGGTATTGAAAGCTAATCCTTCTTGGGATGTAGCCTCTATGGTTTCTTGAACATTCCTCAGCCGAGTGGAGAATTTTACAATTTTGGTAAAGGGACTTACAAAGTGAACGCCGGGAGTGAGAGAGGTTTCAGAAACTTGTCCTAACGAATCTACGACACCGACATTACCAGCTGGGACGACCGCGAAAAGTTTGGAGACGGATGCAAATGCAGCAATACCTCCAATCAACAAAGCAATGCCGCGAATCGCCAAGCGATTTCGTTCGCTGACAACGCCTCCACCAGTGAGGAATACTAGAACCGATATCAGAGTAATCAAAAGCGAGACAATAAATGACATTAAATTACCTTTATTCCCAGAGATGAAGATTATCCAAATCGCTCAGTTGCATGAAGTACACCCCAGAAACCGGGTTTCTCTGCACTATCCGATCACCAACATACACACCCTTGGTTAAGGATTGGTAATTAAGTAGGGCAGCAGTTGCCCGATGCCCTATAATAATTGAGAATGAAGAATTTCAAATTTAATCATCCAATCTGAAATTTGCAATCTCAAATCTAAAAATCCAATTAACGATGGCCGTTACTCTTACCGTTACCGTTGGTTGCCACAACCTTTTCTGCTAGCTTGTCCGGCACTTCTTGGAGATGGTCGTACTTCCAGTTGAAGAAGCCAACGCCCATTGTGAGACTTCGCAACTCCACAATAAAGTCGGAGTACGTCCATGAAGTTGTTGTTCGCCCGATCGATTTTGTTGATGAAGACTAGGTGGGGTATTTCCCAGTCGTCGAGGAATTTGAATAGGGGGGCGAGGGTCAAGGCCCGATCGCTTACTGGTTCGCAAACTACAATCGCCGCATCCACGCCAATTAGGGCGTTATAAGTTTCTTGGGCAAATTCAACCGATCCGGGACAATCGAGAAATGTGAAACGCACGTCGCTGTATTCGGTGCTGGCGGCTGTTACTTCTACGCTCATTTGGCGATCGCGTGCTTCTGGGGCGCTATCTCCGACTGTGTTTTTATCTTTGATGCTGCCTTTGCGTGTAATCGCACCTGTGACGAACAATATGCTTTCTAGCAATGATGTTTTGCCGCTCAGATACGGGCCGACGATCGCTACATTACGGAAACTGGAAACGACTTTTTCGTTCATAAATCCTCCTTTACGGCTAGCTGTAGGATTTCCATCTGGTGCAGCTGCCGCTTATAACAGTGTTTGCAAATGTTTTTCGGGTAGTACTGGTGAGTTCGATCGGCCTACAGGTTAGATAAGCAAAATTCTCGCTCAACTCCCCCTACGAGTTATGGTGTAGATTTTGATAGAAATCGTTTAGTAGGTTGAGCTTACTTTGTCTGGATTAACTCACCTATTTGAAAACTTACCTTGTATTTAGTCATAAGTTCACCCCTATTTAACACACTGTCATAAAAATTTGATTTGGGTTTAAAATAAATATTGAACTTTATTAACTTAAAATAATTTTTATTGCTAAATTCTTACTTATATTGCATTTCGTGACATTTTTTGAGAGTGCTTGCTATTTTATGGAGCCGAATTATGCCCTATAGCCAATTCACACTTATAAGAGCTAAAAAAGATTTTCAGTTAACCATCGTGGAGGGAACTGGTTTCTTTCCTTCTGTTCAACCAATTAATCCTAGCCCCAGATTAACGAGCGAGCTAGAAGATTTGCCTTGGACTATTGCAGTCGGTTCAGAAAAAGCCAGATCTGAGGCTATTGTTTACCCAGTCCTTCAAGAAGTCCGACGCATTCAAAACCGCCAAATCAGTCTATTTTCTGGACGAGAATTCAATGTTGACCCAACTTGCGACCTCACCGGGTATGTGGATTTTTTAATTAGTCGTTCGCCTGAACAATTGATTATTGAAGCTCCTGCGATCGTAATTCTTGAAGCCAAGAAAGCAGATCTTAATGAAGGTCTTGGTCAATGCCTTGCTGAAATGGTTGCAGCACAGCGTTTTAATGAAGCAGCACAAAATTCAATTTCAACTATTTATGGCTGTATCAGCAGCGGTACTCAATGGCGCTTTCTTAAGCTGGAGGGGACAACAGCAACGATCGATCTGACTGATTATCCCCTCCCGCCTGTCGAGCAGATTTTGGCATTGTTGGTGTGGATAGTTGAACGGGGCTAAGTTGAGGCGATCGGCATCAACTGAGTTTGATATTTCTCTGCCGAGCGATCGGTAAAATAGTACAAGTTACTCCAATTAACAATGTATTCGATTATGAGAAATAAGATAACAACTATGGGTAAAGTTTTCACCACTCTCACGATTATCAATCGTGCCGACCAAATCAGAGCTAAAGATGGAGCAATACCTGCCTCTTGCGTTCGTTCTGTCACCTTGAAAAAATTCTTTGAAATTATGAGGAATGAATTCATTCCTCATAACTCAAAAATTTTCTAATTACCGAGCTGATGCTTGGGGTCTGACACCTTTTTTGGCAATTTGCTGCTGCAAGGCTTCCAGACCTTTGGCGTATTGCGGGTCTGCTTTGGTGCCAATTTCGTCGCGATTGCGGCCTAACTCCTGGCGTTGGGTATCGTTGAGTTCGATCGTCACATCGGGGATAATCCCGGCGTGGTTGATATCGCGACCGCTGGGGGTAAAGTATTTGGCGATCGTCACTGCCATTCCCGAACCATCGCCCAGTCCGCGCACCGACTGCACTAAGCCTTTGCCGAAGGTTTTTGTGCCGACTACGACGGCGCGTCCGTTGTCTTGCAGGGCTCCAGATAGAATTTCGCTGGCGCTTGCCGATCCGCCATCCACCAACACGACTAAGGGTTTATCGCTGAGTTGTCTGTTGTTTGCTTTCTGACGATCGCTTACTCCCTGGCGGTCTACTGTCGAGACAATGCCGCCATCTTTGATCCACATCCTGGCAATGTCAATGCTGGCGTAGAGGAGTCCGCCTGGGTTAGAACGCAGATCCAAAACGTAGCCGGAGACTCCCTGCTTTTCTAAAGCTTGAATTGCCGTCCGCATTTCTCCTGCTGCGTTGGCGCTGAACTGGTTCAGGCGAATGTAGCCTACGCCGCCTGGAAGATCTTGGCTGCGGCTGTAGCGAACTGGATGGATTTCGATGCGATCGCGTTTCAGCTTAAACATTTTTTGCTGATTGTTTCGCAACACCGTCAGCGTCACTTCTGTGCCGACCGGGCCTCGAATCAAGTTGACTGCATCGCTCACTTCCATTCCTTCGGTACTCTTGCCATCTATCTTAAGGATGATATCCTTGGAAAGAACGCCTGCTTTAGCAGCTGGTGTACCTTCTATTGGCGCGATGACAACGAGTTTTTTGGTTTCTTCATCTTGGGAAAGCTGGATACCGACACCTGTAAGTTCCCCGGAGGTGTCAATTTGCATACTCTTGAACTCTTCGGGGTTCATAAACCGGGTGTAAGGATCGTCCAGCTTCTTGAGCATTTCCCGGATAGCCTTGTAAGCTTCTTCTTTGCTGGTGTAATTCCGGCTCAGATACTCATTCCGAACTTTCTGCCAATCAACCTGGTTGAACGTGCCATCCACGTAGTTGCGATCGACTATCTGCCAGACTTCATCCACCAATTCTTTCGGACTATCGCGAAAGAAAGCTTGACTTGACAGGTGAATACCAGCGCCGGTTACTGCCACAGTCGTCACTACTGCGGCTGTTGCACCTAAAATGAGTCCGCGTTTTGTTATGTCCATCATTACTCTACTGAGCCGGAAGGGAAAAACTGCAATGGGAGTAAGCCCAATTTAACACAAGCTTTTTGTGGAAAAGTTCAGTACATACCACTATTGTGCTTAACCAAATTCAACATCGAACATTTCTTAAGGATCGATCCAGCGATCGTCTCCTTTGATTAAGTTGATTAACTCCTCAACACCTTGAGACTCTGGGACTTTTTTAATTTCTTCTCTGCCGCGATACAGGGAGATATAACCTGGTTGTTTGCCGACATAACCGTAGTCGGCATCCGCCATTTCTCCAGGGCCGTTGACAATGCAACCCATTACTGCTATGTCTAGACCCGTGAGATGTTTGGTTGCTTCCCGTACCTGGTGGAGAACTTCTTCTAGGTTAAACAATGTGCGACCGCAAGAAGGGCAGGCGACATATTCCACCATTGTTTTCCGCAATCCCAGAGCTTGCAGAATACTATAGCAGACGGGAATCTCTTTTTCCGGAGCTTCCGTGAGGGAAACCCGGATGGTATCGCCAATGCCGTCTGCTAAAAGTGTAGCAATTCCAGCAGTAGATTTGATGCGACCGTATTCGCCATCTCCAGCTTCGGTGACGCCCAAATGCAGTGGGTAATCCATACCCAGTTCATCCATCCGTTGTGCCATCAGGCGATAAGCTGCTAGCATTACCGGCACTCGCGAGGCTTTCATGGAGATAACCAAGTTGCGGAAGTCGAGAGATTCGCAGATGCGAATAAATTCGATCGCAGACTCTACCATACCTTCTGGTGTGTCGCCGTAGGTAAAAAGCATTCTTTCGGCGAGGGAACCGTGATTGACGCCGATTCGCATCGCTTTACCTTGATCGCGCAGGGAAACGACCAGAGGTTCTAAAGTTTCGCGGATTTTTTCACCAATTTCGTCAATTTCAGATTGGGTGAATTCTGTTCGATCCGATTTCGGTTTTTCAAATACATACAATCCCGGATTAATCCGCACTTTATCGACGTATTTGGCAACTTCCAGCGCAATTTTCATGCCGTTGTGATGCACATCGGCAACTAGCGGCACATATTGGTAAGTTTCAAGAAGTTTTTGTTTGATTTCCGCTAATGCTTTGGCGTGTCCGAGACTGGGTACAGTAACGCGCACAATTTCGCAGCCAATCTCGTGCAAGCGTCGAATTCCAGCAACTGAACCTTCGATGTCGAGGGTGTCTTCGTTGATCATCGATTGTACGACGATCGGGTAGCCACCGCCGATGGTAACGTTTCCCACCTTAACGGGGCGGGTTTTGCGCCGGTTGATGGTGGTGTCGAAGGTGGGTTGACGGGTGGCGGTTGGGTTGGACAGAGTTTGCATAACTTGTTTTTTACTTTTTCGGTTCCTCTCTGCTTTTCAGGTTGCCACAGAAGGGGACAGTTTTGGCTGTTGGGGCGATCGGATTTGGGTTTGTCTGGTTTATTTGCCCCCTAGAAACTCCAAGAAACCGGGTTTCTAGCCCACCTACTTACAGTTAATAAGTCCGCTTTCTGGGAGAATAGTTATTAGGCTGAGTTGTTTCGGGAAAAGATGTTAACAAATTACATCCAAGCGGCGATGCGCCAAGCTAAATACGAAATCCTCAGCGCTGATGGCAGCTTCTCTGGGGAAATCCCAGGGTTTGAAGGAGTTTGGGCTAATGGTTCCACTCTGGAAGAATGCCGAGACGAATTACAGTCAGCGTTAGAAGATTGGATTTTGGTAAGAATTGCCGAGCGCCTACCTTTGCCAATTGTAGATGGAATAGAAGAAAAAGATGAAAATTATAATATTAATTTACTATCAGCCAATGTTTTAGCCAATCTTAAGCCAGAAAGTGCAATTGACGATCTCAGTTCTGAGCGATCGGCAGACTTGTCTAAATCTAGCAAAAGCTCTATTTGGAATCGAATATCAATTATTAAAGGTGATATTACTAAACAACGGGTGGATGCGATCGTCAACACTACCGATCCATACTTTTCGGGTAGTGGTGTTGTAGATGCTGCTATTCACCGTGCAGCTGGTTCTGAGCTTCGAGAAGAATGCGATCGACTCAATCGGTCTTCTAGGAGTGAAGCTAAAATTACCAGTGGCTATAACCTCCCAGCACGGTGGGTCATTCATACAGTTGCTCCCCTCTGGCAGAAGGGTAATAATAATGAGGATCGGATGTTAGCTGTGGCTGAATGCTATCGAAACAGCTTGGCTTTGGCTGAAGAATACTCGATCGGAACGATCGCTTTTCCAGCCATCAGCAGAGGGCTGTTGGGTTTTCCAAGGGGAATAGCCGCTAGAATTGCTGTCCGTGAAGTTAAAGGTTTTCTTGAGAGGAATAGTTCAGTTGAGAAGGTAATTTTTGTTTGTTTGGAGGAAAAATATTACAATCATTACTTAAATGCTGTCAAAGAAATTATTGAATAATGGTAATGCTGTTGATTTGAGTTATGCTAGCAAATTTGACCCGACTTGCTGTGCAGAGCTTCTAAACGCTTAGCTTCTGATGCTTGATAGAGCAAATCGGCTTCGATTTCTTCGGTGTTGGCATGGTAGTAAGTGAGTGCGGCGTAGACTTCGGCGAAGGTGAGATGAGAAATGCGATCGCAAATTTCTTCAGCGTTAAGTCCGCGTTTGTACCAAGTTACAATTCGCCGAACGGTGACACCTTTGCCAACGATGTGAGGGCATCCGCCGTGCAGTCCGGGGGTGCGTGTGATGAGCGTACCAATGTCAATCGAGACGGCTGTTGTCATGGGCGATCGCATTTTGAAAATACGGAGCTACTGTTACAGGATAGCAATTGTCGATCGATTTGTGTAGAGAGAGCGATCGGTATGAGGATACTTGTCCTCCAGCGTCAAGGGCAGATACACATTTGCAATTTCGATCGCACTTTACCCCAATCTCTGCACATCTTCCACCGACAGCGACAAAGCCTGAGCCACTTGCTCCCAAAACGGGAGCGCGTTATTATAGACGCTATGCGTATCTTGTCCCGCAGCACTCTACGAGACTTCTGGGAATCTCATCCAGATGCCGAAGAAGCACTGAAAACTTGGTACTACGAAGCATCTCACGCCGACTGGCAGAGTCCAGCCGATGTGAAAACTGCTCATCGTAATGCCAGCATCATTGCAAACAACCGTGTCGTTTTCAATATCAAAGGCAACAACTATCGGCTGATTGTGGCAATTCGCTATGACCTTGGTATTATTTTCATTCGATTTATTGGCACTCATGCCGAGTATGACAAAGTAGATGCAGAAATAGTCTAAACAGAGGTGAATGTATGGAATTGCGCCCAATTAGAACTGAAACCGACTATCAGGAAGCCCTTCGAGAGATAGAGTTACTGTTTAATGCAGCCCCAAACACTCCTGAGTGCGATCGATTAGATGTACTCAGCACCTTAGTGGAAGCCTACGAGAAGAAACACATTCCGATCGCAATCCCCGATCCGATCGAAGCGATTCATTATTACATAGAAACTCGTGGATGGTCTCGTCGCGATCTGGAGCCATGTCTCGGTAGTCGGGCTAGGGTATCTGAGGTGTTATCTCGTAAACGTTCCTTGACCTTGGAGATGATTCGGAAGTTGAATCAAGAACTGGGGATTCCGGCTGAGATTCTTATCCAACCATATAAGTCGGTAAAAATACCCGCGTAACAATCGCACGTGCAGCTTTCATTCCGAATAATGATGCTTTTTCCAGACAATTTGAGTAGAAGCAGAGATTTTTCGATCAGTAGCAGGACGCGATCGCACTTTACCCCAATCTCTGCACATCTTCCACCGACAGCGACAGCGCCTGAGCCACTTGCTCTACAGTTAAACCCATTCCCAAAAGTTGGGGAATCGCATCCCGTTGGGTTTGCTCTGCGCGATCGGCTCTTTGGCGTTCCTGTTCAGTGTGGAGGCGTTCTAGTCTAGCTTGTTCGCTCCCAGTTCGCAATAAATTCCCCTCGTTATCCCACCAACGTAACCATCGCTGGGTCTGATTTTGATAGCTACCTTCCCACACGCCTAACTCTACTCCCATGAGGTCGATCGGGTAATGTCCGCGATCGTTCGGTTCCAAACGGCGATAGCGAGTATTCACCCAATTATAGACTTCTAATTCGCTGGTTTTAATGATGTATATCGCATAGTAAGGAATCCGAATAATCTGCTCATATACCCAAAACTTTCCTGGTTTCTGGTTAATACCTTCTGGTAAGCGAGATAAGGGAGTATTGTCTCGTTCTTCAGCACCATTGCCACTAGCAAACTCGATCGCAATTAATGGCACAATATACTCGCGCCACAACACATAAGAGCGGCGAATTTCACCGTCTAATAGGGGCGGAACGTTGGGAATGTAGAACCAGTCAGGCGCTTCGGCTCCGCGTTCTGGAGGCTCGGTTTCGCGCCAGTAGATGCCACAATCTTGCCCGATCGCATATTCTCCGTCCGGGTGGAGGGTTTGCAGTGTGGTTTCCAGGGAGTCGGTGAGCAAGATACTCTGGGGATGTTCTTGGAAGTTCTTCACAAACGTGCCGTCGGAGTCAGGGAGTTGGGTGTGATCGGGGAAGGCGGGGGGTAATGTTGTGGGGTTAAGGCTTTGGGTCATGTCAGCTATCCGGTGGTGAAAGGACAGATGCTTTGTTACAGTGTAGCGATCGTAGATTGAGGAGTTTTATACTGTTTGAGAGGTTATATGGCTGTTTAATTGGCGTGAGCGCGAACCAGATCAACCCCGGATCAATGACCTCCCGTTGGTCTAAAATCTTCTCATCCGGCTTTGGGTTATAGATGCGATCGACAAAAGGAAAAACTGCGCTAATCCAGAAGTATAAAAGATACTATACCGCAAATCGCAGAGACTGGAAAATTTTGCTCATTTTCTTGAGTAAAACTTGACAGGACACAAAATAGGCGGTATTTTGGTTTTAGATCGGGTGTTATCCTGCAAATGCGGGTCAACGCTTAGTTAGACGTAAATTAAGAGGCAATTTCATGAATAAGAGTTATGTTATATGGAACAATAAGGGCGGTGTCGGCAAGAGTACCATTCCTTCCATATTGCATCAATGTATGCTCAGAAGAATCCAGATCGAAATGTAGTCGTTATAGATATGTGTCCGCAAGCAAACTCATCAATGATGTTGATGGGAGGCGGTACTGAAGCAGAGTCTCGTCTTCAAACATTAATTACTGCGGACACGCCTAAAACCGTAGTGGGCTATTTGACTGATAGTGTACTGAAGAATGACACGAGTGATTTGAATAAGTATTTGCTTAAATTAAGTGAAAGCAATACGAAAATGCCAGAGAATATTTTTCTAGTGTCTGGGGATGGCAACTTAGAGTTGATTGCCCCCTTGCTGTCAGAAAGAGCTGATGCGACACCATTATCAAGTACGGATTCTCCTTGGGTTGAAATACACACAATTATAAAAAAGCTGACTGAACGTACTATATTTGGGAAGCCAACAACATTTTTTATCGATACTAATCCAAGCTTTTCAATTTATACGCAGATTGCAATTCTATCAGGTCAAAAGTTACTCGTTCCTATAAATGCTGATGATTCATCAATTTATGCTATCTCCGGATTGTTTAACTTGATATGGGGCAGTGAGAAATCTCATCCCGTATATGGAAGGTACACTTTTGCAGCCAAAGTTGATAATTTTGGGATGGAGAGACCTAAGATAGCTCTATTACTAGGTAATAGGTTTACTCAGAAAATAGGTGCAGCGCAAGCTTTTAAGGCACTATCAAATGAAGCAGTGAGGAAAATGTTTGGGGAGTACGAAAAAAACAAATCTCGTTTTGTTGATGGAGAAAACCATAATTATTCTCAGCAGGAATTTGAAGAGGTTTATAGCTGTGAGTTGAGGGATTTTAATAGTGCTGGTGTAGTAGCAGCAAACCAAGGGCTACCACTGAGTCAAATGCTGGCTCAACGCTATTACATGGTATATGATAAGGAGATTCAGGTTTCTCAAGATCAGAGAAAGAAATGCCATGAAGTAATTGAGAAGCTTGTTGAAAAGCTGTAAAAATTTCACAAGCTATCTCGCACGCAGTATAAAACTCCATATCCATTGAGGTTGTGGCTGTCTAACAATCCGGTTGTACACCGACCGTATTGAGTTGGTCGGTTGAGTTCGAGAGGTTGTCTGCGGCAGGTGAACGGGGTCGTTCTGCCGCTTGCCTTTCCGGTGGTGGCAGTGGTTTAGAGATGATCTGTTTGATATTCAGGGTTAAGATGACAAAGACCTTTTTCTCTGAAACAGATTTCCTTTCGTTTGAACACAATACAGACCATCACAATTTATAAAGCAACCCAAAAGGGAAAAGGAGAGGATCGCACCCTAAAGTTACTTTTGCTACTCAGGGAAATCGGTAATCACCCATTGGGGTGGCTGCATACGTTTCTTTCTTACAGCTTCATCAGCCATCTCCAGCATTTTATCCAACGAAGTCTCTTGGATGAAACTTGACGCCGTTGATACATATTCCCGATGGGGACATTTATCACCCAAAACGCAGCCGTTGACGCAGGCTTCAGCGCAGTTCACAGTAACTTCCACAGTAATCTCCTTTCTCTCATTCTCTCTGACGATCGGCAGACAAATTGTTCAGCTTCATTCGCAAAAAAGCTGTCGTCTACCTAAATTTTACCTTTAGATGACTCTATTGTTGTTCTTACCGAACTCGATGTTTTACTTTTCAATAATTACGATCGATCGATTCGCTGTCTTGAGGGTTTGCCAGAAATTGCAGCAGATATGACAGTCAATCGCTCTGATTTGGTAATTCGATTAATCGATGAAAACCGTTTAATTTTAAATTTGGATACCTTAGAATTGAAAGAGCAAAGTCCTGTTTCTTCTTGAGCTATAACTGTTTTTGAGCGGAACTCGTTCTCAGACTCAGCATAGGAAATTTGTCTACAGCGGTTCCCGCTGTAATGAAGTACATTTTAAGTAGGGGCGAAGCATTCCGGCAGATGATTTATTGGTAATCAGCAAAGATAAAATACGGTCATGCTTCGCCCTTCCCCTTCGCAT
>CASBRD010000141.1 GCA_949128025.1 Oscillatoriales cyanobacterium PMM_0008 | reverse complement strand
GGGGTTGGGGGTGGGGTCTCCCCTCGCTGGCAAAACCATCCTCGTAACGCGATCGGTTAATCAATCTGAGGAGTTTACCAACCTCTTGCAACAAGCAGGCGCAATGGTAATCGAAATGCCTACCCTAGAAATTGGCCCGCCTTCCAGTTGGGAGAGTCTCGATCGTGCGATCGCAAATATTCAAACTTTTAACTGGTTAATCCTAACTTCCACCAACGGCGTGGACTATTTCTTTGCACGACTGGAAGCACAAGGGAAAGATGTTCGTGCCTTAGCTGGCCTGAAAATTGCCGTAGTTGGCAAAAAAACAGCCCAACGACTAAAACAACACTGCCTCAATCCCGATTTTATCCCCCCAGACTTTGTGGCAGATTCCCTGGTCGAAAACTTCCCAGAACAGTTGGAAGGCCAAAAAATTCTCTTTCCCAGAGTGGAAACTGGCGGACGAGAAATCCTCGTGCAGGAATTAACTGCCAAAGGCGCTATGGTCATCGAAGTACCAGCTTATCAGTCCCAGTGTCCCGCCACTGCACCAGCTTTAGCTTTGGATGCCCTAGAAAGCAAAGCGGTCGATGCGATTACTTTTGCTAGCTCCAAAACTGTGCAATATTTTTGTCAGCTAATCGGGGAATTGCGATCGGCAGATGTTCTAGAGGGAGTTTGGATTGCTTCGATCGGCCCTCAAACCTCCAAAACCTGTCAGCAACTATTGGGACGGGTGGATGTAGAGGCCAAAGAATATACCTTGGAAGGCTTATTTCAAGCTTTACTCAAAATTCGATGA
Organism: Oscillatoriales cyanobacterium PMM_0008; assembly: GCA_949128025.1. Classification (GTDB taxonomy): domain Bacteria; phylum Cyanobacteriota; class Cyanobacteriia; order Cyanobacteriales; family Aerosakkonemataceae; genus Argonema. The sequence continues at coordinate 19,459 of CASBRD010000141.1, read as the reverse complement.
ACAATGCCCAATGCCCAAACTGACCCCAATACCTCAGTCCGACGCCTGATCGGTCTAACTGGCAGCATTAGCACAGGTAAAACTACTGTATCAAATTATCTTGCCAAAACCTACAATTTTCCTATTTTTGATGCAGATATTTATGCTCGCGAAGCTGTTGAACCCGGTTCGCCAATCCTCAACCAAATAGTAGAGCGTTATGGCTCAGATATTATGACAACTTCAGGTACTTTAAACCGTAAGGAGTTGGGCAATATTGTTTTCCATCATCCCAAAGAGAGATATTGGTTAGAGCAACAAATTCACCCCTATGTACGCGATCGCTTTCTGAGTGCGATCGATGAATTACCCTTACATTCGACAGTAGTGTTAGTTGTGCCGCTCTTATTTGAAGCAAACATGACAGATTTGGTAACAGAAATTTGGGTAGTATTTGCTGATGAAGAACAACAATTAAATAGATTGACAGAACGAGATAAATTGACTTTAGAACAAGCAAAAGCGAGGATTAATAGCCAAATGTCAATACAGGAGAAGTGCAACAAAGCTGATGTAGTTTTGGATAACTCTTCTACTCAACAACATCTTTGCCAACAAGTAGATGCAGCCTTGTTACGGTGATAAGCAGGTGGGCATAATTAAACGTCAAACTGCCGCGCCCTTAGAAACCCGGTTTCTCCAAGAAACCGGGTTTCTGGATGTTCAGTTTATTTACGATCGCTTACTTAATAGCCAGTACAAAAAGTTTTGTCTAGAGCGAGAAACGTGGTTTATTGTAGCGTCGCAGTTAATCAATTTCGTTGTCAGCAAACAAAGAAACCCGGTTTCTGGACACTTCCTGCGATTTTTCGGATAGTTAAACATAGAGTGGTATTGCCCACTTTTGATACTCATTCAGATGGCATTTAACTATATCCATTCATTGACAAAAGATACTTTGTCTGATAGGGTCGGGAAAACCTACGATCGGGAGAAAAACTAAATGCAAAAACTTGACAAAAGCGCACTTGAGGACATACTTAACGGAGCAGCGTTTTTCGGCAGCGGGGGAGGCGGTTCCCGGAAAATGGGCCAAGACCTGATCGACGAGATTCTTCAGCACGCAGAAACAGTTCACCTGATCGACGTTAACGACGTGGGTGCCGACCAGTGGGGAGCGATCGTAGCAGGCATTGGTGCGCCAAATGCAAGCCAAGACCAAGACTCAGAAACGCGAACTTATCGTCTTCGCACGAGCATATTCAAGGCTTTGCATGGAATTGAGCAGTCTCCCATCAAAGCTTTTGAGCTTTTGGAGCAAATACTTGGAAAGCAATTCTCTTACACGCTTTCTGGAGAAACAGGCACGGCAAACATCTTTATTGCTATGCTGGCAGCCGTTTCCAAGCAAATCCCAATAGTTGACTGCGACGGAGCGGGTAGGTCTGTACCCGAACTGTCAATGACGACTTACGCCGCTACAGGCATCGACGTTTCTCCTTGCCCTTTGGTCAGCGAAAAAGATGGGGATGTGAAGTCAGTTTTATATGCAAAAACATCCTCAGATATGGAAAGTCTGATCAGACCGATTATCAGCACCGAGCAATTCGGTCAGCAAGGAGGCATTGCAACTTATGCTCATAACGGTCAAACTATGCACGATAAGCAGTCAGTTATCCCTGGCACGATTAGCCGAGCGTGGCGATTGGGGTCGATCCTGCGCGAGGCGAGAGAGCGAGGAGGAGATCCGGTTGAGGCAGCGCTGGCGTTTTTTGAAGGCAGCGCTTTCGAGCTTTTTAGGGGGGGAATTTGTGATGTGAGCGAACAAACTCAAGGCGGTTTTGACAGGGGTATCGTAACTCTTAAAAATGGCGATCGAGAAGTTTATGTAATTTATCAAAACGAAACTCTGATGGCGTGGCGCAATGACAGTAGCCAACCCATTGCAATGGCACCAGACTTGATTTGCTATCTGACGCCAGATGGAATACCGCTGACAAATGCAGACGATCTCAAAAAAAAGCAAGGACAAGAGTTAGTTTTAATCGGTGTAAAAGCGTCAAAAGAATTACGATATGGTTCAATTCTGGCAGCATTCCAACAATTGCTGAACGTGATGGGTTATTACGGCCTTTATGTGCCGATCGAACAACTTCAACACTGTGGTAACTCCTAAAAAACCTAACTCAAGAAAGAGAAAAATGAGAATCCAAATAATCGTTCCTCTCGCCAATAGCCAATTTAATGAAGGCGTCAAAAAAGAAGCCGAAACTGTGGCAGCACCAGATACGGAAATTGATGTTGTTAACCTCGACGTAGGGCCGCAATCTATCGAAAGTCGCTACGACGAATTTCTCAGTACAGGCGATATTATCCAGAAAGCGCAAAAGGCTGAAGCAGAAGGATATCATGGAATATTCGTAGACTGCTTTGGCGAACCGGGAGTTAGTGTGGTCAGAGAATTAGTAGATATTCCGGTGGTGGGAGGCTTCAATCCTGCTGTTTTGACTGCCACTTTGATCTGCCAAAAATTTTCGATTATTACAGTTGTCAACAGCGTTAATTCAATCATCGAAGATCTGGCTAGAGATCTTGGCATAACCAGCAATCTTGCCTCTGTTAGAGATGTAGACATACCTGTTCTAGAATTACAGGACAAAGAAAAATTAAAACAGGCTCTCATCAAGCAAAGTCTAATAGCGATCGATCGAGATGGCGCTCAGGCAATTGTATTGGGATGTACGGGAATGTTGGATGTAGCCAAAGAGGTAGAAAGAATCTTAGTTGAGTTAGGTAAACCAGCACCCGTAATCGATCCGACAACTGCGGCGATAACTTCTTTGCAATCGCTGATCAGATGTCAGTTATCCCAAAGTCGCCTAACATATTACAAACCCGCTCAAAAACAGGGCGTTGGTTTGTTAAGAACTTGGCAGATATAGTTTATGCGTAGGGGGGAGTCACTCTCCCCTTACAACAGATGGTGCATTCAATCTAGAAATAAGAATATCCAGGCTCAACCTCTTATTAACAACCAAAATACTATGCTCGAACTGTCAGGTTATCGAATCGTAGAAGAAATCTATAACGGCGTAAATACGGTTGTTTATCGGGGGTATTGCCATACCTCCGGACAAACAATTATCGTTAAAATTCTCAAAGCAGACTATCCTACTATAGAAGAAATTGCACGCCTGAAACAGGAATATCAAATTGTTCAAAAGTTCGATAGTGCGGGAATTGTCAAAGCTTACAGTTTGGAAAACTATCAAAACGGGTTGGCCCTCATCTTAGAAGATTTTGGCGGCATTTCCCTCAGACAGTACCTCACTTCTCAAAAATTGTCGCTGTCGGAATTTTTGCGGATCGCCATTGATTTAACAGAAGCTTTGGCTTACTTGCATAAAAGTTCGATAATTCATAAAGATATTAAATCGGCAAATATTATTATCAATCCTTCCACAGGAACGGTGAAAATTGCCGACTTCAGCATGGCTTCCCTTCAGGGTGTGGAAAACCAGAATCTCGGCACTGTTTTGGAACTTGTCGGTACTCTCGCTTATATGTCCCCAGAGCAAACTGGCAGGATGAATCGATCGGTTGATTATCGGACAGATTTTTATTCTTTGGGAGTTACCTTTTATGAAATGCTGGCAGGTAGTTTACCTTTTACTACCCAAGATACGATGGATTTGGTACACTGTCACTTAGCCAAACAACCAGTACCGCTACACGAGCAAAATCCCGAAATTCCAGAAGCAATTTCATCGATCGCGATGAAACTGTTAGCCAAGACAGCGGAAGAAAGATATCAAAGTGCAGCCGGACTTAAATTCGATCTGGAAATTTGTCTGCAACAGTTGCAAAGTGCGGGAAAAATAGATCCTTTCCCGCTGGGAAGACGCGATCGCGGCAACCAACTTCTAATCCCCCAAAAGCTCTACGGACGCGAAATCGAAGTTTCCCTGCTATTGGAAGCATTCGATCGAGTGTGTGGAACCTCTCCCGCAGCCCCTCTCCTGGCCGGAGAGAGGCTGGGGGGGTTAGGTTTCTCCGGCAGCGAAATAATCTTAGTTTCCGGTTATTCAGGTATTGGTAAAACTGCCATTGTCAACGAAGTACAAAAACCGATTACGCGACAGCGCGGTTATTTTATCCCTGGTAAATTCGACCAATTCAAACGCAATATTCCCTACGCGGCTTTGATAGCTGCTTTTCAGGAATTAATCAATCAAACTTTAACAGAAAACGCCACACAAATCGCAGGTTGGAAAGAAAAAATATTAGATGCGATCGGCTTCAACGGACAAGTAATCATCGATGTTATTCCCGAAGTCGCATTAATTATCGGTTCTCAGCTAGAAGTACCGCAAGTAGGCCCAACCGAATCAGAAAACCGCTTCAATCGCGTTTTTCTTCAATTCGTCAAAGTATTTTGCCAACCTGAACATCCCCTAGTTCTCTTCTTAGATGACTTGCAGTGGGCAGATTCAGCTTCTCTCAAATTAATCCAACTCTTAATCACCGATACCGATAGCCAATACCTGTTACTAATAGGAGCCTATCGAGATAACGAAGTCAGTCCGGCGCACCCCTTGATGCAGACATTAGAAAAAATTAAAGAAAAGGAAGCGACAGTCAATAATATTACCGTTAAACCTTTAGATTTCAGCCACGTCAGTCAATTAGTCGCCGATACACTCAACGAATCTCCAGAAGCAAGCAGGATCGAGTCTCTCTCGGAACTCCTGTTTAACAAAACTCAAGGCAATCCCTTTTTCCTCACCCAACTCCTCAAAACATTATACTCCGAAAACCTGCTGAATTATGAAATAATCGCCGACAAATGGCAGTGGGATATAGAGCAAATTCAAGCCATTGGGATTACCGATTATAACGTCGTCGAACTGATGGCTAGAAACATTCAAAAATTGTCAGATTCTGCCCAGAAATTATTAAAGATGGCAGCTTGCATCGGCAATTCTTTCAACTTAGATGTTTTGGCAATTGTCAACGAAGAATCGGTCTTGGTGACGGCAAGTCAGTTGTGGCCTGCAATTCACGCGGGTTTATTGTTACCTTTATCGGAAGCTTACAAAATTCCGCTGGTGTTTGCCGATTCCGAGTCGGCATTTATTGGCTTGCAGGATGTTAAAGTTAACTACAAATTTTTGCACGACCGAGTACAGCAAGCAGCTTATACTTTGATTCCCGAATCCGCTCAAAAAGCCACTCACTTAAAAATCGGTCAACTGCTGCTGAAAAATACTACTCCGGAAGAACGAAAAGAAAATATTTTTGCTCTCGTCAATCAACTAAATTTTGGCACCAATTTACTCGCAACTCAGCCAGAAAAAGATGAGTTAGCGCAACTCAATTTCATCGCCGGACAGAAAGCAAAAGCGGCGACAGCTTATGAAGCTGCTCTCAGGTATTTAACTCTAGGGATAGAATTACTGGCAATTGATAGTTGGCAAACTAACTATGATTTAACTTTAACTTTGCATGAGGAAGGAGCAGAAGCAGCTTATCTGGGCGGCGACTTCGATTTGATGCAGAAGCTTTCAGATACGGTGCGACAACAAGCCAAAACTTTGCTCGACAAAGTGAAAGTTTATGAAGTGCAGATATCTGCGTGTATGGCACAGGTAAAAATTTTAGAAGCCATCAACACGGGATTAGAAATTCTTAAGTTATTAGATGTAAATTTCCCGTCACAGCCTAGCGAATCAGATATTCAGTTGGGAATGAAAGATATCTCTTCAAATTTAACCGAAAAGCGAATTGCAGACTTAATTAACCTGCCGGAAATGGTAGAGCCAGAAAAATTGGCAGCCATGCGTATTCTTTTGAGGGTAACGACTGCTTCTTATAATGCTGCACCTGGATTGTTACCTTTATTAATTTTCAAGCAGATTAATTTATCCCTCGAATACGGCAATACTTCCGAGTCAGCTTTTGCTTATGCTTTTTATGGGATACTTTTGTGCGGAATCACAGAAGACTTTAACGCTGCTTATCAATTCGGTCAACTGGCATTAAATATATTGGCGAAGTTTAATGCTAAAAAACTGAAAGCGGGAACATATACAATAGTTCATCTACTCATTAAGCCTTGGAAGGAGCATATTAGAGAAAGCTTAGACCCATTTTTAGAAGCCTATCAAAGTGGATTGGAAACTGGAGATTTAGAGTTTACTGCTAACTCACTTTTAGATTACTGCATCCATTCATATTTAGTTGGTAAAGAACTCACCGAGTTAGAAAAAGAGATGGCTGCATACAGTCAGGTTATGAGCCAAATTAAACAAGAAAAAACTTTAAACTGGAATAAAATATACCGCCAAGCTGTTTTGAATTTTATCGGTGAATTGGATAATCCGTGCTATCTCATCGGTGAAGCTTATAACGAGGAGGCTATGTTGCCTCTTCACGAGCAGTCCAATGACTTTACAGCTTTGTTCTTTTTACATTTTAACAAACTAATTTTGTGCTTTTTGTTGGAAGAAAACGATCGGGCCTTGAGAAATGCAGAAATTGCCGAAAAATATACAAGCGGTGTAGCTGGCTCTCCAATTATTGCTTATTTCTACTTGTACTATTCTTTGGTACGGCTGTCTATCTATCCATCTGTCCCAAATTCAGAACAAGAGAAACTGTTGGAAAAGGTAACAAGTAACCAGGAAAAAATGAAGAAATGGGCGCACCATGCGCCGATGAACTTTCAACATAAGTACGATTTGGTAGAAGCAGAAAAAGCGCGAGTATTAGGTGATTTGGCAGGTGCTATAAATTATTACGATCGGGCCATATCTGGAGCCAGAGAACAAAAATACATCCAAGAAGAAGCACTCGCCAACGAATTAGCGGGAAAATTTCATCTTTCTCGTGGACAAGAAAATATGGGCCGTTTCTATTTGCTAGAAGCTTATTACTGCTACGGTCGCTGGGGAGCAAAGGCAAAAGTTAAAAATTTAGAATCAAAATATCCGGGTATATTTTCGAGAATCACGGAGCGTAAAAACGCAGATATTGATGTTAGTAATACTACACTCAGAACCAGTGGAGGAAGTGGGGGAAGATTAGATTTTACGACGGCGATCGAAGCATCGCAAGCGCTCTCTAGCGTAATAGTTCTCGATGAATTGCTTTCCAGACTAATGAAAATCTCGATCGAGAACGCTGGCGCTCAAAAAGGCTTCCTAATTTTAGATCGATCGGGTTCTCTGGAAATCGAAGTTTCCGGTCAAATTGAGGATGGCAATATCACCGTTTCGTTATCGCCACAAATAGAATTTTCTCAAGCTTTGCCAATAGCCGTAATCAATTATGTAGAAAGAACTCGCAAAAATGTAGTTTTAAATGATGCTTTTGCAGAGGCTATATTTAAACAAGACGCTTACATAGCGGCAAATAAAACTAGATCTATTTTGTGTACGGCCATCATAAATCAAGGCAGAATGATGGGCTTACTTTACTTAGAAAATAATTTAGTTACAGGTGCTTTTACTCCCGCAAGGCTGCAAATATTGCAACTTATTTCCGCCCAAGCAGCCATCTCATTGGAAAACGCTCTTCTCTATCGGACGCTGGAAGAAAAAGTCGAAGATCGCACCGCTCAAATAAGTCAAACTAACCAACTATTACAGCAGGAAATCATCGATCGCAAACAGATAGAAGTGCAATTGCGGCAGAGCAAAGCGCGTTATATCGCCATTATCGAAGATCAGACAGAACTGATTATTAGATTTTTACCAGATGGCCAAGTAACTTTTGTTAATGAAGCTTTTTGTCGTTTTTTTGGACTGAGGCGAGAAGAAATTATCGGCTATCACTACGCACCTGTTGTGTTTGAGGAAGACCGCGAATACGTTGCTGCTTTCGTGAATTCGATTACCAAACAAAATCCCGTAGTCATGGTAGAAAATCGGGTAATTGCGCGGGGAGAAGTGCGTTGGACGCAGTGGATCGATCGAGGGATATTTGATGAGTCCGATCGGATTGCGGAATACCAAGTAGTAGGACGAGATATTACCGATCGCAAAAAAGCCGAAGCCGAACTCGAAACCGCCAAAGAAGCTGCCGAATCAGCCAACCGCGCCAAAAGTACCTTCCTGGCCAACATGAGCCACGAACTGAGGACGCCCCTCAACGCCATTCTCGGCTTTTCCCAACTCATGAGTCGGGCCACAAATCTTGCCAAAGAACAGCAAGACAATCTCGGCATCATTCGTCGCAGCGGCGAACATTTGCTCACCCTGATCAACCAAGTGCTAGACCTCTCCAAAATTGAAGCCGGACGCATGACACTCCATGAAAATAACTTCGACCTCTACCTGCTGCTAAATGATGTCGAAAATATGTTTTCTTTGAAAGCCAAAGAAAAAGGCTTGCAGTTAAAATGCGATCGGGCCGTCGATGTTCCCCAACATATCTGCACTGATGAAGTCAAATTGCGGCAAGTCCTGATTAACCTAATTGGTAATTCCATTAAATTTACCAGCCAAGGAAGCGTATCCCTCACAGTCAAACTGGGCAGAAAAAATTCCCAATCAATCACCTTTCAAGTCATAGACACAGGCGTTGGGATTGCTGCTGATGAACTCCAAAACCTCTTCAAACCCTTCGTGCAAACAACAGCGGGTCAACAAGTGCAAGAAGGAACGGGATTGGGATTGACGATTAGCCGCCAATTCATTCGCTTGATGGGGGGTGAAATCACCGTCATCAGTCACGGTATCGCCTTCACCCCTGGCACAGCTTCTTTAGAACAGCAGGAAGACACCACTACTGGTACTATATTTCAGTTCGATATTCAAGCGAACCAGGTGGCTGCCAGCGAAATCGAGCAGCGGTCCGATCGTCGTCGCGTCAAGGCCCTTGCCCCCAACCAACCAGAATATCGAATGCTCATTGTCGATGATAGCAATGTAAATCGCCAATTATTACACAAACTCCTCAACCCACTTGGCTTTAAACTACAAGAAGCCAACAATGGTACGGAGGCATTGTCACTCTGGGAGCATTGGCAACCCCACTTAATTTGGATGGATATGCGAATGTCAGTCATGGATGGCGATGAAGCAACAAGGCAGATTCGATCGAGGGAGCAGAACAGGGCGGGAACAAATAGCCTATTCCCCATACCCCATACTGTAATTATTGCCCTCAGTGCTAGTGCCTTTACAGATGAGAAAGTGGCTGTTTTAGCAGCGGGTTGCGATGATTTTATTCGCAAACCTTTCCGAGAAGAGGAGATTTTTGATGTTATCCACAAACATTTAGGTGTGTCGTTTATTTATGAGGAATCAACTTCTGTCCCTGATGCAGCATTAATGGAACCGCTAACCTTAAAACCCTCCCATCTGGCGGCTTTGCCTAAAGATATGTTGGGGAATTTGCGTCAGGCTCTCGTTGAGGGAGACTTGGAAGCGATCGCTATATCCGTCGAGCAAATTCGCCAGCAAGAAAAAGTTTTAGGGGCTGCTCTACTCACAATGATCGACCAGTACGAATTTGAGCAATTATTAACCTTAATTCATACGGTGGATAACTTATGAACGAAAGCCAACCGCTTCCCCCTAAAGCTAATATTCTGGTTGTGGATGATAAGCCAGAAAACTTAAAATTATTGACCCAGATTTTATCCAACCAGGGCTATAAGGTACGAGTTTCCCCTAGTGGTAAACTGGCATTAAAATCTTGCCAATCAAATCCTCCCGACCTCATTTTGCTCGATATCAATATGCCAGAGATGGATGGCTACGAAGTTTGCCAACATCTAAAAGCATCAGAGCAAACTGGCGATATTCCAGTCATCTTTATTAGTGCTTTAGATGAAACAATTAATAAACTAAATGCCTTTACAGTTGGCGGAGTTGACTATATCACCAAACCCTTTGAGCCTCTAGAAGTTTTAGCTCGGATCGAGCATCAACTACGCCTCCGCCAACTCCAACTGCAACTGATAGAACAGAATAAAATCCTCGAAAACCACCTAGAAGCACGCCGACAAGCCGAAGTTGAACTTCGTCTATTATTAGCAGCAACCCAAGCCATCACTCACCGGGATGACGTTCATTCAGCTTTTCACGCTGTCTTGCAGTTAGTCTGTAAGAATATCCAATGGAACTATGGAGAGGCTTGGATTCCCGATGACAATGATAAAGTTTTAGAATGCAGCCAAGGTTGGTACGGTAACGATTTCAGTTTTTTAGAGTTAAGAGAGCAAAGCTTAACGGTTACTTTTGCTCAGAATATTGGATTGCAAGGTAAAATATGGACTTCTAAGCAACCGGAGTGGGTAGAAAATATTTCGCTAAAAAAAGACCTATTTATTCTACATTCTCAACTTGCTGATACTGGCTTACAGTCAGCCTTTGGAGTTCCGATTATCTTTCAGGACAAAGTGTTGGCAATTTTAGTGTTTTATAAGAAAAAGGTGGCTGCTATTAATTCGCGCATCATTAATTTGGTCAACGCAGTTTCAACACAATTAGGTTCTCTGATCCAGCGCAAGCAAACTGAAGAAATCCTGCGAATTACTCAAGAACGCTATCACAGCATTGTGGAAAATGCAGTAGAAGGAATCTATCAAACTACCCCTAGCGGTCGTTACCTAAGTTCCAATCAAGCACTTGCAAAAATTTATGGTTATGATTCTCCCGAAGAGTTGATGACAAATCTTCAAAATATAGAAGATAAGCTTTATGTCGATCGAAATCGACGACGCGAGTTTATCGAAGAAATCGAAGTGAATAATGCTGTACTCGAATTTGAGGCTCAAGTTTATCGGAAGGATGGCAAAATTATTTGGATTTCTGAAAATGCTCGTGCAGTGCGGGACTCTAAAGAGAGATTGCTTTACTACGAAGGAACTGTTTCTGACATTACCGCCCGAAAAAATGCCCAGGAACAAACAGAAAAGCTCTTATTAAATATTCTCCCCCCATCGATTGCGAAACGTTTGCAAGCAAACCAGCAGATTATTGGGGATAGTTTTTCTGATGTAAGTGTTTTATTTGCAGATTTAGTAGGCTTTACTGATTTTGCATCAAACAAAACTTCTACGGAACTTGTCAAGGTTCTAAATCTGATTTTTAGCGAATTCGATCAATTATCTCAACAGCATAATTTAGAGAAAATTAAGACTATTGGGGATGCTTATATGGTGGCGGGAGGAATGCCGACACCTCGTTCCGATCACGCAGATGCGATCGCCCAAATGGCACTCGATATGCAGGCTGCTATTGTCCGATTCAACGCCCAAAACGGCGAGAATTTCAGTCTCCGCATCGGGATCAATATCGGTTCGGTGGTAGCTGGGGTGATTGGTTTGACTAAATTTATCTACGATCTGTGGGGGGATACGGTGAATGTGGCTTCCCGAATGGAGTCAACTGGTATCCCCGGTGAAATTCAGGTAACAGCAGCCGTTTACGATCGCTTAAAGGAGCAGTTTATTTTTCAAGAACGCGGAACTATTATAATTAAAGGGAAAGGAGAGATGATGACCTATCTTCTTATGGGGAGAATGTCAATCTAGAATCGCTTATGAATTCGAGGCAGCATTTCACATCCAAAACCAAGATTTTAGTTGTCGATGATACACCCGAAAATATCAGCTTATTAGTTCGGATTTTATCCAATCAAGGGTATAAGCTTCGGGTTGCTCTTAATGGTAAACTGGCGCTTGAATCTGTCCGATCTAACCCTCCCGATCTGATTTTGCTGGATATCAAAATGCCGGATATGGATGGTTACGAAGTTTGCCGACAGTTGAAAGCTTCGGAGCAAACTCGTGATATCCCGGTCATCTTCATCAGTGCTTCGGATGCAATCTTTAACAAGGTAAAAGCTTTTACTATGGGTGGGGTAGATTACATCACAAAACCCTTTGAGCATATCGAGGTTTTGGTACGAATAGAACATCAATTGCGTCTGCGTCGGTATCAGTTACAACTGCAAAGGCAAAATGCACAATTACAACTTTTATTGACCACAACTCAAGCAATTAGCTCTGCCGCTGATGTGGAAGAAGCATTAGAAGTAATTGTGACAAACGTTTGTCAAACTCTTGGTTGGGAGTTTGGAGAAGCTTGGATGCCTTCCCCAGATGGAATTGTGCTGGAATATGTTGGAGGTTGGTATAGTGGCGATGTCCGTCTGGATGAATTTCGCCGTCAGAGCGAGACATTTCGCTTTGCTCCTGGTGAGGGGTTAGCAGGACGGATCTGGTTATCCCAAAAATCGGAATGGATTGCTGATGTAACTCAGGAGAAGGAGCGGCTTTTTCTGAGGCTTAAAATTGCAGCAGAGGTTGGAATCAAAGGTGCTTTGGGAATTCCAATTGTGTTCGATCGCCAAGTTCTGGCTGTGTTAGTGTTTTTCCAAAAGGAGGAAATGATACCGAATGAGCGATCGCAACAGCTAGTCAATGCGATCGCTACCCAATTAGGGTCGATGATTCAGCGCAAAAAAGCAGAGGCGGCGCTGCAAAAGAGCGAGGAAGTACTCCGACGACTGGCGACCCTCGATGGTTTGACTCAAATTGCCAATCGTCGCCGATTTGATGAGTATCTTAACACTGAGTGGAAGCGGCTAAAACGGGAAATTGCACCCCTGTCTTTAATAATGTTGGATGTCGATTTTTTCAAAAGCTACAACGATACCTACGGTCATCTAGCAGGGGATGATTGTTTGCGGCTGGTGGCGGATACTATTAAAAGTACGATCCGGCGTCCGGAGGATTTAGTTGCTCGTTATGGTGGCGAAGAATTTGCTGTTATTCTACCTAATACTGATACCTCTGGATCTCTCATTGTGGCAGAAGCGATCAGACAGGCAATTCACGATTTGGCGATTCCCCACGCTCAGTCTAGGGTGTACGATCGGGCCTTGGGTTTGAAGATCGATCGCGTTACCGTCAGTCTGGGAGTTGCTAGTACCGTACCCACAAAAGAATTCTTGCCGCAATATTTGATTAATGCGGCTGACCAAGCTCTTTATACAGCCAAAAACGAAGGACGCGATCGCGTAGCGCTGAGTGGGGAGTGCCTTATATCGTGTTCGGACGATCGCCGCTAATAAAACTTTTCAGGTATGTTGTTGCGCTTTAGCGCTATCTTAAAGAGCGCTGAAGCGCAACAACATACCAAATCTTTTCAGGTATGTTGTTGCGCTTTAGCGCTATCTTAAAGAGCGCTAAAGCGCAACTACATACTAAATATTTCATCCGGCTTCGCCACCCACAACTACATTGCGAAGTCGCAAAGAAGGCCCGCCGCAACCAACTGGCAAACCACTTTGTCCGCCTTTACCGCAACCGCCGGACTCATCCCAATAGAAGTCATCGCCTAGAGCTTCAATATCAGCTAAAGTTGTAAAGACATTCCCAGAAAGCGTCACATCCCGCACTGGTTCGGCAATTTCTCCATTGCGAATCATCCAAGCTTCACCGGCGCTAAAAGTGAACATTTCCCCATTCGTCATTCCACCCAACCAATTCCGAGCATAAACACCTTCTTTGATATCCGTAAATAAATCCTTGACTGGCGTATTTCCACGCTCAATCCAAGTATTCGTCATCCGCACGATCGGAGGAAAATGGTAGTTGAGACAACGCGCATTACCAGTCGGTTCTTCACCCAGTTTGCCAGCTGTTTCGCGGGAGTGCAGCCGTCCTACCAAAACCCCATCTTTAATTAGCTGGGTAGTGGTAGCTGGCGTTCCTTCATCATCGTAGAAATAGCTGCCGCGATGACCCTGAGGTACTGCACCGTCAAAGATTTGCAGTTCTCTTGGCCCGAATCTGCGTCCCAGAGTCATCACTTCCAGCAAGTCCGGGTTTTCATAAGCCATGTCGGCTTCTGAGAGGTGTCCGAAAGCTTCGTGGACAAATAAGCCTGTGAGGATGGGGTCAATTACTACCGTGTAAGTGTTACCTTTGACGGGAGGCAGTGCGAGGGCGTCCACAGCGCGTTGACCGGCACTGCGAATTTGGGCGTCCAGATTGGTTAAATCTTCGTATGCTTTGCGGGAACCTGTGGTTTCTCGTCCGGTTTGTACGGTGTCGCCATTCCGTGCGGTGGCGGCAAAGCGCATTTCCATATCCACCCAAGATTGCTCTAGCATAGTGTCTTCGGAGGTGGCCAGAAAGATCCGCTGAGCGCTGTCGCTGTATAGCACGGAGGTGGTGGTAATTCGCTTATCTACGCTGCGGAGAATTTCGGTGTAGCGATCGCATAATGCTTTTTTGTCAGCTAAGGGTATTTTACGCGGATCGGTGCCGGTAAGAGGCAGTGTTACGATATCCTGGACGGGATCTACAGGAGCTAGAATAGTTTCTTCATCTCCGACTATCCGCGCAGCTGCGATCGCTTCTTCAACTCGTTCTTTTAGTGTCGAAAGTTGGTTGAAGCTGGCAAAACCCCAACCTCCTTTATAACAAGCTCTAACCTGTCCACCAATTGAGATGCCTTGGGAAAGCGTTTCTATCTTGTCTCCTCGCAGGAAAATATCAGTCCCTTCGGCTTCTTCCAGTCGAATCGCCAAATAGTCAACTTGGGAGCGATAGCGAGCGATTAAGTCACAGAGCAAGTTTTTGGCATCCACAAGTAAACTTGGCATAACTGGTGATGATATTGATGAACTGATTTTATTTTAAGGGCTAGGAGCTAGGGGCTAAAATCTAAAATCTAAAATCTAAAATCTAAAATTGAAGGAAATGCGCTATTACTTCTCACTACTTTTGATGCTAGGTTTGCTGTCCCAACCCCTGAAAGTCCTAGCAGTCCAAGACCCATCAATAATTTTCCAGCCCAGCGAACCGCCAGATTTTTGGCCGCCAGCGCAAGAACTGGTGCAGAAACAGATTTATTTGATTGCCGAGATTGAAAGAGCTATGCTCAGTCCAGATCCCAACCAAGTTAGATCTGTTCGAGGACAACTCTTCCTGCACACATCATCTGTCGATCGCTTGCTCAAAGACTACTACCAATTTCCAAACGTCCTTTGCGCCCCTACTGCTACCGCTACCTTTGATGATTTGCCAGCAGTTGGATCTCTGAGTGCAGAACAGGTACGAGTTTACTGCTTCCTCTATAATTCTACCCAGAAACTAGATTCCCTTCGACCAGTACTCGACCATCGTCTGGTTATGCTTGATGGAGTGGGGGAATTTACCTCTAGCCGACGCGACCCTATTTTAGGCATTCCAATTGTACGCGGCGACATTTCTGTACCGCCAACACCTCGATTATCGCCGTTACCCGATCTGCCCCCCGCAGAACCAACCCTAATTGGTAGAACTGGTAAAAATGCGATCGCCGATTATGTGCCCCCGTTTCCACCTGCGATCGTACCTCCAGTGCAGGCAAATACCCCTCTCTTAGCCGCCAAAACATTATTAGCGCAAGCACAAAGAAATTTTCCACGCGGAACCGAATTTATCGTTCCAGATGAAGTTAGCTTAATCGATCCAAACAACCCTTACGCTCTTTATCCCACTGAAGTTGAGCCATACAACCAATTTCTCTCCATACCTAATACAGGGATAGCCCGCATTCTCAACGCTGAATTTTACCGCCAAGATCGAGATAAGCTACGCAATCGCCTCTTTCCCACCACCGCAGAACGTTTTTCTTTCCCACCTTTATTCAAGCCCTTCGATGGATTTACGCCCCAACTCGAAATTCAGATTGCAGATAACAATTTCCAGATTGTGCAGCGAGAACTAAATTATGGCTTTATGGTAGATTTGGGCGATATTCCTTTAGAAAATATCGATTCCTCCTTAACCGATGTTTCCGTTTCTACACAACAATTTTTTCTCACTTATCAACCGCCCAATCAGTTAGACCCATTGCAAGCAGACCGCAGAAGATTTATTACTGGAAAACAACAAAATTTTGGCTTGTCCGAAACTATCCTTACTGAAGCTACTGCCGTGCTAAATCATACTTATCTAGTCAGGACTATCCAGTTTCAGTTGCCAGAAATTCTTCTAAATGGCGATCGCATTTCCCGCAGTCAGCGCCGCAATCTCAATGCGTTACTAGAAACGCCCAGCATCGATTTACTCATCGCCTTTCGACCAGTTTATCGCCGACAAGATGGCAGTTATACTGTTTTGTGGCGCGTCATCAAACAATTCCCAGACCCTCAAATTCAGGGTTTAGAAAAGTACGTAGATTTCGAGTAAAGCACTGTTTTCACAAACTACTGCGTAAATAGACTCAACTTTATTACATAGCGCGTCTAAATCATTTGTACAGGTGTAAGAAACCGGGTTTCTGGGCTGCACGGGTTGTACAATTCATTTAGACGCGCTATATAATGAGAATCATTATATAATAAAGTGAAGATTGTCACCCCACCGCTATGACAAAGGCCCATACCTCACCTTTGACTGACTTACTTCATCGCCCCCGTCGCTTGCGTCGCACACCTGCCTTGCGGAGAATGGTACGGGAAACGCATTTGACCGTTAATGACCTGATTTATCCGCTGTTTGTGATGGAAGGAGAGGGGCAAAAAGTTGAAATAGCATCAATGCCGGGATGCTACCGCTATGCCCTGGATTTATTGGTAAAAGAGGTATTAGAATGTTGGGAATTGGGGATAAATGCGATCGCGCTTTTCCCAGTCATCCCCGAAAGCAAAAAAGACGATACTGGCAGCGAAAGCTACAATCCAGAAGGACTCGTACAGCAGACAGTGCGATCGATTAAACAAGCAGTACCCGACATTGTAGTAATTACCGATGTAGCGCTCGATCCCTTCACCACCCACGGACATGATGGTTTAATCGATGAAAACGGCACAATCCTGAACGACTCCTCCGTAGAAGTTCTGGTGAAAATGGCTCTTTCCCAAGCAGCATCTGGCACAGATATGGTAGCACCTTCCGATATGATGGACGGAAGAGTAGGCGCGATTAGAAAAGCCTTAGATGCAGAAGGATACATCAATGTCGGAATTCTCGCTTACTCGGCTAAGTATGCTTCTGCCTATTATGGCCCTTTTCGCGACGCTTTAGATTCTGCACCGAAATTTGGCGACAAAAAGACATATCAAATGGATGCAGCTAATGCTAGGGAAGCGTTGAAAGAAGTTGCGTTAGATATTGCCGAAGGTGCAGATATCGTGATGGTAAAACCCGCACTTGCTTATTTGGATATTATCCATCAAATTCGGCTAGAAACTAATTTACCAATAGCAGCATATAACGTCAGCGGCGAGTACGCGATGATTAAAGCTGCTGGTAATGTCGGTTGGATTGATGAAAAAAAGGTGATTTTGGAAACTCTCAACAGCATTAAACGCGCTGGTGCGGATTTGATTTTGACTTACTTTGCCAAAGAAGTGGCCCTGATGTTGAGATAGGAATTGTAGGTGATAGTTTGCGATCGGATATCCAAAAATCTCTAAATTATTCGTGGTTCATAGTTGAATGGCACGAAGAGAGCGATCGCCGACACAGGAGTTTCTCCAAGAAACCGGGTTTCTCTGTACCTCACTCAAAGGGCTGTAAAGATCGATCTGAATTTGTATTATAATGAGAATCATTATTACCCTCTTGTCTATGGTCAGTTACCCAACACAGCTTCAATCCAGCCAAAGCCCAAGGCCGAGGGACGCCGAAACCTTACGGCGGATTCACCATACTTGCGCTCACGTTTTGGCAATGGCAGTTCAAAACCTGTTCCCAGAGACAAAAGTAACTATTGGGGCAAGGAGTTGTTTTTTCAATTTAGTTGGTGGAGAATAATTGCGATGAGCAAAAGTGCGATAACCCTCGTTGCAGGGCCACCGGGGGCTGGCAAAACAACCTGGATTCGCCACCATCTAGATGACACATCTAATCCGGTGGTATACTTCAGTCCCGGTAACGGCAACGTGCCAATCGACCAAACAATAATTGCCGCCGAATTTCCTCAGTGCCAAACCTTAACTGACGGTCAAGAATTGGAATTAGCCAAACTATTGGCAGACGGATATTCCGCCTACATCGAGATAGGATTTTACCTAGAACTATCAGAAATCGACAAACTTATTGGAGATATCCCCCACCATCGCGTCGCCGTCGTATCAAGCAAACTAAAAAACACTGAATGGCATGAATGGGCGAACGAAATCATCCCTGGTGGAGGGGCAGAAACCTTACCCAGCACATCTCAACTCTGGCGCGTACCCATGACCGGACAAGCGATCGATCCTGACAGTCTCAATGCTTTTTGGTACGAACTAATTCAAGAAGCTTACGGCCAAGTCGAGCGAGCCAAAGCTATCTTAAATCTAGCAGATGGACGCTGTATTTACGGTGAATTTACCCCCGGAATTCAGGGAGATTCATTCATCGAATTAACCCTCCCCCGTTTGCTAGAAGGTCGTCCCGAAGGTTTCAGCGGGTTAGAAATTTTCGGACCAAATCTAGACCAAAAATCATTAGCGCAAACCATCAAAGATTGTTGCCTTTCAGATACCGAACTGCAACACTATCAACAACAAATGTCACAACAATTCGAGGAGATTTAGGAATGAAAATAGCCGTTATGTCCTGCATTCACGGCAACTATGAAGCCTTGGACGCCGTTTTATTGGATATCGACGATCAAAAAGCTGAGAAAATATTTTGCTTGGGAGATTTGGTAGGATATGGCCCTTTTCCCCATGCAGTTGTTGAGCAAATTCGCTCTTTGGATATTCCCACCTGTCAGGGATGTTGGGATGAAGATATCGTGGAGGGACTTAACGCCTGTGAATGCAGTTATCCTTCTTTGTTAGCGGAAAAGCGGAGTAAGTTAGCTCATGAGTGGACGCAGCAGCACCTTTATCCCGAAGACCGGGAATTTTTAGCAGAATTGCCTCATACTGTGCGGGAGGAAAATCTCTGTTTTGTGCATGGAAGTCCTCACAGCAACCACGAGTATTTACTGCCAGAACTCGATGCTTTTTTGGCATTAGAACGGGTACTTTCTACAAATGCAGATGTTCTCTTTTGCGGTCACACTCACGTTCCTTACATTCGCACTCTTGATGCCAGTCAGCTAGAAATTAAAGTAAAATATGGAGAGGGAAAAAAGTCTTTAAGTTTTACAACACCTTTGAAGAAAATTGTCAATGTTGGTTCGGTGGGAGAACCCCGTCACGGACGCCCGAATGCAACTTATGTTATTTACAATTCCGAAACGGAAGAAGTGACGCTACGGGAAGTGGAATACGACTATCAAAAAACTTGTGCTGCGATTATTGAAAAGGGTTTGCCTGCTATTTTTGCTTGGCGTTTGGCAAGGGGATTGGAGTATGCTGAACGCGCAGACGATCCGACTCACGTTTGCGAACGTTGAATGTTTGTATACTGCCATCGGTCACAAACCAACATTTTAGTGTTCATTGTTCATTGTTCATTGTTCATTGTTCATTGTTCATTGTTCATTGTTCATTGTTCATTGTTCATTGTTCATTGTTCATTGTTCAT